>DASWMN010000400.1:0-14329 GCA_036399735.1 Telluria sp. | reverse complement strand
AAAACATTTCAGAATTGAGGTCTGACCCCGATTGAAAAACATTTCAGAATTGAGGTGTGACCCGCACAAAAAATTTCGCGTGGCTTAGAACCAGTCGTGCCAGACGGGGGTCAGGTTGCCTGGGAGGGGTGGCAGCAGGCTGAATTCGACCCGCGATTCGCCGGGGGCGTGGAAGTCGGTGCCGCGCGAGGCCAGGAAGCCATAGCGGCGCGCTTGCTCGGCGTACACGGCATATTGCTCGGTCGTGTGGCTGCCGGTGACGACTTCGATCGCGCTGCCGCCCAGTTGCTTGAATTCGTCGAACAGGGCGCCCTCGCCCACCACGCCAAATTTGTAGCGGCCCGGATGGGCGATGACGGCAATGCCGCCCGCGCCGCGGATCCAGCCCACCGCGTCCTGCAGACTGGCCCAGCGGTGCGGCACGTAGCCTGGCTTGCCTTCGGTGAGGTATTTACGGAACACCTCGGGGATGCTGGCGCAGGCGCCGCATTCCACCAGGAAGCGTGCGAAGTGCGTGCGCGACATCAGGTCCGGGTTGTCCACATACTTGAGCGCGCCTTCGTAGGCGCCCGGGATGCCGGCTTTTTCGAGCTGGTCGGCCATCTCGCGCCCGCGCGCGTCACGTCCGCTGCGGGTTGCCGCCAGGCCGTTCACGAGCGCGGCATTGGCCGCGTCGATCTGCAAGCCGACAATGTGCACGGTCTGGTTGGCCCAGGTGATCGATATTTCCACGCCGGGCACGAAGCGCATGCCGACGGCAAGCGCCGCCTCGCGCGCACGGGCAATCCCGCCCACTTCATCGTGGTCGGTCAGGGCCCAGACATCGACCCCGGCATCACGCGCATACGCGGCCAGCGCGGCCGGCGCCAGAACACCGTCGGAAACATTGGAGTGGCAATGTAAATCTACATTCATACTTGGAACAACCCGGCTTGCTGGCAATAGAGGGAAGTTCTCATTGTACGCTGCCTGCGGGAATTCCTCCCCCGCGTTCAGCTTTCGGCCAAGAACTCTTCCAGCATCCGGGCCAGCACTTCGGGCTGGTCGTGATGCAGCATATGGCCGGCGTCGTCCATCATGCGCGCGCTGACCCTGGCCAGATGGCCGAGGCGGCGGTCAATCTCGATCCGCGCTTCCGGCTTCGGGCCCATCCATTGCCACATATTGGTGTCGGCCGCTTCGACCCACAGCACCGGCGCCGTGATCTGCTTCCAGCAGGCCAGTACTTCTTCCACGTGGTACAGCAGGGGCGATGGCTTTTTATGCGCGGGATCGCCCAGGATTTCCCATTCGCCGGCCGCGTTTTCGGCTGCCCAATGCTGCGACAGGAAGTCGGCGCGTGCGTCCGACAGGCGCGGATTGGTCTTTTGCAGGCGCGCGGCCACGGCCTGGCGGCTCGGATAGCTGCGCAGCGACGGCGGATCGCGCAGTTCGTCCAGCCACTTGGCGTAGCGCCGCGGGGCCTGGTCCGGCGTGGCCGATTGCAGGCCGAAACCTTCCAGATTGATCAGGCGGCGCACCCGCTGCGGGCGCACGCCGGCGTACAGGCTGACCACGTTGCCGCCCATGCTGTGCCCCAGCAAATTGACCGGCTCGCCAGGCGAGAAGTGGTCGAGCAGATAATCGAGGTCGGCCACGTAATCGGGGAACCAGTAAGTGTCGGACTGGGTGCGTTCGGACAGGCCGAAACCGCGCCAGTCGGGGGCAATCACATGCCAGTCGCCCTGCAGGCAGTCAACCACGAACTGGAAGGAGGCGGCCACGTCCATCCAGCCATGCACCATAAAGATTTTGGGTGCGCCTTCGCGGCCCCAGTGGCGCACATGCGTGCGCAGACCGCGGATGGTGAGGAATTCGGAACGGGAGGGTTTCATGGTATGCCTGAAGAATAAAAGAACGACCGTTCTAATTATACCGGACTGTTGAATTCCGGGCAGTCGGCCCCATTTCCCGATGTCAGGCTGGCAAAGCCCGCTGACGGCGTAAAATAGCGCATTCCACCTTTTCTCACCTAAAAAGACATCATGGCACTTTACCAGTTGGGCGAACACGCGCCTGAAATCGACGCTTCGGCCTACGTGGCCGACTCCGCCACGCTGATCGGCAAGGTGACCCTGGAGGAAAACGCCTCGGTGTGGTCGGGCGCCACCATTCGCGGCGACAACGAACGCATCACCATCGGCCGCGGCAGCAATGTGCAGGAAGGCACGGTAATGCACACCGACCTGGGGTTCCCGCTGAACGTGGGCGCGAACGTGACCATTGGCCACCAGGCCATGCTGCACGGCTGCACGGTGGGCGACGGCTCGCTGATCGGGATCCAGGCGGTGATTCTGAACGGCGCCGTGATCGGCAAGGGTTGCCTGGTCGGCGCCGGCGCGCTGGTCACCGAAGGCAAGACCTTCCCTGACCACTCGCTGATCATCGGCACGCCCGCCAAAGCGGTGCGCACACTGACGCCGGAAGACATTACCCGCCTTGAATTGTCGGCAGCCAGCTATGTGGCGCGCGCCAAGCTGTTCAAGACGGAACTGAAGAAAATTGGATAAAGACATGACGACGACCAAAGACACCCTGCAGAAATTTATCTTCGACAACGCGGCCGTGCGCGGCGAGTTTGTCGAGATTTCCGACACCTGGCGCGAGATCCAGCAGCGCCACAGCTATCCGCCCGCCGTCAAGACGGTGCTCGGCGAAATGGTGGCGGCCGCTGCCCTGCTGTCCGCCAATCTGAAATTCAACGGCGCCATCATCATGCAGATCCATGGTGACGGTCCGGTGCGCCTGCTGGTGGTCGAGTGCGACTCCGAACTGCGCATCCGCGCTACCGCCAAGCTGGCCGAAGGCGCCAGCGTGGCCGACAACGCCAGCCTGCGCGAGCTGCTCAACGCCAGCGGTCACGGCCGCTTTGTCATCACGCTCGATCCGGTCGACAAGATGCCCGGCCAGCAGCCTTACCAGGGCATCGTGCCGCTGGACGGCGACGACATGGCCACCGTCATCGAAAACTACATGCTGCGCTCGGAACAGCTCGATACCCGCCTGTGGCTGGGTGCGGACGAGCACGTCTCGCGCGGCCTGCTGCTGCAAAAGCTGCCGCGCCACAGCGGCAAGGATGACCAGGTGGTGCAAGCAACTGAAGCGGAAGACCTGGAAACCTGGAATCGCGCCGTGATGCTGGCCTCGACCCTCAAGCAGCCCGAGCTGCTGTCGACCGACATCCAAACCCTGATGAACCGCCTGTTCTGGGAAGAGACGATCCGCGTGTTCGAGCCGGACCATCCGCAATTCTATTGCAGCTGCACGCGCGAAAAAGTCGGCAACATGCTCAAGATGCTGGGCCGCGAAGAAGTCGATGCAGCGCTCGACGAACTGGGCCAGCTGGCGATCGACTGCGATTTCTGCGGCAAGCACTACCAGTTCGACAAGGTGGACTGCGCCCAGCTGTTCGTGGGCAAGACCCCGGTCGAGGAATTGATGCCGGCGAGCGACATCAAGCACTGAGCAAGCCCCCGGCTGCGCCGCCAGCCACCCTGCCCTGATCGTTTAGGAGCCGCAATGAACATGACTTCATTCTTGCGCGCTGCCGCCCTGTGCGGCGCGTGTATCGGATTGCACATTACGAACGCGGGCGCCGCCGTTGCCATGGACCGGGCGCGCATCGACGTCAGGGGCTGGGCCGTCAATACCAAGGGCGGCGCGGGCGGCGCCCTGATCCGGGTGACCAATCTGAACGCGAGCGGCCCCGGATCATTCGCCGCTGCGGTGGCCAGCAAGGGGCCGCGCATCATCGTGTTTGAAGTGGGCGGCGTGATCGACCTGCAAGGCGCCACCATCCGCATCGACCAGCCCTTCGTGACCATTGCGGGCCAGACCGCGCCGGCGCCAGGCATCACTTTTGTGCGCGGCGGCTTTGGCGTGGCCACCCACGACGTGATTGTCCAGCATATCGCCGTGCGTCCCGGCGAATTCGGCAAGGCCAAGAAAAGCGGCTGGGAGTCCGATGGCCTGTCCACCAGCGCCGCCCACGATGTGATCATCGACCATTGCAGCTTCAGCTGGGCCACCGATGAAAACCTCACCGCCTCCGGGCCCCGCTTCAATGGCGAGTCACCGGACGAGTGGTATCTGGGCTCTTCCTACCGCGTCACCTTCAGCCACAATATCATCGCTGAAGGCTTGCGCGACTCCACCCACAAAAAAGGCGAGCATTCGAAAGGCTCGCTGGTGCACGACAACGCCGAGATGATTCTGTTCTACGGCAATCTGTTCAGTTCCAATGTCGAACGCAATCCGCTGGTCAAAGGCGGCGCCCGGGTGGCAGTGGTGAATAACCTGATCCACAATCCCGGCTTCAAGGCGATTCATTACAATCTGATCGCGCACGAATGGGGCGAGCGTGCCCCGCGTACAGGCCTGGTCACGATGGTCGGCAATGTCTATCGCGCGGGACTCGATACACGGCCCAATACCGCACTGTTCAGCCTTGGCGGGGCCGGCGACGTCAGCGTTTTCATGCAGGACAATATCGCCGTCGACGATGCCGGCGCGCCCTTGCCGATGACCAGCCGCTACACCGCCTCGCGGGCCGCCATTCTGACTGCGGTCACGCCTTATCTGCCGGAAAACCTGCCGGTGCTGAAAGCAGCCGACCTGGAAACCGCGATCTACATGAGCGCCGGCATGCGCCCCTGGATGCGCGACGCGGTCGACTTCAAGATTCTCTCCGATGTCGCAGAAGGCCGCGGTCATATTGTCGACAGCGAAGCCGAATCGAGCGGCTATCCGATTTACAAGGCAAGCGCCCGTCCATTCAATCCCGACGCCTGGAATCTGAATGACATGACACCCAAAGCCGGCTGGGCCTCCCTGGCACAACAATAATCGATTGAATCCATGAAAAACGCACAGCGCGCCGAGTTTCCGCATTTCCTGGCTATCCCGACCCGGTGGATGGACAACGATGTTTATGGCCACGTGAATAACGTGGTGTATTACTCATATTTCGATACGGCGGTGAACCAGTTTCTGATCGAACGCGGCGTGCTCGATATTCACAAAGGTGAAGTCGTCGGTTTCGTTGTCGATTCAGGCTGCGCGTATTTCAGCTCAATCAGTTTTCCGGACACGGTCCATGCGGGCATTCGCGTGGCCAAGCTGGGTAATTCCAGTGTGCGCTATGAGATCGCCTTGTACCGCAATGACGAGGCGCTGCCTTGCGCGGCAGGGCATTTCGTCCACGTGTATGTCGAGCGCAGCAGCAACCGTTCAGTACCGGTTCCGGCTGCCGTTCGCGCTGTTCTCGACACCATTCGCGTTGCCACGCCAGGCAATTGATCCCCCTTCCCGCCCCCACTTCTCCCGCCATCGTCGGGACCAAGCGCAGACCAGGCGTTTGTAGGGTTAAACCACAGATCCGCCGAGTTCTGTCATCCGGAGTGACGATCTAGTTGCAGAAGAGCGACTGTCCCGTGGCCATGCTGAGATGATGTGATACTTTCAACGTCGGAAGAAGAAACCGACACGAGCATGCGCCCGGGTCATGCCAGCCCTGGCAAATTGGACGGCCTTGCGCCTGGTATCAATCCCGGCGAACGACGGGAGAAGACATGCTTGCTGAAATGCGTGAATTTTACGAGATTGGAACCAGTCTGGCCGGATTTCGGGCGGAGCAGGCGGGGTTCGGGGCCTTCCCTCTACCCACAGAAAATACACTTCTCGCCGCAGAGCTTTTGTGCCACATCTTTGCACGGCAAAGCATCCCAAGAAGCCTGGGCGCAATATGCATCGTCGAGTTGGGCACAGCGCACGACATGACTTTTGTCATCACGGCATCCGGTGGCGGCGACATTCCCGACGTCGCCATTAATCAACTTCAAGTCGAATTGCAGGATGCGATCGGCAGCACCTACCGCAGGATCAACTGCCTTACCAGCGACACTGCCGCGATTTTTTACTCGCCCTCGCACATAGATACTCGGCAATTCATTCGCGGCGCATTCGCGCCCCCCAAGGACATGCCTGATGAAAATGATTTGCGGGCTGCTATCAATGAACTGAAGGCGCTCCCCTATGGTTTTTTCGGAAGAACGGCGAACGACGTGCAGGTAGGTGGCAACTGGAACTCCGCGATGCTTCCGATCCGGAGCCTGTTGGGATGCGCCGTGGCGCTGCGCTGCGGCCTTTTTCAGCCCGCGTCGCAACCGATCGCACGGCAGCATATTAAGAATTTCGGCATCTGGGCAAACCGCCATCCCTACCCGGACCGGGCGCACTTGGCGACGAATCTGGACGCCCTGTGCATACCAGGTGGCAATGTCCATCAATACCTGTACCGGGGCGACCCAAACGTCAGGATTTCCGATGAACCGACCATTCAAAGGCCGCTCGATACAGCGTGGAGAGTGGCTGACTCCAGCCGTTATTGCGCTGAACCCAAAGCGTTCAATCTGATAAAAACGCGGCGTATTCAAGGCGCCCTTGTGGGGCAACTGGCGATGTGGTGGGACGAAAGAGTAAACCGGTTCAGCACGCCGAATCTTGAAGGAAGTCCCTATACAAACTACATGTTGCCATGTACCTCTTGCAGCGCCCGCTCGGCAGAAATGACGGGGGGACTGGTCCCCCATGCCATGGTTGTCCAGGAAGAACCGGCGAAACCGCGACCGGCCGGAGGCACTCGCCTGCGCCGCGGATCGCTATAACATCCTGGACCGCCCTCTGCCCACATCAAAGCCATACCAGCAGCGAATCCGCGCACACGGCATCACAGATACTGCCGGCAGCACAAGCCGGCAAGCCGCCGAGAACCCTTGCATTTTATCGGCCATAGCGTCGTTTCGTCGCTTTTCGGCCCGGTGACGGCGGCGTCCAGTCTACAATCGCTTCCTATGCAAATTCGTTCTCCATTTCAGCTTGCCTGGCGTTCGTTCTGGGTACTCAAGAAACACCGGGCCGAGCCGCTTTGGGCCCAGCTCGCCGTCGGGGCCGCGCTGGCCTTGCCCCTTGGCTTTGGCATGATGCTGATCAACGGCCTGTTGACCGGCCGGGTCAGCGACCTCGGCTGGTGGCGCGCTTCGCTGCTGTTCAATCTGTTCATGTGCCTCGGTGTCGCGTACACCATGCTGGCCACCACGCGCGTCATCGAACGGCTGCTGCCGTCGGCCACCATCGATGCCATCTCGGAAGCAGGCGACTGGCGCGCGGCGCTGGTCATCAACGTCATTGCGATCACGGGGATTGTGCTCGGCAGCGCGCTCAGCCTGACCGCGTACACCTGGATGAGCGGGTGGAATGCCTGGGGCTCGTTCATGGGCAGCAGTGTGGCAAAAACCGAGTTCCTGGCTTTTGTGATGGTGGTCGCCGGGGCCAACTGGTTCTGGTGGCGCTTGCGCGTGAAACAGGACACCCTGCTGCATCAGGCCACCGAAGCCCAGCTGCGCCTGCTGCAGGCGCAGATTGAGCCGCATTTCCTCTTCAACACCCTGGCCAATGTGCACAGCCTGATGGACCGCGACACCCCGCGCGCCAGGCAAATGCTGGAGACATTCACCGACTACCTGCGCGCCAGCCTGGGTCAGCTGCGCCACACCGACAGTACGCTGGAGGCAGAACTGGCGATGGTGCGCAGCTACCTGACCTTGCTGCAGATTCGCATGGAAGACCGCCTGCAGTTCGAGATCGATGCCAGCGAGGCCGCGCTCGCGGCGACCTTGCCGACCTTGCTGCTGCAGCCCCTGGTGGAAAACGCGATCGAACATGGCCTGGAACCGAAGATCGAGGGCGGCCGGGTGTGTATCCGCGCCTACGTCGTCGATGGCCAGCTCGCCATTGACGTCGATGACGATGGCCTGGGCCTGGACGCGCCACATCGCCCGCGCAGGCGTGGCAACGGCATGGCCTTGCCCAATATCCGCGAACGCTTGCACACGCGCTACGCCGACAAGGCCTCGCTGACGCTCGCTCCCCAGGCCGTCGGCATGCGCGCTTCACTCACCCTGCCCTACAAAACACGAACATGACGCGCGCCCTGATCGCCGACGACGAACCGCACCTGGCACTGTATCTCCAGGAACAGCTGGCATTGCTGTGGCCCGAACTCGAGATTGTGCACGTGGCCCGCAACGGCAACGAAGCCGCCGCACGCATCGAGGAACTCGAGCCGGATCTGGCCTTCCTCGATATTCAGATGCCGGGCCTGAGCGGCCTGGAGGTGGCCCAGGGCATTGAAGGCGACACGCGCGTGGTGTTTGTGACCGCGTTCGACACGTATGCGGTGCAGGCTTTCGACCACGCCGCACTCGACTACCTGCTCAAGCCCCTGAAAACCGAGCGGCTGGCGCGCATGATCGAACGGGTCAGGCCGGGCCTGGCGCTGCAGGCAGCCGGCCAGGTCACGCCGCCCGATGCGCGCCTGGCGGAGGTGCTGCAACAACTGACGCGCGGCCCGGCAACGCCGTCGCGCCTGCGCTTCATCCGCGCCGGCCAGGGCGAGTACGTGCACCAGATTGCGGTGGCCGACGTTTTGTTCTTTCATGCGGACGACAAGTACACCGTGGTGCAGACCGCTGCCGGCGAATACCTGATCCGCACCACGATTGCCGAACTGGCCGAGCAGCTCGATCCCGATCAATTCTGGCAGGTGCACCGCGCCACCCTGATCAATCTGAACTACCTGGACGGCACCCGGCGCGACGAAAGCAGCCGCCTGTTCCTGCGCATCAAAAGCCATGCCGGCGAACTGCGGGTCAGCCGCGCCTACGTGCATTTGTTCAAGGCGATGTAAGCGGAGGGCTTGCGATTCGTCGGCGCTGCCGTCGATCCATCGCTTGCCGCTCGCGTCCAGGTTCTGTGGGTGAGATCGTAGCGCTGCGTGATCGCCGATCACTGCCGGTCATTCAGACCGTCTTCTCTCAAAACCTGTTCAATGAAAAAAAATATCCTTCTTCTGTCTTTGCTCGTCCTGGCGAACATGAGTGGCAGCGTGCTGGCCGCGCCGGTCACGGCGACCGCGCCGCCGATGGTCACGATCCAGGGCGGCACCTTCGCCATGGGCAGCAGCGCCAACCCCAAAAATCCGGATTCGCCCCACTCGGAACCGGTCCACGCGGTCAAAATCAAGTCCTTCAGGCTGGCCAAATACGAGACCACAGTCGGCCAGTTCCGCGAGTTTGTTAACGCCACCGGCTACAAGATGGGGGACGATTGCTGGGTACTGGCCGCCAATGACTGGGGTATGGATAACGGCAAGGTCAGCTGGAACTCCCCGGTCAACGCGCCCGGCGAGTACCACCCGGTCATGTGCGTGAGCCAGGACGATGCGCACGCCTTTCTGCAGTGGCTGGCTGCGCAAACGGGCAAGCGCTATCGCCTGCCCAGCGAGGCGGAATGGGAATACGCGGCGCGCGCGGGCAGCAGCACGCGCTATCCCTTTGGCGACGACGCGGCCGGGTTATGCCAGCACGCCAATGTGTTCGACGGCAGCGGCAAGCCGGCCATTGCACGCCTGACCGGCAAGACCCGCAAGGAAATCGCCTGCGACGACGGCGCCGAACTGACCACCGTGGTTGGCATGTACGCGCCGAATGCCTGGGGTCTGCATGACATGCTGGGCAATGTGGGCGAACTGGTCGAAGACTGCCAGCACCTGAGCTACGAAAATGCCCCGACCGACGGTACGGCCTGGAAGGATAATTGCGCCCCGTTCCACGGTTCCGTCATGGCCATCCATCGTGGCGGCAGTTACAACAGCGGGCCGGTCGGCGCCAGCCCCACTGCGCGCGGCCATGCGGGAACGGACAATCGCAGCAGCGTGGCCGAGGGCTTCCGCATCGCCGAAGATATCACGGAGCGCGAGGATGCGACGACCACGGCCAAGGCGGCAGCGCAGATGCGCAGTTTCGAAGCGGGCCTGAGCAAGGCACAAGCGGCAGAGCGGGCCAGGCAAGCGAAGGCCAAGGGTGCGTCAGAGTAATTGAACCGCGAGGTCATCCGATAGGCTGCCCCGAGACATCCTCACCTTTCTTGTACCCGTACCAGTTGCGCCAGCTATGGCAGGGATACGATCTGGCGGCGCTGGCGCGGGCTGCGAGGCAGGCAGCCACGCTGGCGCCGTCGGTCTGGTTTTGGTCTCCGCCATCGCTGCCTCAATCTTCAGCGGTGGCGGGGCCAAACAGATCGTCCAGGCCAGCGGGACGCGCGCGTGGCGCTGCCACGCCGCGCTTGCCGGTAAATTCTTCTTCGATATTGTCGCGGTAAAAACTCCATGCCGCGCCGGAGGTGGACAGGCGCCGCCACACTTCGGTGCCGACGCCCGCGTAATCGATCGCGCTGCCATCGTCCAGTTCGACCCGCAGGACCCGTGCCCGTGGGTCGTAGCCAATGGCGCGCAGTTTTCCGGCGTTGATCTTCTTCATGTCCATCGCAGGCTCCCGCCGTCCGGCGCTGTACGCCGTGGAAATGCCACTATACCGCGCTTATCCGGCTCTAGCGCCAGCGTGCGCCTGGCTTGCGGAAATAGTGGTCGATGACGTAGCGCCAAGGCATTATGATGGGAATCAGGACCACCACCATGCACTCGATTGCCGTGCCCATGGTCGGCTCGTCAATGGTGCCCGTCGCCCACGCGGGATACGCCACGATTCCCAGCCACATTGCCTTCCAGACAAGCTCCCACATCAGGATTGGCAGCATCTGCAGTGGATAGCGCAAGCCCAGCAAGGACAGCAGCGAGAACGCGGCCAGCATACAATTGGCCACGCCGCCGCTCAGGGTCCAGGGTTTGGCGTGGCTGATGATGCCGGGCCAGAGCACGACGCCGAGCCCGACCACGATCAGCAGGTACATCGCACGTAACAGGTACAGGTGCAACAGCGACACTGGGACGGCTTTGGTTTCCATGTCTTACTCCACTTCGCGCAGGACTTTTTCCAGGCCCGCGATGCGGGTGCGCAATTCTGCCAGCGTGACATTCACCGCGCCCAGGGCGATCGCCGTTTCCGCCTGGCTCTGGGTGGCACGGGCTGCCAGCTCGCGGTAGCTTTCATCGTTGTCGTTGCGGGCCTTGGCTTGCCGGTTCAGCGAGGTGTAACGGATGGCAAACACGGTAATGATCGTGCCGAAAAATGCGGCAAGGGTAAACACGTAAATAGCTTCAGACATGGCGTCCTCTAGGGTTCAGTTTTGGTGGTCAGGGATACGGCTGCGGCAGCAATGGCAGCTGGCGTCAGTTCCAGGGCGAAATCACTCGCCTCGAAATAATTGAGCGCCTTGCCATCGTCAGACAGCTCGAGCTTGCTGGTGACCAGTCCCGCGCCTTCCAGCTTTTGCAAGTGCAGATGGAGCAAGGGCCGGCTGATGCCAATTTCCCGCGCCAGCTGGCTGACATAGTTGCGCCCGCCAGAAGCGAGCGCAGCAATGATGCGTAGCCGGTGCGGATTGGCCAGGGCCGACAGCGCCGCCAGCAGTGCATCCCCGTTTTGATTAATAAGTTTTGTCATCACGTGTAAAGAATATCTGACAGGTGAAAGCAAGTCAAGCCGTCGTACGCATTTTTTGCGCCGACGGCTTGCCGGGGGTCAGGAAATCTGAATCAGCGCTGGACGACGCGCTTGCGCACGGCGTCCAGGGTCTGGGGAATGCTGTCTTTGCTGAGGCTGTCGACAATCCAGCCCAGGCCGAACGGAATCGGTCCCGGATCGGTGTAGACCGAATAGTGCACCACGGTCTTGCCAGGCGTTGCGCCCGGCGTCAGGTGCCACTGGCCGGTGGTGTCGACAATCGTTTCCTCTTGCTTCAGACCGGGCCAGGGGACCAGTTTCCAGGCCAGGATGCACGATGCGGGCGAGACTTTCGGCGTCATGCGCAGCCGGTATTTTTTGATTTTGCCCATCGGCAGCGAGAGCGTGATATCGACCAGGGACTGGCCGCCATCGGCGGGCGACACTTTGGCCGACGTGGTGTTCGGCATGAAGCCCGGGTAGGCGCTGTAGTTCTGCAGCAGGGTGCACACGTCCTGCATGGGCGCATTGATGATGGTGCCGGCGGCAAAGGTTTTGCCGGGGCTGCCCCTCTTGCTGAGATCGACCAGGGTCACGCTGCTGTCGGACAGCTTGCTGGTATCGATCGCTTCCGCGCCCTGTGCCGCAGTGCTCAATACAGCTGCGGCGAGCAAGCCGCCAAAGCGCAAAATGGAAGGATGCATGGATGCTTTCTCGTGGCGATGGAATGGATATTCTTACTGTTTTGCCATACCCGGTCAAGCAAGCCTAGTCGCGGCAATAGCCCTCGCCTGCTTCGATGACCACGCAGTCCTTTTTGTCGGCCAGCCATTTCATGCCGGTTGCCGCGCCATCACCGGGACGGATCGTATGGGTTTTGCCGTCGCGCTCGAATGTGATCGTGTCGCCCGTACCGCGGCCCTGAAAGGTGCGTGGACCATCGAGGTTCTTGATCGTGACAGCGTATTTTCCATCCGCACCGCCCACCTGCAGATAAGTGCCCTCGGGCCCGTTCCACTGCCCGAGCAGTTTCACCGCACCCTGCACTGCCTGCGGCGTCGCGGCGACGGGTGTTTCGACCTTGACGGGTTTAGGGGAGCACGCCGCCAGGGCTGCTGCGCCGAGGATGAACGTCATCAGGCTGCTGCTCAATTTTTGCATCGTTTTCTCCAAAAAAAAATGCCTCCGGGTCGCCCCGGAGGCATCAACATACCATTAATTGTTCAACAAGACCTGGGCGATGATGCCGGTTGCAATCGCGACCAGTGCGTAATCGCCGTTCACCTGCACCCACTGGTAGCCACGCTGCGGGGCGTACAGACGGCTGTTGCGGTGCCAGTCGTTGACGACGTAGTACTGGCTTTGCGACAGACGCTCGCCGCGGCGCATCTGGGCGCGATAGCTGTTGCCATAACCATTGCCATAGCTGCGGTGCTCGTAGCGGTTGTCGTAGCGGTTGCCATAACGGTTGTCGTTGCGGTGATCGTAGCGGTTGTCGTAACGGTTGCCATCACGGCGGCCGTCATGGTCGCCATAGCGCGAGTCACGGCCGTCATGGCTGCTGCGATCCTGGCGTTGTGCGTTGTCAGTGCGTTCTACACGACCGCTGCGCTCGTAACGGTCATACGACTGGGCGGACGCAGCGCCGGACACCAGGCATGCTGCTGACACTGCGAATACGAGGGCTTTCTTGATCATGGTGTACTCCTGTCTGAAAAGTGGACCGTGGTAGATACTGCCTTTCCGGGTCATGGGCCAGGTTTTTTTCCTTGGCCCACGAAGCTATTAAACCGCACTAAGGTCTTCACAAACAGACGATTCCCGTAAGAAGTGTTACCGGAGGTATCCACCTGGCGCGCCGCTTATCCACGCGTATAGCCGCTCGGCACCTTTTCCAAATCTTGCTGCATTGCATAGTTCAGACTCGGGCCATCTCAACCATACAAAGACCTCTCATGCATGCTCGCAAATTCGCTATCGGCGCCCTTCTCCTTCAACTGGCTGGCAGCTGTCTGGCTGCCATGCCCGACATCCGCTATCAGGACGACCTGTTTATGGCTGCCAATGGCGCGTGGCTGCGCGATACACCGATCCCGCCGAACAAGCGCTACGTGATCGGCATCGACGTCAACGACATCACCGATGCCCGCATCCGGGCCATCGTCGATGAGCTGGCCGTCAAACGCCACAAACAAGGCACGCTGCAGCAGAAGATCGGCGCCTATTACGCCAGCTACATGGACATCGCGCGCATCGAGCGCGCCGGACTGGCGCCGCTGGGCGGTCTGCTAGGCGATATCGATGCCGTGCACACGCCGTCCGCACTGGCCGCGCTCAATGGACGGATGCAGGGCACGATAGAAACGCCGGTATGGCTGCGCGTATTCCCCGATCTGAAAGACCCCACGATCAACCGAGTCATGACCTGGCAGGGCGGCCTGGGTCTGCCCGACCGCGCTTACTATTTGCAGCCGCAGGACGCGCGTTTTGGCGCGGCACTGGCGGCCTATCGCGACTACCTGACAACGCTGGCGCGCCTGTCCGGCATGCGCCAACCGGCGCTAGTAGCGCAACAGGTCATCGCACTGGAAACGCGCATCGCACAAACCCACTGGAAGCGCGAAGACACGTACGATCCGGTCCGCATGTACCATCCAATGACGCCCAGCACGCTGGCGGCAAGCGCGCCCGGCTACGACTGGCAGGCCTTCCTCAATAACGCCGAGCTGCCCCGTGTGGCCACTATCACCGTCACCCAGCCCAGCGCAGTTACTGGCACCGCCGCGCTGTATGCGCAATTGCCGCTGGCGCATTGGAAGCAGTACTACCGG
>DASWMN010000399.1:0-2407 GCA_036399735.1 Telluria sp. | reverse complement strand
GTCGCTGGAGATGGTGCGCGACAGGTGCACCGCCGAGAAGTTATCGCTGCGCAGGCTTTGCAGCAGCTGCGGGATCAGGCCCGGCAGGCGCCGCACCAGCGCCGCACCGGACTGCTGCGAGGCGAGGATGGCGGCCAGCGCCGCCAGGACCTGGTTTTCGGGCTCGCTGGTATCGAATTCGGAGATGCCGCCGGTGCCGAACAGCCAGTGATAATAGCGCGCGTTGACGCTGTCGCGCTGGTCGAAGGCGGGGCCCCCATGGGCGCCGGCAGCAGCCGGGCGCGCCACCGGGGCGGGTGCGACTGGCGCGGGCCGGGCCGGCGCCGCACTGGGGGCCGGTGTGGAGAAAAGGTTTTGCAGCCATTGAAACATCGTTGTTCCTCAAGTTTTGCAATGTTACCCACGTAGCATCGGTGTTCCATTGTAAAGCCTTCCAATTGCTTTGCAAGCCATTCTGTTCGTTGGGAAATATTGACCACACTCAACAGTCGAACTGGCAGCCAGGCCTACGATAAGGCTTCATCGTTAGCAGGGGACCACCATGGACAGGACTGAAGCGCACGCTGCCCTGCGGGGCAAAATGGATTTCCTCAGTTTTCAGCTTGGGGGGAACGATTACGGCGTCGAGTTTCGCAAGGTGAAGGAACTCAGAACGCTCAAGTCGCTGGAACGCTTCGCCTCGGACGGCACCATCATCAGCGGGGTGGCCGTCTCACGCGGGGTCATCATGCCGATCGTCGACATGCGCGTTGCGTTCGACAAGCGCGCCGCTGCCGCCGGCCCCATGACCGACGTGATTATCTTGCAGCTGGAATCGTGCGTGGTCGGCATGGTGGTGGACGGCGTGACCGATGTGGTGGGGATGTATCCGGACCAGATCAGTCCCATTCCGGGCGCCGACGGGGAAGGGGAGTGCGACTACCTGCTGGGACTGGGCGAAGTGGGCGGCAAGCGCCTGATCCTGGTCGATATCGACAAGCTCATGTCGATCAAGCGCGACCGGTCGCAGCAGCGCGTGGCCTGACATGCTCGCTGGACTGGCTTGCGCGCTGCCGCGTTTATCGCGCAGCGCCGAGCTGCATGCGCACGAACTGCAGCCAGCGGTCGTCCGGCCCGCCGATCTGTTCGAACTGCTTGCTGTCGGGGGCCCCGATGAGCAGCAGGTAGGTGCGGCCGATGCCGACCCGCGGCGCGGCCAGCCGGCACACGGTGTTTACGGCCAGGCGCCCCATCCGGCTTTGCCAGAAGGCAGGCGTCGCATGCGCCGACAGCACCTCGTCGGCGTCGTCCTCGGGCGCTGATGCACACGGAAAGGCAAGCGTGTCCGGGGCCGGCCTTTCAAGGTGCCGACCATGCGAAACGGCAGCTTGCCGGCACCGCGCCCTTGTCCACCTTGACCAGCACGATGCCGCGCGCCCGGGCCACCAGCGCCGCGTGCTCACGATGCAGATGCATGGGTTCATTGCGACAGGCCGTCGCGACCTGGCTGACCAGGGCCAGCAACAGCAGCGGTATGCGCCACATCAGGCGGGGGCCTATTTGCGGCATTTCTGGATGGCTTTGTCGAGCACCGAGTCGTACATCAGATAGGCCGCCATGTGCAGGCAGCCACCACCCACATTGTCGCCGCAGCGATGCATTTCACAGGCTTCGATGAAGGCACCCTGGTGCGCCTGGCTGAAGCGCTTTGCGCAGGCGCGTTCCTCACTGGTGAGGGTTTTGTATTTGGCCTGGAAGGCCGCCGAAGGCGGGGCGGGAAACTTTGGCACGTAACGGGGGTCGCGCGCCAGGGTCGCGTCCATGGCCTGGGTGCAGAGCTGGCGCTTCTGTTTGGCCGCGGCCAGCGCCTTCTGCAGTTCCTTGTCTTCTTCGCTGTTGTTCTGGCGGTCGGTATCGCATTCCGGATCGGCCGGCGCGCACACGCGGATCGCCAGCAGGCGGTTGATGGCGCTGCCGCCGCCTTCGGCCGGCGTGGCGTTGAACACGGCGCGCACTTCCTGCCCGCGTTTGATTTTTTCGAGCGAACGCATGGTGTCGCGGTCGCTGACAAAGCCGATGTGGATCACCGAGCTTGCCAGGTCCAGTTCGATCCTGCTCTTGCTCAGATTGAGCACCTTGCCGACGTAGACGCTGTCTGCGTCGGTTGCCAGGGCGGCCGGACACAGGAACATCAGGCAGACAAACTGCCAGGTCCGGATCCGCCCCATCGTGCGTTCGATTGCCAGCACCTGCGCTTACGCCGCCAGCGCTTCCAGCTGTTCCTGCAGCTCGAGCCACTGGCCTTCCAGCTCGGCCAGGTCTTTTTTGTAGAAAGACTGGTCCGCCAGCAGCTGCTTGAGCTTGGCCTTGTTGGCCGCGTCGTAAATGGTCGGCTCGCCCAGTTTGCCGTCCACATCCGCTTTCTGCT
>DASWMN010000398.1:0-48125 GCA_036399735.1 Telluria sp. | reverse complement strand
ACGCTTTGCAAATTCCGCAATCAGTTCGCCTTTTTTCATACAATCCTCCCGAGTTAAAAGAGCGGGAAGATTAGCATGAATTATTGCCACGTGTAATAAATTCTGAGGGCATCACACAAAAGTAAGCCCCGCTGTGACTGGATCACGACGGAGTTTGTCTGACAAAACCCTGCTGCTGCGGGCTGCGCGGGCAGGCGGCACAGCGCTTATTCAGCCAGCGCGCCTTCCATGCGCGGCGGCGCCAGACGGGTGCGCAGCGCAGCATTGATCAGGGTCTGGTAGCCTTTGCCGCTCTGTTCGGACAGCGAACGGAACTTCTGCAATACCTCGTCATCGAGGTAAATCGTGATGCGGGTTTTGCGTTTGACCGCACGGGCGGTACTGGCAGCGGCGGTGTTCGATTCGAGTTCGGTCGTCATGGTCTTACCTCGCGAGGAGCGCGGAAATCGGTATTCCCGCTGTTCATAAATGGTTCGGCTGGCTGCCGGGCGGCTTCGCGTCAGGCATTGTCTGAACTATACGTATGCACAATGGCGGCGGTTGCAAAAAGCGACGAGCTGCAGAATTTGGGGCCTGAAACGCAAAAAACCGGGGTAGCCCGGGCCGTCTGCGGCGCGCGCGAGTCGGGTAAGATGGCTGTTTTCCACAAGAATTGGAGCAAGACAGATGGCTGCAAGCAGTTTGCTGGCATTGATCGACGATATCGCGGCGATCCTCGACGACGTGGCGCTGATGAGCAAGGTGGCAGCCCAGAAAACCGCCGGCGTGCTCGGTGACGATCTGGCGCTGAACGCCCAGCAAGTCTCCGGCGTCGACCCCGAACGCGAGCTGCCGGTGGTGTGGGCGGTGGCAGTCGGCTCACTCAAGAACAAGGCCATCCTGGTGCCGGCCGCGCTTGGCATCAGCGCGCTGGCGCCCTGGGCCATCACGCCGCTGCTGATGGTGGGCGGCGCCTTCCTGTGCTTTGAAGGCTTCGAGAAGGTTGCGCACAAACTGTTGCACACCCCGGAAGAAGACGCCAAGCACCACGACGAGCTGGTGCATGCGCTGGCCGATCCCGCTGTCGATCTGTGTGCGCTGGAAAAAGACAAGATCAAGGGCGCGATCCGCACCGACTTCATCCTGTCAGCGGAAATCATCGTCATTACCCTGGGTACGGTTGCCACGGCAACGTTTGTCGAACGGGTGATGGTGCTGGTCGCCATTGCCATCGTGATGACGGTTGGCGTGTACGGCCTGGTGGCCGGCATCGTCAAGCTGGACGACCTCGGCCTGCACCTGAGCAAGAAAGCCAATGGCGCGGTGCAATCGATCGGCCGCGTGCTGCTGGCCGCCGCCCCTAAGCTGATGAAGTTGCTGACGATCGTCGGCACCGCCGCCATGTTCATGGTCGGCGGCGGCATTCTGCTGCATGGCATTCCCGCGCTCTCGCATCTGGTCGACGCGGCCGGCGCGGCGGCCGGCACGGTGGCGGTGGTCGGCGGCGTGCTGTCGGTGCTGACCACGTCGCTGATCAGTGCGGTTGCCGGCATCATCGCCGGCGGCATCGTGCTCGCTGGCGTCACCCTGGTCGGCAAATTGTTCAAGCGCGGCGCGCCTGCCGCGCACTAAACAAATAAGCGCATGCGGAAAGCGCTGCACAGTGTTGTTATCTCGCATGGTGCAGTGCGGCGCAATTGACTTTGCGGGGTCTTCGTCACAGTATCGATAATGGAATTTTGTAAATGTTTCCGCCAACACTGTGACGAGGATGCTTATGACCGTAATACGTTCGCCGAAAAAAACGCTTCTGGCAGTTGCCATCGCTTCACTGTGCGCCAGCCAGGCCGCACTGGCCCAGACCCCGCCTGCCGCCGCACCCGATCCCTCTGTCGTGGTCGTCACCGGTACCCGGGTCGCCAACCGCACCGCGCTCGATACCAGCGCCCCGGTCGACATCATTTCCGCCGACACCATCAAAAACGCCGGCACCACCGAAATCAACCAGGCCCTGTCGGTCGCGCTGCCCTCGCTGAACTTCCCGCGTCCCGGCCTGGCCGACGGCACCGATACGATCCGCCCCGCCACCTTGCGGGGCATGGGTCCGGACCAGACCCTGGTACTGGTCAATTCCAAGCGCCGCCATACCTCCGCGCTGATCAACACCAACGGCACCATCGGCCGTGGTTCATCCTCGGTCGACCTGAACACGATTCCCACCGCCATCGTGAAAAGCATTGAAGTGCTGCGCGATGGCGCCGCCGCCCAGTACGGATCGGACGCGATCTCCGGCGTGGTCAACGTGCGCCTGCGGACCGACCGCAGCGGCGGGGAAGGCACCGTCACCTACGGCGCCCGCAAGACCGAATACGATTTCAATGCCGCCACCGCACCGGCCGGCGGCACCTGGACCAATCAGACCTCGCGCAAGCGCACCGATGGCCAGGTTGGCACGGTCAGCGCCTGGAAAGGCTTGCCATGGGGCGAGACCGGTTACGTAACCATCGCAGCCGAGTACAAGGACCAGAACCACACCGAGCGCAGCGGCTACGACATGCGCCAGCAATATCCGAAACTGCAGGACGGCAGCTTCGATCCGCGCGAACTGACCATCAACCGCTACAACGCCTGGTATGGCGAGCCGGAAATGCAGCAGTCCACCCTGTTCGTGAATGCCGGCAACACGCTGGGCGGCGGCGCCAAGGTCTACGGCTGGGCCAGTTACCAGAAACGCGATGCCCTCTCGGCCGGCCAGTTCCGCCAGCCGAACGACAGCCGCAACATCGCCGCCATCTACCCGGACGGTTTCCTGCCGCTGATCGTGCCAAAAGTCGACGACATGAGCGCCACCGGCGGCGTGACCTGGACCGTGGGCGACTGGGATCTGGACGCCTCGCTTGGCTTCGGCAAGAACAAGATGATGTTCGGCGTGGAAAACTCGCTCAACCGCTCGATCGGCCCGACCAGCAAGACCAGCTTCGAGGCCGGCGGCTATTCGTATGACCAGACCGTGCTCAACCTGACGGGCGTGCACGCCGTACCGATGGCCAGCCTGGCCTCGCCGCTGAACGTGGCGATCGGCATGGAAGCGCGGCGCGAAGGCTACCGCCTGTTTGCCGGCGAGCCCGATTCCTACCGCCAGGGTGGCGTCACGCTGCCCGGTGGCGGGGTGGCCGCGCCAGGCGCACAGGTGTTCCCGGGCTTCCGCCCCAGCGACGAATCCGATACCAGCCGCACCGCCGTCGGCATCTTCGCCGACCTGGAAGCGAACCTGACCGAACAGCTGCTGGCCTCGGTGGCCGTACGTGGCGAGCATTATTCCGACTACGGCAACAGCCTGGCCGGCAAACTGTCGGCGCGCTATGACTTCACCAAGTCGTTCGCGCTGCGCGGTTCGGTGCAGAACGGTTTCCGCGCCCCGTCGCCGCAACAGCAGAACTTCACGACCACCTCGACCAACTTCATCAACGGCGTGCCGTTCGAGATCACCACCTTCAAGACCGACCACCCGATCGCGATCGCCTTCGGCGCCAAACCGCTGGAAGCCGAAAAATCGGTCAACTTCTCGCTCGGCTCGGTGATGCGCTTTGGCGCGGCCAGCCTGACCATCGACGCCTACCGGATCAAGGTCGACAACCGCATCGTTCTGTCAGACAACCTGACCCAGGACAATGTGCGCGCCTACCTGACCCAGCAAGGCTTTGCCGGCATCGGCGGCGGCCGCTTCTTCATCAACGGTGTCGACACCACCACCAGCGGCGTCGATATCGTGCTGGGCTGGCCGTACAACGCGGGCGAACTGGGCAAGTTCGACTTCACCCTGGCGGGCAACTTCACCAAGACCGAAGTCACGCGCGTGCCGGTGACCGAAGAACTGGCCGCCCTGAACCCGGCCCCGCCGCTGTTCGGCCGTTTGAACGTGCTGTCGTTCGAGAAGGGCCAGCCGAAGAACAAGATCAACGCCAGTGTCGGCTGGAAGCTGGGCGCCCTGGGCGCGACCTTGCGCGCCACCCGCTACGGCGAAGTGCTGTCGCCAAACGCCTCGCCGGCGCTCGACTTCACCATGTCGGCCAAGACGGTGGTGGACATGGAGTTGCGCTACGCTGTGAGCAAGAACGTCAACCTGGCCTTTGGCGCCGACAACGTCTTTGACGAGTACCCGGAATCGGTGCCCGTCACGCTCAACACGACCGGCAACACGCCGTATGCCAACTACGCGCCGTTCGGCCGCGGCGGACGTTTCCTGTACGCCCGCGCTTCCTACGCGTTCTGACAGGGAAAGTGAACAACATCGTCCTCGCGCAGGCGGGGACGATGTGGCCGCTAAGCTGCTGCAGCAGTTTTAAGTCGCGCGACACTCAAAGCGTCGCGCACGCTCCAGCCCAGTGATGCTGCCGCCATCACACTCAGTACCCAGCTGGCCAGTCCGTGATCGGTTCGCACCACGGCCGTCGGCAAGTCCCACCACCCAAGCAAGGCCTGGCCCACCAGCACCAGCACAATCCCGAAATTGGTAAACAGCAGCACGTGCAGCACCCGCTCACTCCTGGGCAGAATGCGTGTATCGATCTCGACCACCATATCCACCGTGGACACCAGCGTCTCGGCCAGCAGAATCGCCGCAATCAGCAACGCGGCCGCGCCATGCCACTCGAACCAGGCCAGCGCCACAAACAGGATCGCAAACGCCAGCTCGCGCGCGCTGTGCAGCACCTGCTCGGTGCGCGCGGACGCTTGCGAGGGCAAGCGCGCGATCAGCTCATGGTTGAGCACGACGTCGGTGCCGCCGATCACGCCGTGCGCCAGCAGCGCGATGATGAAGGGCGCCATGCGCAGCTAGTCGCGCCGGCACAGCAGCACGCCGGCGGCCAGGCCCAGTCCGAAAGCGCCGTACACGACAGCCAGCGCCGGGCGCGACAAGCGCTTCTCGTAGCCGGGTTTCAGGCGCTGGGGCGTCATCTGGTAATCGACAAAACAAGCCACCGCCGATGCTGCCGTGGCCGCCTGCACCGTCTGCGCCACCGTGCTGCGGTTGAGCCGGTCGCCCATGAAGCGCTCCAGCAGCACCGCCCAGAAGGTCGCGCTGGCATGGTGAATCAGGTAGCCGACCAGTGTATAGCGCAGTGAAGGGCCGTCACGGCGCGCGGCCTTGTCACCCCACAGCCAGTGGCTCACCGCGTTGGTCGGGGCATACACGCTGCCGGCCTCCTGCTTGCCGAAGGCCGCCAGCGCCGCGCTTGACAGCACGCTGGCAGAAGCGCCCGACACCAGGCCGCGCTCAATTGCAGTTTTCCATTTTTCCATATCGTCCTCGTGGTCTAATGCGCGTTGAACTGAAATGCAAACGGTGTATCTATGGATAAAACGAGTAAGGAACCAGCATGCGGATCTTGCTGACAGGCGCAAGCGGAATGATCGGCCAGCAGCTGCTGGCGGCGCTGCTGGCCCAGGGCCACCAGGTGCTGTGCGCCATGCGCACGGCGCCAAAGCAAACCCATCCGCGCCTGTCGTTCGTGCATGCGGACTTCAGCAAGGATAGCCAACAATCGGTTTGGCAGGCGCGCCTGAAGGACGTGGATGCCGTCATCAACGCGGTGGGCATTTTTCGGCAAGCGGGCGCGCAAACCTTCGAGCGTTTGCACAAGGAAACGCCACGCGCGCTGTTTGCCGCCTGCGCCGCTTCCGACAGCGTGCAACTGGTGATTCAGATTTCCGCGCTCGGCGCCGACAAGGACGCCGACAGCGCCTATCACCTGAGCAAAAAAGCGGCAGATGATTACCTGGCCAGCTTGCCGATGCGGGCCTACATCGTCCAGCCTTCCCTGGTGTACGGCAAGGACGGCATCAGCGCCCGCCTGTTCAAGGTGCTGGCGAGCATGCCGTTCAGCGTGCGTTTCGGCACCGCGCCGCAAGCTGTGCAGCCGATCCACCTTGACGATGTGGTGGGCGCCATTGTCGGCCTGCTGCGCCAGCCCCTGCCAGTCGGCACGGACGGCGCCACCGCGCAGCGCGTGCCGCTGGTCGGTCCGGCGCCGATGGGATTCACCGATTATCTGGCCACGCTGCGCAGCGCGATGGGCATGGGCAAGCTGCGCGTGCTGCGCCTGCCCGCGCTGGCCGGACGCCTGGCGGCCAGCCTGGGCATCGGCCTGCTCGACCGCGACACCCTGCGCATGCTCGACCGTGGCAACACCGCCGATCCCGCGCCCACCGCGCGTCTGCTCGGACATGCACCGCGTGCGGCGGCATCGTTCATCGAGCATCCTTCCGCCGAGCGGGTGCAGGCCAAGCTGGGCTGGGTGCTGCCGCCGCTGCGCTGGTCGATCGCGGCGGTATGGATCGCGACCGCCGTGGTCTCGGCCTTCTTTTATCCGGAGCGGTTGAGTCTGGAACTACTGGAGCGCACTGGTGTGCCGCCCGCACTGGGGCCGCTGATGCTGTACGGCGCCTGCGCCTTCGACCTGGCCATGGGCCTGGGCATCCTGCTGCTGCGGCGGCACCGCCGCTGGCTGTGGCGCGCGCAGCTGGCGCTGATCGCCTTTTATACTGTCGTTATCGCATGGAAGCTGCCGGAGTTCCTGATCCACCCCTACGGCCCGCTCACCAAAAACCTGCCCATGCTGGCCGCCATCTGGCTGCTGGCCCAATTCGAGGAAGCGTAAATGGAGTACCTGATCGTCAAGTGGCTGCACATCCTGTCGTCCACATTTTTGTTCGGCACCGGCATCGGTTCGGCCTTCTACATGCTGTTCACCAGCCTCAGCCGGGATGTGCGGGCGATTGCCGTGGTCAGCCGCCACGTGGTGCTGGCCGACTGGATCTTTACCGCCACCACGGTGGTGGTGCAACCGGTCACCGGGATCTACCTGATCCACCTGGCCGGCTATCCCTTCCAGAGCGCCTGGATCATGTGGTCGATCGCGCTGTACTTCCTGGCCGGCGCCTGCTGGCTGCCAGTGGTATGGATTCAGCTGAAAATGCGCGACATGGCGCAGGTGGCGGCGCGCGACAATAGCGCGCTGCCGGCGCAGTACTGGCGCTATCTGCGCATCTGGACCGTGCTCGGCATCCCGGCCTTCTTCGCGCTGGTGGTGGTGTTCTGGCTGATGGTCGCCAAGCCGGTCTGAGCATGGCGATGCAACGCTACCGCCGCCTGAGCGGCAGCTCCGGTGTACTCGCGTATGCGATCAAGGAGGAAGCCATCGACGTGCAGTTCGTCGATGGCGCCGTGTACACCTACTCGTACGCCAGCGCCGGGCGCGAGCACGTCGAGCAGATGAAGCGGCTGGCGCAAAGCGGGCAGGGCTTGTCCACTTACATCAGCCAGCACGTGGGCAGCGCGTACGCGGCCGTGCGTCAGCCGGGCAAGGTGACGCGGAAGCAGCAGCCGCGCTCCTGACCTGCCAGGCACTGCACGGCGCCGCCGTGATGCTGGGCAATCTGGCGCACCAGCGACAGGCCCAGCCCCACGCCACCGGATGCTTCGCTGGCGCCCGGCAAGCGATAGAAGGGCTCGAAGATGCGCTCGCGCTCGGCTTCCGGTACGCCCGGTCCGCCGTCGCACACATCGAGCACCACGCCGCCCCCGGCGGCCCGGGCCAGGTGCACCCGCACCGGCGTATCGGCGCCATACCGCTTGGCGTTTTCCAGCAGATTGCGTAGTAGCCGCCGCAACAGGCGCGCGTCGCCGTGCACGCTCAGCTTGCTCGTCTCGAACTCGGCGCCCACCCGGCTGCATTCCTCGGCCACGATGGCCGCCAGGTCGACCTCGGTCCGGGTCGTGCTGTCCGGGGCGCTGGCGTCGAGGCGGCTGGCCAGCAGCACTTCGTCGATCAACAGATCAAGTTCGGCGATGTTTTGCCGCAGTTCGGCACTGATGGCGGGATTGGCCTGGTCCTGCAACAATTCGACCGCCATCCGGATCCGCGCCAGCGGCGAGCGCAGCTCGTGCGAGGCATTGGCCAGCAGATTCTTTTGCGCCGTCACCAATGCCTCGATCCTTTGCGCGGCGCCATTGAAACTGCTGGCCAGCAGCGCGACTTCATCCCGCCCTTCCACCGCCACCCGGGTCGACAGCTGCCCGCTGCCCCAGGTATCGACGCTGCTCTGCAGCCGTTCCAGGCGCGCGGTCAGGCGCCGCACCACGGGAAAGGCGCCCACCGCCACCACGCAGGCCACCGCTGCCAGCGTCAGCAAAATATTCACCGGGAAACGGCGCCCGTGCATGCGCTGCCACACCAGCCAGCGGCCGTCGGCCAGCTTGAGCGCCAGCGCGCCGCGGCTGCCTTCGATCCGGCCCGTGCCAAGCTGGTCCGGCGGCAAGGGCGGCACCATGGGGCCGACGCCGGCAATCAGTTCTCCGGACGGGCTGTACAGCGCCATGTTGGCGCGCACCTTCAGGCGCCAGCGCATCAGCGCGCGCCGCTGTTCCTGGGCGCTGGCTGTGGCCGGCGGCAAGACCTCGCTGGCCACTTCGGCAAAGGTGTCAAAGCCATTGCGCGCTTCGTCGGTGGCGTACAGCCAGTGCACCACGGCAAACATGCAGCCGAGCGCGACAAGGCTGGCCAGCAGGGCCAGGTAAATCCGCACATACAGGCGGTGCGCCAGCGAGATGCCCTTACGCATCCTGTACCTTGGCGAACACATAGCCGGAACCGCGCACGGTGATGATGCGGCGCGGCTGGCGCGGATCATCCTCGATGGCGGCGCGCAGACGGCCGATGTGGACATCGATGGAACGGTCGAAGGGCTCCAGCGCTTCGCCCTTGACAGCGTCGATCAATTGTTCGCGCGACAGCACGCGGCCGGCCCGCTCGGCCAGCGCCAGCAGCAGGTCGAACTGGTAGGCGGTCAGCGATTTTTCCTTGCCGTCCACCCGCACCAGGCGTGCCGACGGATCGATTTCAAGCCGGCCAAATTGCAGGGCGGACGACTTCGGATTACCCGTGTCAAGCGCGGGGCGGCGCAGCACGGCGCGCATGCGCGCCAGCAGCTCGCGCGGTTCGAAGGGCTTGGGCAGGTAATCGTCGGCGCCGAGTTCCAGGCCCACCACACGGTCGAAGGGATCGCCCTTGGCGGTGAGCATCACGATCGGAATCGATTCGAGCGGCGCACCCATGGCGCGGATGCGCTTGCATAGTTCGAGGCCATCGGCATCCGGCAGCATCAGGTCCAGCAACACCAGTGCGAACGGTTCCGAACGCAATAAAGCCAGCCCCGCTTGCGCGGTGCCGGCATGGCTTACTTCATAGCCATTGCTGGCCAGGTAGGTGACGACCATCGCCGCCAGGCGCTGGTCGTCTTCAATCATGAGGATGCGTTGAGCCATGCAGGCGCCGCCCGTGTCAGGTTACAAGAAGGTTCCAGAATACATGGCTTGGCCGATTAACGGTGCATGCGGCCCTGCAGATGCTTCTGAAAACGCAGCCGCTGTTCCGGCGTCAATACTTCCGCCGCATCTTCCACCGCGCTCAGCACGCGCTTGCTCATCACGTCGGCGCGCTGCATCTGTTCGGCGCGGACTTTTTCAAGCGCGACGCGGTCGATCGCCGGTGCCATCAGCAAGGCGTGCAAGCGCTTGTGGGCGTCGCGGAACTCGGCGTGCATCGGCTTGAGGTCGGCAAACGCGGCCTTGGTGATCTCCGCCAGGCGGGCCTTTTGCTGCGCGGTGGCATCGGGGGCGATGCGCTCGATCAGTTTGTCGACATGCTTGGCCATGCTTTCCGGATCCATCGGGCCGTGGTGGCCGCGTCCGCCGTGCATGCCGAAACCATGGCCGGCGCCGCCAAAGCCGGTGCTGGCGCCGGCCGCGCCAACCGCTGCCACCATGGCGACGGCCAGCATCCAGCGGCGGCCGATGCCGCTTTTGCGTGGTGTGGAAGGGGTGCTGTTGTCCGTATGCTGATTCATTGTTTGCCTTTCGTTGGGAGTCAGCCGCGAGCGGGCTGGCATGCTTGTACTGTAGGGCGCGCGTATCAACACAGCATTTCTGGTCCGTAAAGTATTGTAAAGACGGCCCGCTTGAAGAATTTCGATATTTCCACTAATATGGAAATATCGTCTTTTGATTGGCACCGCATGGAAACCAAACACATCCTTTCCGCCCTGTCCGCCCTGGGCCAGGAATCGCGTTTGGCCGTGTTCCGCCTGCTGGTGCAAGCCGGCCCGGCCGGCATGTCGCCGGGGAAGGTTGGCGAGCAGCTCGGCATCCCGGCCTCGTCCCTGTCTTTTCATTTGAAAGAACTGACGCACGCCGGCCTGATCACGGCGCGCCAGCAGGGACGCTTCATGCACTACAGCGCCAACTTCGACACCATGCAAGGCGTGATCGGCTTTCTGACGCAGAACTGCTGCGGCGACAGTCCTGGCGATCAAGCGCAGAACTGTTCATAGAAAGTTAACTGTTGGTCGGCGTAGGTACGCTGCTTAACCGTCCGCGACGGTGTGATGGGTTACGGTCTGACCATGAGAAGTCAGCCAGGGTACGACATGAAGCCGCACGTCAAACAGGAAAGAAAGAACTACGCCATGCTGCGCATGGCGGAGGCGATTGAACGCGCAATCGACTCGGAGCTGCCTGCCGACAAGGACAAGGCGGCCCGCTGGGCGGCCGCATGGGGCGTGGTCAGCGGCATCCGCTCGCCCGGTGTGCGCCTCAAGCGCAGTGTGCTTGCACGCGGCCGAAAGGACAATGCACGCTAGACATCCGCCCGCACTTTGCTGCATGACAGCGTACGCCCCGGCACAAATCCCAGCCGTTCATACAGCGCCCAGGCGCTCCGGTTGCTCGCGCTGACATGCAGGAAGGGAATCTCGCCTTGCGCCAGAATAGCCTGGCTGAGCTGGGCAATCAGCCGTCCGGCGTGGCCTTCGCCCCGGTGTGCAGGATGGGTGCAGACGGCGCTGATTTCGCGATAGCCCGGACAAGCCATGCGCTGCCCCGCCATGGCAGCCAGCCGGCCCTCCACGTAATGACCGATGTAGGCACCGAGCACGGCAGTGCGCGGGCGGAAAAATTCCGGATACACCAGGGCGGTCAGGCCCAGCATGGCCTCGATGTCGTCCGGGCCCAGCAACCGGGCTTGGCCTCCCGTGGCCGCCTGCGGGCTGCCGCCATACACCATCTGCAGCACGGCAAAGGCCTGGACCGCCGTCCAGCCGGGTGGCAGCGCCGGCGTGGGGCCGAGGAAGTACACGGTTTCGCCTGCCTGCAGGCAAGCCGTAGCGCGCACGTCCATGCCATCATGTTCAACGGCGCAGAACGGCGCCACGTCAGGCATGAAGCGTTTCAGTGCGCCACACTCGCGGGCCCAGGCCGCATGCGTGGTACACAGCGATTCCCATACGGGATTGGATAACAGTGGGTGCATGCCGTCCTAGGCCGCGCGGGTGGCGTTCAATTTTTCAAATTGCAGGCGCAACAGCATGGCGCCCCAGACCAGCGCCGCCAGCATCACGATCACGCCCGCGCCGAAACACAGGCGCGAAAGGGCGACCGTATAGTCCAGCCATCCGAGCATGGTCAGCAGATTGCCCCAGTCGTGCGATTCTTCGCCGGCGCCACCGATCAGCGGCAAGATGCGCTCGCGCGCATCGCGGATGTAAGGCGACAGGTCGACCAGGCTCTGCCCCGTCCACCACAGCATGGCGGAGGCGCCAAAGGTTTCGCGCTGCTTGAAGATGAAGGCAGCCATCAGCCCCAGCGGCATCAGCACCTGGAACAGACTGCCGCCGAGGATGGTCATGAAGCGCCCGAAGGGCAGAAACAGCACATGGCCGAACTCGTGAAAAGGCAGAATCACACTGTGCAGAAAGGAGCTGCCGATGACTTCCCAGTCCACCCCGTGCACTGTAAACCAGATGGTCCAGAGGGTAAACGCCGACCATGCCAGCGCCCGTCCGCCCAGGGTGATCTGATCGACTTCGGCCGGCATTTCCATCATGCGCAGGCGCAGCTGTTCCAGTGGCGGCAGCACTTCTTCATCGTCGAGGCGCTGCGCCGGCTCTGGCACCACGCCCGCTTGCCGGTCCAGGTATTTTTGGTAGGCGATGCCGCAGGAAGGGCAAACGCCCGCGTACACATGGGCATCGGTAGGCAAGCGCACGTATGCGCATTTTGGACAACACTGGATGGTCATCCCCTCAGGCTAACTGTTTGCTTGTGAGTAAGCAACACGCGCCACGCCGCTTAAACAACGCTTCTGCCGAAGGACCAGCAACAGTATTGACATTGTGTATTAACGGCATCTATTCTTGACACATGGTTATGCGACCCGCATACCGGAAGTCCGACGTATTCCCCTGTGAAAGGTGGCCTATGCGATCCGTTTCCAGCTCCCGCGCCCTGTCGCGGTTTGTCACGATGCTTGTTGCGCTGTCCTTGCCGGTGTTGGCCACTGGCGCCGAAGCGGAAGCCGCGCCCGCGCCGGCCGCGCCCGGTGTCATCGTCAACGCCACGCTCGCTTCCCAATATATCTCGCGCGGCTTTCGCCAGGGCTGGGGCAAGCCGGCCCTGCAGGCGGGCGCCGATTATGCCCACCCGAGCGGCTGGTCGGCCGGCACCTGGATGTCCTCGGTCTCGAACCGCTATATCGAAAACGGCAGCCTCGAGGTCGATCTGTACGGCGGCTACAGCGGCAGCGCCGGGGCGTTCGGCTACAGCATGCTGGTCTACTACTACGTCTACCCGGGCGCCGAGTACAAGGCCACCGCCACCACCTACGACTACGGTGAACTGTCGTTCGGCATGACCTGGAAAATGCTGTACGCCAAATACAACCATACCTTCACGCCCGAGTTCTTCGGCATCACCAACGCGCGCGGCACCGGCTACCTTGATGTCGGCGCCAACATCGACCTGGGTGCCGGCATGACCTTGCAACTGCACGCCGGCAATGGCCGGGTGGCCGGCGCCGGCAACGCCGTGTGGGACTGGAACGACGCCAAAATTGGCCTGAGCAAGGTGTACAGCGCCGGCTGGACTGCCACCGCGGCCATGACCAAAGCCTTCCCCAGGACCGCGATTTACGACAACTACACGCTCGGCATTCCCAACTCGGGCGGGGTGATCGAAACCTCGAACCCGGGCAAGGCCACGCTGGTGCTGTCGATTACAAAAACATTCTGAGTCTTTGCCGGGAGCGCGGATCATGAACTTTCAAGCGGATGGCGCGGGGGCACGCACGGCGTTGCTGCAACTGTCGCTCAATAGCAAAATTTGCATTGCCGCCACCGGGTTGGTGATCCTCAGCCTGGGCATCACGGCGGCGGTGATCGGCTACAAGAGCAGCGCCAGCGCGGAAGCGGCCGCCATGCAGCTGGCGCGCACGTCGGCACGCGAAGTGGCCGGCGCCTTGCAGAACCGCATCGGCGCCAACCTGGCCGCGGTCAGCAACGTGGCCGATGCGATGCGCGCCACCAAGGCGGCCAGCCTGCCGCTGGCGCGTGAACAGATCAATGAAATGGTCAAAGCCACGCTGGCGGCCGCCTCGGGCGACCTGATCGGCGCGGCCGTGACCTGGGAGCCGAACGCACTCGACGGCAAGGACGCCGAATTCGCCGACAAGAAGCCCCTCTACGACGCCAGCGGTCGCTTCATGCCCTACTGGACCCGGAATGCCGCCGGCGAGATGCAGGTCGAGCCGATTGTCTTCGATCCCAAGCCCGGCGCCAATGACTGGTACGACATTCCCAAAAAAATCGGCAAGATCTACTTCACGGAACCCTATGAATACCCGATCGGCGGCAAGCCGGTCCTGATGGCTTCGCTGGTGGCGCCCATCATGGTGGACGGCAAATTCCTGGGCACTTCCAGCGCCGACTTCATGCTGCCGCGCCTGACAGCGATTCTGGCCGAGCAAAAAGTCATCGAAGGCGGCAAGCTGGCCTTGCTGTCGAATGGCGGCCTGTACGCCAGCCATCCGCAGGCGCAGTGGCTGGGCAAACCGGCGACCAACATCCCGGCCGCCGGCCTGGAGCGGATCCGCCAGGGCCAGACCTACGAATACGAAGACAGCGCCGGCTATCTGCACCTGCTGCAACCGCTGCAAGTGCACAAGGATATTGCGCCCTGGAGCGTCGACCTGAGTTTCCCCAAAGCGGTCGCGACCGCGTCGGCGCGCGAACTGCTGCTCTACACGCTGGGCGTGGCGCTGGTGTGCGCGCTGGCCACGGCACTGATCCTGGTGCTGGTGGTATCGCGCCTGACCAAGCCGCTGCGTTTGCTGGGCGACACCATGACCGAGCTTTCCAGCGGCGACGCCGACCTGCGCGTGCGCCTCGACGTGCAGGGCAAGGACGAACTGGCCGTGATCGGCACCGGCTTTAACGCCTTCGTGGCCAAGATCCACACGGTGCTGCTGCAAGTACACTCGAACGCGGCCAACGTGGCCACCTCCAGCGCGGAAATCGCCCACGGCAACAATGACCTGTCGGCCCGCACCGAGCAACAGGCCAGCGCCCTGGAAGAGACCGCCGCCTCGGTCGAAGAACTGACGGTCACCGTGCGCGAGAACGCCGACAATGCGCGCCAGGCCAACGAACTGGCGGGCTCGGCGTCGCAAGTGGCGCAAAAGAGCGGGGCGGTGGTGGCCAAGGTGATTGAAACCATGACGTCGATTAACGCCTCGTCGACCAAGATTGTCGACATCATCAGCGTGATCGACGGCATCGCCTTCCAGACCAACATCCTGGCCCTGAACGCGGCTGTGGAGGCGGCGCGCGCCGGCGAGCAGGGGCGCGGCTTTGCCGTGGTGGCGGCTGAAGTACGCAGCCTGGCCCAGCGCAGCGCGGCGGCCGCCAAGGAAATCAAAACCCTGATCGACGATTCGGTCAGCAAGGTCGCGCTCGGCAGCAAGCTGGTCGATGAAGCGGGCAGCACCATGCAGCAAGTGGTCGAAAGCGTCAGCCGCGTCACCAACATCATGTCCGAAATTACCGTTGCCACGGCCGAACAAAGCGACGGCATCGCCCAGGTCAACCAGGCGATCGGCCAGATGGACGGGGTGACGCAGCAAAATGCCGCCCTGGTCGAGGAAGCGGCGGCGGCTGCAGAGAGCCTGCAGGATCAGGCCGCACAATTGGCCAAGGCAGTCAGCGTGTTCAAGCTGGGCGAGCAGCAGCCGGCTGCAGCGCCTGCGCGGCCCGCACCACCACCGCCGCCGCCGGTCGCGGTCAAGGAAGCGCCACGCCTGCGCGCGCCCGCAGCGGCAAAAAAGGCGGGCAAGCCGGCAGCAGCAAAGGAAACCGACGACTGGGAGGAATTCTAGGGCCGGCGACACCCTCCGCTGGCATTCTGTCGCCCAAAACTGCTGCGTTGACGGTTGATTTTGCAGTTCATCGCAAGCTGCTGCTCTGGCCGATTGAACACGGTTACACTGGCCGCCCATTGATCCAGTGCGAGCCGAGGCCACCTCATGTACAAAACCGTCGTTACGCTGTTCTGTCTGTCATTGCTGTCCACGCCTGCCTGGGCGCAAACGGCAGCCGAACCGGAAGCGGTGCCGGCGGCCGAAGTGGTTCCGGAAAAAATTCTCGTGGTCGGCCAGCGCCCCGGGCCTGGATTATGGAAAGTATCGAAGGGCGAGCACGTGCTGTGGATTTTCGGCACCCACGCGCCGCTGCCGACCAAGATGGAATGGCGTGCGCATGAAGTCGAAAGCATTCTGGCGCAGTCGCAAGAGTTTCTGGAGCCGCCGTCGGCAAAAACCGATATTGGCGTGTTTCGGGCGCTCACCTTGCTGCCACTGGCCATCGGCATCAAAAACAACCCCGACGGCGCGCGTCTGAAAGATGTGCTGCCACCCGAGGTGTACGCGCGCTGGCTGCCCCTCAAGGAAAAATACATCGGACGCGACGACGAGCTCGAGCGTGAACGTCCCCTGTTTGTCGCACAGCGCCTGAACCGCGCGGCCATGCAGCATGCCGGGCTGGAGAACGACAACCGCGTGCGCGCCGCTATCGAGGCCATCGTCAAGAAAAACAAGATCAAGGTGACCACCACCCGCGTGCTGCTGCCGGTCAAGGAACCGCGCGCGATGCTCAAGCAGTTCAAGAATTCCTCGATGGAAGACGCCGCCTGTTTCGCCGCCACGCTGGAACGCCTGGAAAACGATATTGACGCCATGCGTGTGCGTGCCAACGCCTGGGCCGTGGGCGATATCGAGCAAATCCAGAAGATCAGCTTTGTGGACGCCGAACGGGCCTGCAATGACGCAATGACGAGCAGCCCGGCCCTCAGGAATTCGCCCGAGTTCCAGTCGCTCAACGCGCGCATGCAGGACGCCTGGCTGGCGGCAGTGGACAAGGCGCTGGACCAGAACAGTTCGACTTTCGGCACGCTTTCCATCAGCCGCCTGCTGGACCCGAACGGCGTGCTGCAAGCGCTGGAAGCACGCGGCTACACGGTGCAGCGGCCGGAATAGGCGTTCAGCGCTGCATCAGCACGATAATCTGGTCGAGCTTGCCTTCGATGGCGCGCAGCGCGGCCAGATGAGCATCGGCGGCAGTCGTATCTACCGGACCGGCGCCGCGCTGTTCCTGCTTGAGCTTGTCGCGCGCGGCCAGAATGCGGTTGCGAAATTCGTGGGCGTCGACAATCCCGGTCAGATGCATGTCATTGGCCTGGCCAGCGCCGCTGCCGGCGGTTTCGAATTTGAGCGTGCTGAGCTGGAAATGGCGCAGGATCGGGCCTTCCACGAAGGTCACATCCTGAATGTTTTCCAGCGGGATGGTCTTTTCCACCTGCACCAGAATCCCCTTGCGGTAGCGCAGCGTCTTGTCGCTCAGATGACATTCGAGCTTGTCGTAATAATGCTGCGCCCACCAGCGGCCCAGACCAAGAAACCAGATGATCGCCAGCGGAATGCCGATGACTGTCATCACCATCGTGAAGCCGATTTGCACCACCAGAAACGGCTTGATCAGCGGATTGATCCGCGCATGGAAGACGGGGTCGGGTGTGGTCATTGGCGCGCTCATCGGTCGGGAAGATGCACAACAGTGTAGCCTGTTTCTCTGGCATCATGAACATCGGCCAATGACATCTGCAGGAGCATGCATGAGCAAGCAATTCGACCTGATCCTATTCGGCGCGACCGGCTTTACCGGCCGTCTGGTGGCAGAGTATCTGAGCCGGCATTACGGCGCCGGCAGCGACATCCGATGGGCCATGGCCGGCCGCAACGCGGACAAGCTGAAGGAAGTCCATACGCTGGTCGGCGCCCCGGACACGGTACAGCTGATCACCGTCGATGCGGCCGACAGCGCCGGCCTGGCCGCCCTGGTGGCGCGCGCCAAAGTCGTCATCACCACGGTCGGTCCCTACCAGCTGTACGGCGAGGCGCTGGTGCGCGCCTGCGCGCATGCGGGCACCGATTATGTCGACCTGTGCGGCGAACCGGGCTGGATGGCGCAGATGATTCCACAGCTTGAGATACCCGCTCGTCACAGCGGCGCGCGCATTGTGTTTTCCTGCGGCTTCGATTCGATTCCCTTCGACCTGGGCGTGGTCTATCTGCAGGAGCAAGCGCGCCTGCGCTTCGGCGCGCCGCTCACCACCGTGCGCGGCCGCGTGCGCCGCATCAAGGGCGGCATTTCCGGCGGCACATTGGCCAGCGCCATGGCGACCATCGAACGGATTGAACGCGAGCCGGCGCTGGCTGCCACCATGGCCGACCCGTTCGCGCTCACGCCCGGCTTCAGCGGTCCGGCCCAGCCGGATGGCAACAGCGCCAGCTACGACGACTGGGCCGGGTCCTGGACCGGACCGTTCATAATGGCGACCATCAACACCAAGAACGTGCATCGGACCAACGCCATACTCGGCCACCCCTGGGGCAAGGCCTTCCGCTACGACGAGAAGATGATGACTGGCGACGGCCCCACAGGCAAACGCCGGGCCAGCAACCTGGCGCGCATGACCTGGATCCAGAACATCGCGCTCGGTTTCGGCCCCGCGCGTTCGCTGCTGCGCCGCTTTGTACTGGCCAAGCCCGGTGAAGGTCCGGACGAGAAAGCGCGCGAGAACGGGCGCTACGACTTGCTGTTCATCGGCGAAACGGCGGGCGGCCAGCGGCTGCGTGCGAGCGTCAAAGGCGACCGCGATCCCGGCTATGGCTCCACCGCGAAAATGCTCGCGGAAAGCGCGCTGTGCCTGGTGGGCGACCCGGAGCGCAGCATGGCCGGCGGCGGCGTCTGGACCGCTGGCAGCGCCATGGGCCTGGCGCTGATCCCGCGCCTGGAACAGTACGCCGGGCTCAGCTTCTCGATTGAATCGGACACCTAGCCCTGTGGGGCGATATCAGAACTTCGCTGCCACACTGAGCCCGATACTGCGTGGCTGCACCCGGTACCCTTGCACGATCGATGCGACCTGCGGATGCTGGATCACGGTATCGGTGTCCAGGGCGTTCTTGATGAACACGCTGACATTGACACGGTCAAACGCCATGCCCGCGCTGAAGTCGGCCGTGTGGTAAGCCGGGCGTTCATAGTCGGTCTGCTCGGGGTCGAGCGAACCCTTGCTTGCGCCCACCCAGTGCACCCCGCCCATCACGAACGCGCTCCTGTCGCCGAACACGGCAAAGTTGTACTGCGCGCCAATGCTGGCGTTGTACTTCGGCACGCCCTGGATGGGCGCACCGGCCACCGCGCCCACGATGCCGTTCTGCAGACCCTTGTCGTTCGACAGTTCCGCCTTGACCCAGCCGCCTGATGCGTTCAGCGTCAAGCCGGCCACCGGCTTGGCCTTGAGTTCGAATTCAACGCCCTTGCTGGTGGCGTCGCCGGCGTTGGCGTTATAGGTGTAAGCGCAGGTTGGCAGATACACGCCCTGCTGGATGTTCTTCCACTTGACGTAGAACACGTCGGCGTTGAAGGTCAGGCGGTTGTTCAGGAAACGCGACTTGCTGCCCACCTCGTAGCTCCACAGACTGTCGGGCGAATAGGTGGGCGGGCCATTTTCAATGCCGTTCGCTTCCAGATCCGGGCCGCAGGTGGTGGGCGGCACGAACACATTCGATCCTCCCAGGCGGAAGCCCTTCGACACGCTGCTGTAGACGGTGTGTGCGGGATCGACTTCCCAGGTCACCGCATATTTCGGCGTAAACGCTGTCGATGACAGGCTGGAGCTGCCGGTGTTGCCGGCCCCGGCCAGGTACAAGCCATTCTGCTGGTTCAGGGTGGAACTGCCGCGCAGGTAGCGCGCGCCTACCGTCACGTGCAGTGCGGGCGTGAAGTAATAATTGGCTTCGCCGAAAATCGAGCTCTGCTTTTCGCGGTAATGGAAGGTGCCAAAGAAGGCGTTATCGTTCGGGAAAGCGTTCGGGAAGGCGCCTGGCAGAATAGCGGGATCGGCGGTGCTGAAGCCGAACTGGGCAAACGTGTCGTTCACGCCGAAGATCGGATCGTTTTCCGTGATGTTGGTGTGCTGGTTCGAAAAATACACGCCGCTTAGCCAGGTCCACGGGGATACGGCGCCATCATACGGGCGCGACGCCAGGCGGAACTCCTGCGAGATCTGGCGCACCTGGTTGTTCAGATACACCGCGGACGGCAGCCCGGCCACCGCATCGATCAGCGCCGGTGGCGCGCTGCCGCCATCGTCGGTGGAAGTGAGAAAGGTCGACAGCGAATAGCTGTTGTAGGCCGAGCCGTTCTGGGTGCGGTCGAACTTGCGCTGGAAATAACTGGTGCTCGACGTTAGATCGGTGCTGCCCAGATCCCAGTTGACCGTCACGTTGGGCGTGAACAAGGTGTCTTTGGATGGCTCGCGCACCTGCTTCTGCGCCTGGTAATTTGGCAACTCCAGGTTGAACGCGGAAATGTCTTTCGCATTCACCTTCTGGTAGTACAGCGAAGGCGTGATGGTCAGCGCGCGCACCGGCTTCCACTTGAGCGCCATGCGCATTTCCTGGTCGTCCACCTTGTTGATGTTTTCCGCCAGCAGATTGCCGTCGCCGTCGACCTGGCTGATGAAGCCGCCCTGGCGCTGGGCCTGCACGCCCAGGCGCAAGGCCAGTTCGTCCTCGATCAAGGGGAAGTTGCCGACCACGTTGGCCGAGTAATTCGGGCTGCCACCCCTGGTCGACGCATACTCGGCGTAGGTGCTGAACTCGCGTTCTTTCAGGTCCGGTTCGGCCGGCACAAACTTGATGGTGCCGCCCATGGAGCTGGCGCCGTACAGGGTCGCCTGCGGACCGCGCAAAACTTCCACCCGGTCGATATCGAAGAACTTCGGCTCGACCGAACCCATGGTGTAGACATTGCCTACCGTGATAGAGACCTCACCCAGGTACACGCCCACCGTGGCCGCGCCCGCCGCAGAGCTGATACCGCGCACTTCGATGTTCGAGGTACCAGGACCGGCGCCGCCATTGCCGCTGGCTGCCGTGAAGGAAATGTTCGGCACCAGCCGCGTCAGGTCGGTGAAGTCATTCACATGCTGCGCCTGCAGCTGCACGCCGCTGACCGCAGAAATGCTCATCGCCACCTTGTTCGGATCTTCCTGGCGCTTTTGCGCGGTGACGCGCACGACTTCGATCTGGTCCGACTGGCCGGCGCTGTTCGCCTCTTGCGCCCATGCAGCACTGCCAAAAAGCGCCGTGGCCGCGGCCAGGGTAATACCAAACGCTGCTGTCGGGCGAAGTCTCATGCGGTTGTTTCCTCAGTCAAATGGAGGGCATGCTGCCCTGAAATGATCCATTGGCCATTTTATCATCTTGCTTTTTTAATACGGCAATAATCTTCCCATTTGGCACAGCGAGGATGCGGCATTGGCGCGGCATTAAAACCACATTTCGTTGGCCCAACCGAGCATGGTCGGGCGTTCCTTGATTACCGCGGCCCGGTTCCCGCACTCAACTTCTCGGGAATCAAGTCCACCGGATCCAGCACATATCGGTACATGCTGATATCCCCGAACACTTTTGCACCGCCGTTCTTGTACGGATCCGTCGCTGACCTGCCCGTGTACCGGTTGGACCCGGCCGGCGCGTCGAACAAGGCCGCGCCCGTATTCCAGTGCGGCCGCGCTGTATTGGCGAAAAAATTGCCTTCGATTTTGGCCTGCGCGCCATCGCGCCCGTTGATGGCGAAGTAGGTGATATCCAGCCAATAATTGTTGTACAGATGAGCCCGCGTTGCAGCCCCATCCAGCTTGGGATTGCGGCCCGAGCTCTTGTTCCAGAAATTGTGGTGCAGCGTGACCGCCGAGTTTTCCACCATGCTGGTGTAATGGTGCTGGCTGCCGCAGACAGCCGGATTGCTGCCCTCGAAGCGATTCCAGCTCAGCGTCACATTCGCGCTGTTCTTGATGTCGATGTGGCCATCGCTGATCAGCTTGAAGCGTACATGGTCAATCCAGATGTGGCTCGAGCGGTCCATGGTGATCCCGTCGCCCCCTTCCACCAGGCCGGGATTGATGTTCTCGATCGCCAGATTGCGGATGATGATATTGCGCGCCCCACCCAGATTCAGGCTCGCGCCGATGATGCGGGCGTCGGGCCCCAGTCCCAGCAAGGTCTTGTTCGACGCGACCGCAATCGTGATCTCATCGCGTGGCCGGTTGTAGCGGGTTTCGTTGGTGGAACCGAGCTCCTTGCAGGTCTGGCTGCCGACAGGAATCCGGAAGGTCGTCTTGCCCGGATCCTGGTAGCTGGGACAGGCAACCGCACACGCGCTCTGGCTGCGTGGGACGGTGCGGCAATCGATGGTGCTGCCGGCGGCAATCTGCACGACGGCAGGGCTGGTCGATTTGAGCGCGCCTGTCAGCGCGGCGCAGGAATTGACCAGCTGCGCAGGCGCGTCGCCGCCGCCGGTGGTGGTCGCCAGCTTGTCCGGGCCGGGCTGGGCCGCGAAACCGTCCGGCCCATTGCCGCAATTGCCGGCGGCGGGATTGAAGTACCAGCGCTGCGCGGGCGATGCAGTGTCGCTGGCCTGGACGATGGGGGCACCGCTGCCCTTGTCGCTAGCCGTGAGCAGCTTGCCGGAATGGCGCGCCAGCACGGTATAGCCGCCGTTGGCCGACTTTTTCAGCAACCATTGCTGGTTCTGCCCATTGTTCGAGGGCCACTGCAGTACCCGGGCGCCCTCCGCCTGCGAAGCAGACGCCACGTCAAGCAGCATGCCGCTCTGGCGTCCCTGAATGGTCCAGTAACCATTGCCAACGCTGCGCATCAGGAACTGCTGGTGGACTCCGGCCGCGTAACCCCATTGCTGCAGGCTGGTGCCTGCCTGAACCGAACCGCCGGGGACATCGAGCACCAGACCCGCAGCCGCGCTGGCAATGCTGTACAGTTGTCCGTCCAGCACGGGCGCCGTGCAATTGGCGCCGGCTGCCTGGCCGGACATGAACAGCACACTGGTGGCAAAGATGGCCGGCAAACGGCGGATACATACAATCATGGGGATCGGGAGTAAATGACGAGCTGCCAAAATGACAAGATTGGCGCGCAGTGTAGCAGAAGCCCATATTTACAATCGATCATATTTTTCGCATGATCGATACGTTTTCGTTATCGGTCTGGTCTTCGAAGAGCCAACAACTTGAGTGACATGGTCGAGATTCATCCTTTTGGTGCCGCCGACTGGCCCACCTACCGCGATTTGCGTCTGCAGTCGCTGGCGCAGGCGCCCGATGCGTTCGGCAGTACGCTCGCTGCCGAACGCGCTTACACGGACGAACACTGGCGCGGCCCTCTCGATCTGGCCTCGAGCTCCGGTCGCGATTTGCCCTTGCTGGCCCGTGCCGGCGGGAGTGCCGCGGGCCTGGCCTGGGCCAAGGTGGATCCGCAGCAGGCGGACGCCGTCAATCTGTTTCAGATGTGGGTGCACCCGGCCACGCGCGGGCGCGGCATTGGACTGGCGCTGGTGCAGGCCGTGATTGCATGGGCGGTCGGCGCCCCGGCGCCGCTACGCGAAGGCACGTCCTTGCTGTCGCAAGCGATGCATTTGCAGCTGGCCGCCGAATGCGACTCAGACTGAACGGCCGGCCCCGCTGAACAGGCGGCGGGCGGCGACCAGCAATGCCAGGCCAGACGCCAGGAGCGCCCCGCTTGCAGGCTCCGGCACATCATTGACGCGCTTGAGGCTGGTAAGGTCGGCCCCGAACTGCGACTTGTATTGTCCGTCGAAGTAGTACATGGTGATGTCGTGCTGCTGAAAGTTATTCAGCGTCAGCTGGGTCGGCAATCCGCTGGTATTGAAGGCAGTGCCGGTGTCGTCGTACAGTCCCAGAGAGGCTTTCAGCCGCGGCACGAAGCCGGAAGTTGTATGGGACGTAAACGTCAACGCATCGGTGCTGCCGCCGTATGTCGTACTGTCGTCGAGAACGCTAATCTGCGGCTTGTTGCAAATGAAAAACCGTTCTCGGCGATATTGAGCGTCATCGCGCCCAGGGCGCCCACGCCTTTGTACACCGTGGTCCCCGGTTCCGGCTTGAACCAGACTGGTGTGTCCGTATCGCAGGCGAAGCTTCCCTGTATGGTATTGCCCGCCACCGCGGAGAACCCGTCCGCGTCATTGTAAAAGCCGGAAGTAACGACCGCGGTGAATGAATACGTGACCAGGGCTGCCAGGGCCGGTGCGCAAAACGCCGTTGGAGAGCGGCGCCGGCATGGACCGGGCCGGTCCCTTAAACGGTCTCCGCGGCAGTTTTGGCCAGATCCGGCGCGACCGACGGTGCAACCGATTTTCGTGCCATGGCGTCCAGCCGCCACTTACCGTAACGATCATAGGCGTATTGGCCGGCCATGCGCACCAGGGCCTGCCCCAGTCGGCCTTTGAGCAGACTGTTATTGGCCGATGCGGTTTTTAGCGGCATGCCTGCCGCAGCGCCGATGCCGCAGGTGTCGAACAGGTCGCGGTGCTGATCGAGGTAGGCGCACACCTGGTTGAGCCGGCGCTGGTTGAGGCGGTTGCGGCGGATTTGACGCATGGTGAAGTCGCCGCACTGAACGTACTCGAACGGATGGGTCAGGATCACCACCTGCTCGATGCCGGCGCGATGGGCGCGTTCAAGCAAGGTGCGGGTTTCCGCAAAACTGGTGCCGGTGATGGTCAGCGTTTTCAGGTGCTGCTTGCCAAACATATCCCAGTCACTGAACGTGAGCACCGGGCATTCGATCACGCCATGGCGCATGTGGCGGCCACCGTAAAGTTTGTAGTCCGGATCGCCGCTGTCAAAAATGGCCAGCCCGATATTCGAGCTGTACGGAATCCCTGCCCGGGCAGTTGCCCGGTAGAGCGCGGCATCGTGCTGCAGACTGGCGCTGCGGAACACCGTCGGCGCCGGGATGCCCCAGCCGGCAAAGATGGCCATCCCGTTCTTGATCAGCGCGACCGATTCATCTTCATCGCGGCCAAAAAACGTGTCGACCCCGCGCGTTTTGCGTATCCGGTCCTTCCAGTCTTCGTGCTGGAACATGTTCCAGCACGGGTGGACATGCAGTTGCACCTCGTGACCTGCGGCATGCAGCCGCTGTGCGATCGGCGCCATCGGATCGTTCTTGAAATAATGCTGTTGCAGCGCTTCGACGAAAAATGTTGCGGTGATCCGATTGCGGGCCAGGCAGTCAAGCAGAAATCCCAGGCCCTCGGATTTACCATCGACATCACACCACACCCGTTTTTCCGCGATCGGCACATTGCGCGTATCCGTGAACGCCCCGCCGATGCTGAACTCGGTATCTATGCTGATGCACACTTTGGTTTTAGTAAACATAAATTACCATTCAGAACATTTTTTGTAAGTATAGTCCTACAATTCCATGAGGAAAAGTCCTATTCAGAAAATAATTAACTTAATTTTTGTTCATGAATGGAACGCCGCGCCGCCAACCGGGGCCGAAGCAAGTTTCAGTTTGATATGTCCAGCGCAGCGAGGCGAGACAACTTAGCAAGAATGCAATTTCCGCCAGGCCCGGCTAAGATAAAAGCACCCGCATGGCCACACCGGCCCCCTGCGCACTTCCAGGAGAAACCCATGTTCGACCATGTCAAATTCGGTGTCAGCGATTACGCTGCAAGCAAAGCATTCTTCCTGAAGGCGCTCGCATCCATCGGCGTCACCGTTGCCGCGGAAGGCACGCCGGCTTACGGAATCGAACTGGTTTCCAAGGCCAAGGCTTCGCTGTGCCTGTTCCAGACCGACGAAAAGCCGGCCCATCTGCACCTTGCATTCGCGGCAGAGAACCGCCAGCAAGTCGACGCCTTTTACGCGGCCGCGCTGGAGGCCGGTGGCAAGGACAACGGCGCACCGGGCCTGCGGCCCCAATACCACGCGCACTATTACGCAGCGTTCGTGATTGGTCCGGACGGGCATAACATTGAAGTGGTTTGCAGCGAACCGCAGGGGGAAGCGCGATCTCAGTCGTAATTTCCCGAATGCGAATCGGGGCCGTAAGCAAGACTGAGGACCGTCGTTCCGTCGGTCAACAGCATCATCCTCGGCCGCACGCCATTTTCGGGATCGCCCTCGAAGATCGTCCCGCCCAGGCGGAACGCGGGGACGTCCGGATTGGGGGAACGCACCAGGGCCTCCACGCCATCGCCATCGATCGTCGCTTCAATCCATTGATAGATACCGCCGTCTTTTGCGTGGTAGCGCAACGTCGCATGCATACGTCCATCGTCGTGCTCCACGACCTCGGCATATCCTTGCGTGCTGAGCCACCTTCCGCGCACATCAGCCGACAAGATCCAGTTCCAGCGTTGCATGCAATATCCCCGTGTTTTTCTTGCGCCAGATTGTAACCGGTCGCCATCGCCATTACCCTCGTATTTACCCTGCAATGACGACGTGACGCTCACGCTGCCGCTTTGTCCGGTGGTAAGCTACACCCGTTGTCATTTTCAACCTGAAGGAATTCTATGAAACCGCTGTTCTCTTCCGATGACGAGGCGCAACCGGCGCCGGCGCCAACCGTGGCCCCGATGCCAGGCCTGCCGCCGCTGATCGACCCCGTCGGCACGGCCGCCGCGCTGCCTGCCCTGCGCCCGGAAACGAGCGCGGTTCCTGTACCCAAGGTCGATATCTCCGGGATCGACGACAAAGCCATCGAATCGCTGGGCGGCTCCACCGGCGCCGGCATCGCTAAGGTGTCGGCCAAGTTGCTCGGTACCGTGCGCGCTTCGGATGCGGATGTGTTCGGCGCCCAGTTGAACGAGCTGATCGCCACCTCGAAAGGGCTGGACCCGGCCAAGCTGCGCTCCGGCGGCCTGCTCTCGCGCGTCACCAACATGTTCGGCTCGGTCAAGGAAAAGATGCTGTCGCAGTTCCAGGTGGTGGAATCGCGGATGGATACGCTGGTCGGCGAGATGACCCGCCATGCCAACGTGCACAAGGGCCGGATTCACGATTTCGACGAAATGTACAAGGGCCTGGAAGTCTATTATCAGGGCCTGGATGCCGACGTGAAAAAAGGCGAGGGCTGGATTGCCCAGCTCCAGCAGGCCGTCGCGCAGCAGGCGGTGGCGGCCAACGCCTTCGACGCGCAGCAGGCTACCGAACTCAGGCGTCGTCTGGAACGGCTGGAAAAACGCGTCGACGACCTGCGCCGCGCCATGCTGATGGCAACCCAGATGGTGCCGCAGATCCGCCTGTCGCAGGACAATGCACGGGCCCTGACCGACACCTTCACCGATATCGTCAACGTCTCGATTCCTGCCTGGCGCAATGTGTTCTCGCTGTACCTGCTGCAGCTGGAAGCCAAGCAAAGCGCGGCAGTCGCCAATGCCGCTTACGATGCCACCGACGCGGCGTTCCGCGCCCAGGCCGACATGCTGCTGGAAAACACCGAGACCGTGGCGCGCGCCAAGCAGCGTTCCCTGGTCAGCCTGGAAACGGCGCAGCACGTGCAGACCCAGCTCATTACCGCGTTTGACAAGCTCGAGCAGATCTCGAAAGAAGGCCAGCAGCGCCGCAAGGACGAACTGCCGAAACTGCAGGAACTGGAACGCGATCTGATCGCCCGCTTCTCGCCGTCCGGCACCCCATAAGGCCGCCCATTGCCCGCGCTCCCGATTCCCACGAAAATACCCGTCTCACCATTTAAGGAAAGTCCATGTCGACGACTCTCGAAACCGGCCATCGCATCAACCTCGAAAAGTCCGCCCCGGGCCTGAAGCGCGTTCGCATCGGTCTTGGCTGGAAGGTCAACGCCGCCGACGGCCAGGCCTTCGACCTCGATGCATCCGTGTTCCTGTGCCGGAAAAATGCCGCTGACGAACCGGTCATGCTCAGCAACGCCCACTTCGTGTACTACAACCACACCACCTCGCCGGACGGCGCCGTGGTGCACTCCGGCGACAACCGCACCGGCGACAAGGATGGCGACGACGAGGTCATCACCGTCGACCTGAACCAGGTCCAGGCCGACGTGGTCGAGATGCCGATCGTGGTCACCATCCACGACGGCGAAGCGCGCCGCCAGAGCTTCGGCAGCGTCAACGATGCCTACGTGAAGGTGTACAACGACGAGACCGGCGAAGAGCTGGTCAGCTACAACCTGAACGAAGACTATTCGGACAAGACCGCGCTGCAGTTCGGCTCGCTGTACCGCAAGGATGGCGAGTGGCGCTTCCAGGCGGTTGGCGCCGGCTTCAAGCTGAACCTGGCCACCTTCATCCGCAAGCTCGGCGGCACCGTTTAAGGACGGGCTCGCGCCGTATCGCCCGATGAGCAACCAGCCGCCCAAGGCCTTCGACTTCGGCGAGGAACCAGCGCCTGCGCCGGCCGCGCCAGCGGCTGTGCCAAAGGCCTTCGACTTCGGCGAGGCGCAGGGGCAGGCAGCCACGCCGCTGCCGCGTGTTACCACGACGCAGCCAAAGGCGCTCTCGTTCGACGACCTGCCGGCGGGGGCCACGCTGCGGATGCCGCCCAAGGCTGCGCCAAAAGCGCTGTTCGACAGCGACGACCACCCTGCGGTGCGCGACGCCATGTCTGTCGTGCGTAGCGATTACCCGGCCCTGTTCGACACGGCGGAGCAACGCCTGGCGGCCATGTTCCGGCGCATCCTGCCCGTGCGGCTGGCCCTGGTCACGGACTGGGCGGAAGCGCCGCTCATGGAGCAGGCCGCGCTGCTGCAGCCGATCACGGAACTGGTGCGCACATTTGCCGAAATGGCGGTGCCGGCCCTGCTCGACGCGGCGCTGGGCAGCACGCGCGCACCGAGCGGGGTGTTCAGCCGTTTTTTCAACCGGCCCGCATCGCCGGCGCAATACAAGCCGCAGCTGACGGCGGCCCGGGCGCAGCTGTTGCAGCTCATGCAGGACAGCGAAGTGGCCACCGACAACCTGGACGCGTCGGCCAAAAATCTGACCATGCACTGGGTTGTGCTGGCCGTGGTGTCCGACCTGGCCGGTCGCGCACCGGACGCGACACTGCTCGATGTGCTGCAACAGCGTCGCACGCTGATCCAGCAGGCCGTGCGCCAGGCGGAGCTGTCGATACTGCAGATGGCGCAGGTGCGCCAGCAGGCGGCGGACCTGGTCGGGCAGGTGTCATCGTTCCTGACAGTGACCTTGCCGGCGCTGGAAATGGCGCAAACGCAGAACGGCACTTGACGCGCCACGCCGGTGGCAGCTCACCGATCCGCCGCTGCCATGGGCCTGGCCCGCTTGTGCTCGAAGAAGCGCCACGCGGCCTCGGGCGTATCCTCGTCATGGTTCATGTCACCCATCAGTTTTCGCAGCACCCAGCTCAGGTCCTCCGTCCGTGAGGAACCGGTGTGGCCGCCGCCATCGATGCGCAGCAGTTCGATTTGCAGCTGGGCCGGATCGGCGCCCCAGGTGAGCCGGGTAGCGCTGGTCGGATCGCCGGCCTGCAGGTGCGGATAGCGATAGCTCACCGGCTGCGCCTCCAGACCGGCAAGCTTGCGCCAGATGTCGACCGAGGCTTCGAGCGAGAGTCCGCTGCCGCGCCCGGTAAGACCGAAAGCGGTGACTGCGCCGCCGCCATACGGGGCAATTTTATCGGCGGTGCCATGGGTGAAAAAGACCGGCAAGGGATGCGTCGGCGCCTTGCAATTGCTGCGCGCTGCCATCAGGCTGCTTTGCACACCAATGGCGGCCAGGCGCGGCCCCAGTTCAATGCCGGCCCGGTAAGCCATGCCGCCCCCATTCGAGGTACCAAATACATAGATGCGGGTCGGATCGGCGCCAAACTCGACGATCGCCCGGTCAATCAGGGCGGACAGAAAGCCCACGTCGTCCGCCGGCGCATTGGTGGTGGCATCGGCGCGGCAATCGTTCCATGCCTGCTTGCCGTTACTGGCCTTGATCCCGTCGGGCGCGATCAGCATCACCTTTTTGCTGGCCCCGAGTCTGGCCCAGTCTTGCGAGCGATAGCCGCCGAACGATTCCTGGCCCAGCATCCACGCCGCGCTGGCGCCGTGACCGTGCAGCAGAATGACCACCGGCCGCATGGTCGCGGCCAAACCGTCCGGCTGCATGACGCGGAACTGCCGCATGCCTTCCGGACGCGCCAGTTCGTGGTGGGTGATCGTGGCCGCATGGGTCGATTGCCAGCCGAGCAGACTGGTGAACAGGAGTGCGATTTTTTTGGGCAGGGTCATCGTATGGAAGGGCAAGATGATGGGCGCAGGCGCTGCTTCCCGCGACAAAACGGCGATGCCAATCCTACCATGCGGGCATTGGTGAAAGGTCAACTCTCCAATCCGACCGCAAGCGCCGTGCTATGTTTGTTTCCGCACTGAACATTATGGTGCCGCGTCATATGCTGTAAGGAATAAAGATCCTTTCCGCATATTGAACCATGACGACAGCTACCTCCACGCGCACCACTGCGGAAATCGACGATGCACCGCCACCACCGAAGCGGCGCAGAACCGCGTTCTTGTCGCTCGCCGCATGGCGCCAGTTTCTGCATGTCGCCAAACCATATTGGCTGGGCGACGAAAAAAAGAGCGCCTGGATCCTGCTGTCGCTGCTGATCGTGCTGATGCTGTTCGAAACCAAGTTTGCCGTCATGCTGAACAACCAGGCGGGGGAAATGACCTCGGCGCTGGCAGCGAAGGAGGGCGACCGCTTCTGGGCGTCGGTGCGGGCCTGCCTGCTGGTACTGGCCTTCGCTGTGCCGATCTACGCCTTCTATTACTACATGCGCGACCTGTTCGCCAACCAATGGCGACGCTGGCTGACCGGGCGCCTGCTCGACGGTTATCTGAAGGACCGCAAATACTACGCGCTCGGGACCGACACCGAGATGGACAACCCCGACCAGCGCATCAGCGAAGACATCAATACCTTTACCGGCAGATCCATCAACTTCCTGCTGATCTTCCTGGGCTCGGGCATGCAGCTGGTGGCATTCAGCGCCGTGCTGTGGTCGATCTCCCATTTGCTGGTGGCCGTGCTGGTGGTGTATGCGGTGGTCGGTACCGCCTTCGCGCTCTACGCCTTCGGCAACCCCTTGATTCACCTGAATTTCTGGCAGCTGCGGCGTGAGGCGGACTTCCGCTTCAGCCTGATGCGTGTGCGCGAAAATGCGGAATCGATCGCCTTTTATCGCGGCGAAGCGCAAGAGCGCGCCCATATCGACAGCAAGCTGAACAGGGCGATTCAGAATTACAGCAAGCTGATCAAGAAGCAGCGCTCGCTCAACCTCTACCAGCGCACTTTCAGTCAGCTGACGCTGGTACTGCCGGCGGCAATTCTTGCACAGAGCGTCTTGTCGGGCGAGCTGGAGGTGGGCGCCGCAACCCAGGCGGCCGGCGCCTTCACCGCTGTGCTTGGCGCCGTGGGCGTGATTGTGGATAACTTCGAGAGCCTGAGCCGTTTCGTGGCCGGTGTGGGCCGTTTGCAGGCCTTGTCGGACAAGGTGCTGCCCAAGCCTGCTGACGAAACGGCCGAGGACGCCAAAGCGGCGCGCATCGAACTGCATCCCGGCACCCAGCTGGCGCTGGAATCGCTGACGCTGCATCCGCCACTTTCGGAGCGCGTGCTCATCAAGGAGCTGAGCCTGGTTTTGCAGCCGGGCGACGCCCTGCTCATCACGGGCGACAGCGGCTGCGGCAAAAGCTCGCTGCTGCGGGCGATTGCCGGCTTGTGGCAAACCGGCAGCGGACGCATTCATCATCCACCGCTGCAGGATTTCTTCTTCCTTCCGCAGCAACCCTACCTGCAACAGGGCTCGCTGCGCAGCCAGTTGATTTATCCGAGCGCGGCCTCCGAGCTGAGCGATGAGCAGTTGCTGGACATTCTGAATCAGGTGTATCTGCCGGAACTGGCCGAGCGCGTGGGCGGTTTGTCCGCCGTGCAGGACTGGGAAAAACTGTTATCGGTCGGGGAACAGCAGCGCATGGCGTTTGCGCGCGTGCTGGTGCACGCGCCACGGATTGTCATTCTGGATGAAGCGACCAGCGCACTGGACAGTGCCAATGAAGCGGCCCTGTACGCCCACCTGCGCAAGAGCGGTGCGACTCTGATCAGCATCGCGCACCGGCCTGCGGTGCTGCAGCACCACACCCACGTGCTGCATTTGCTGGGCGGCGGCGACTGGCGGCTGCACGAGGCAGGCGATTTTCAGTTTGGCGAGGCAGTCACTGACACGGCTTCTGGAAACAACAAGGGTCAGCTGCAGGCAGGTGATGTGGTGGCGGTGGCAGTGGCATAGGCCGCACCTTGTTTCACAGAAACTGGTAATGTCATCATGATGCACGACTTGTTAACCGCTAATCATGAAAGAACGCACCATGAGCAACGCCCGCACACCTGGCTTTCCCATCGCCCAGCAATTTCTCGACCGCTGGTCCCCGCGTGCTTTTTCCGAACGCGCCGTCACGCAAGAACAGGTGTTGACCGTCCTGGAAGCGGCGCGCTGGGCGCCGTCCGGGTCCAATTTGCAGCCATGGCGCTTTATCTACGCGGTGCGCGGTGAACCCGAGTTCGAGACCTTCCTCAGCCTTTTGGTGCCATTCAACCAGGGCTGGGCACAGAACGCCGTGCCTTGATTTTCATGACCTCCGTCACTTCGTTTGACGGCGTGCGCCCGAACCGGACCCATAGTTTCGACACCGGCTCGGCCTTCATGTCACTGTCGCTGCAGGCGCACAGCATGGGCCTGGTGGCCCATGGCATGGCCGGGATCGAGTACGACAAAGTGCCTGCAGCGCTGGCGCTGCCGGAAAATCTGCACGTCGAGGCGGCCGTGGCCATCGGCTATCAAGGCGACGCCACTGCGTTGCCGGAATCCTTGCAGCAACGCGAGAAGCCATCGCAGCGCCTCCCCTTGGACGAGATGGTGTTCAAGGGCCGCTTCCAGGGCGCGATCAAGGCGCCCGCTTAAGCCCCAAAAAAAAGCGCCCCGGACCGGGGCGCTTGAAGGGGAAAAACAGCAGAATTACTTGCGATACACGCGAACGTAGTCGACCTTCATCTGGTTCGGGAACACGGTCGAACCATCCGGGCTGCCTGGCCAGTTGCCGCCCACAGCCAGGTTGAACAGCAGGAAGTACGGAGCGTGGAACTCCGAGGTGCCGTTGATGCCGCCGGCGATGTTCACTTCGTGGAACTTGTTACCGTCCACATACCAGCGGATTGTCGAGGCATCCCATTCCACCGCGTACACGTGGTACTGCGAGTAGTCCAGACTGCCCGACGGGCCGCCATAGTTGGCGTAGTTGTTGTTCTGATCCGACCAGTGAATCGTGCCATGGGTCATCGCTTCGGAATTGACGTGCTCCATGATGTCGATTTCACCGCTTGCAGGCCAGCCCACGCTGCTGATGGAATTGCCCAGCATCCAGAACGCCGGCCAGGTGCCCTTGCCGGTCGGGATTTTCATGCGCGCTTCCATGCGACCGTACTGCCAGCTGGCCTTGTTCTGCGTCGTAATGCGCCCTGAGGTGTACTGCTTACCCATGTAGGCTTCGCGGCGCGCTTCAATCACCAGTTCGCCGCCCGTGACGCGGATATTCTCCTGGCGCGCGGTGTAGTACTGCAGCTCGTTGTTGCCGCCGCCATTGCCATTGACCTCGATATTCCACTTGCCGGTGTCCAGCGCGCTGCCGTTGAACTCGTCCGCCCATGCCAGCGTCCAGCCGCCTGGCGGGGTCGTCGGTGGCGTGGTCGGCGGGGTCGTGCTGCCGCAGCTTGCGCCCGCGATGCTGATCCAGTTCAGGTTAAAGCCGGCGTTGCTGATGAAGGTGCCGAGGTTGTAGGTGCCGGCATTCACGTTGATCGTGCGCTGCACCGTGGTCCAGTTCTGCCAGCCGCCGGTTGCGGGCACGGCGGTCGTCCCCAGCGGGATGGAGCCTGCGTTGAGGTCGGCCGAAATCACGCCGCCTGCAGATGGGGCGGCAACCCGGTACGCCAGTGTGTAGGCGCCGCTGGTCGGGAAGGTGATGCTGTTGTGCGCCAGCCATTCGCCGTTGGCGGTCCAGGCCACGTTGTAGCCGCCGCCAGCATCGGTGGTCGCTTCAATATCGACGTTATCGTTGCGGAACTGGCCACCCGTATTGCCGGCCGTGGTATCGAATGCGTTGGTGTAGCTTTCCGCCTGCAGGGTGCAGGTCGTTGCGGCGGTGTTGCTGCCGCCAACCGTTGCTTGCAGCCAGGCGGTATCGACCGCGCCATTGCCGCTGGCGATGGTATAGAAGTAGCGGACCACGTCGCCGGACTTCAGGTTGGGCACGGTGAAGGTGTTGTTGCCGCCAGCCGCAGTCATGCGGGTGTTGCTCTGGCCGCCACCGTTGACGGTGTAATGCACATCGGCCCAGGCGGCGTTGTTCACGTAAAACTGGATCGAGGTGGCGGACGGGTTGTAGCCATAGCTGGAACTGCCCGCGGTGCCGGTCTGCGCCAGGAACACGGGCGCCTGCGACGCCGGCACGGTTTCAGGCTTCGAGGTGCCGCCACAAGCGGCAAGGGTGCCGGCAGCCACAAGGGATGCCAGCAAGACGTGAATCGTCTTCATCTTCATGTTGAAAGTCTCCGAATTTATAGTTGGGTTTTACGTCGGGCTACAACGACTGCCGGCGGACGCGCTCAACAACAAATTCTCCTGGAAGCGTTTCCACCAGTGTTAAGTATCTTGCACATTTGCCGAAATGTCAAAGTTTATGCATACGGAATGTGCGCTGCGCGAAACTGATGTTGGGTGGCAGGTACATGGCGCGCGGGAATACTAATGAACTATATAAACCATTTATATGGTTTTACCAATCATTCCAATGCGAATCTCGATCTCGCAAGCAAGCAGGCTCTTCCGTTCAAACCGTACTTGCTGAGCTCGCTCAACGAGGTGCCCGCGGTTTGTATCGATAGTAGCTGATGCAGGGATTCACAAAGAGGCGAACGCTTTGCTCTGCAAACAAAATCCAACTGGAAACCAGCCCAGTGTTGATTGTTCTGTTCGAGGTGCCAGGCGATTTGCAGCGTGCATTGTGACGCCTGATTTCTGGCATTGCACTTTAACCGCAGGAGAAATTCCATGAAACACTCAGCAATAGAAATTGGCACGCAGATCGATGCAGACGCGCCGGAATTCCGGACACTGGAAACGATGCTGGCGGATGCCGCGGACCACCCGGCGCCCACACCGGAGGAGCTTGCGCAACGGCAGTTAAAGCCGTTCTTGCCGACCATCCCCGCCGACCAATACGCGGACTTGAAGAGCAAGCTCCAGGCAGAGGCCACGACGGACAAGCCGCTTGATGCGCAAGCCGAAGGGCAGCCGCTTGCCCCGATCATTCTTGTCGGGCCCAACCTGGCTGGGGCGACCAATGTGGATGGGCTCGCGCCGCCGGACACCCACGGCGCCGTCGGGCTTGACCATTTTGTCGAGGTGACCAATTCGCATATCGACATTTTCCTCAGGGCGAACAACGCGCGCACCAGCATTTCGCTGGCGGCATTTTTGGGCTACACCAACCGTGTGCTGTTCGACCCGCGCGTGGTGTACGACAGCGTCTGGAACCGCTGGATCGTCACGTCCGACGCCTTCCAGGAGTCGGCCACGCTGCAATGGCACTTCATCGCCGTCTCCACGACATCGAATGCCCTGGGTCCTTATTACATCTACAGAATCAATGTCGCCTTCAACTCTGGTGATTTCTGGGATTATCCGCAACTGGGGATGGACCAGGACGCGATTATCATCACCGCCAACATCTTCATGGCATCCGGTGCATACCGGGGCACCGACATGTTCGCGGTCGCCAAAGCGCGCCTCTACAACGGCCTGGGCTTTTCGGTGCCGCTGTTCACCGGTCTGCGCGGCACGCTTGCGCCACCAATCGTGCTCGATCAGAACGGCAGGACCTTCCTGATCGCCGCGTCGGGCGGCACCACGCTGAGCCTGTACACGCTGACCAATTCGAGCACGCCGAACACCATCGGGCTGACCGGCCCGGTCAACATCACGGTGCCCGCCTACGTCGTACCGCCGGACGCGCCGCAACCCGGCACCGCGACGCGGCTCGACACGCTCGACGGCCGCTTCGTCAACGCCAGCACCCAGACCGGCGACTTCCTGTGGCAGGCCCACACGGTCGGCCTGGCCGGCTATGCGGCGCCGAAGTTCTACCAGATCAACATCGTCACCAACACGGTCGTGCGCAACGCGTTCTTCTTTGGCACATCGACATCCTACGACTTCAATGTCGCGATCGCAGCCAACAGCGCCAACGACATCTTCGTCACGTGGACGATGACGGATCCGCCGCAAAACATCAACGCCCAGGTGCGCTTCTCCGGCTTTGACCACAATACCGGTCCGACCTATATCCTGGGGCCCGGCACGGCAGCGTTCACGAGCCCGACCTGGTATTCCGGCACCCGCTGGGGCGACTACTCGGCGGTGACGCTCGATCCGCGCAATGCCAGGCGCGCCTGGGTGGTCAACGAGAACGCCCTGGCGAGCCATAACTGGGGCAGCCGGATCGTCGGCATCGGGTTCTAGGCGCCTGTCGCTGTAGACGCAGAAGAGGGCAGCCGGCGCGGCCCTTGTCCGATGTGGCACTACCAGCGTGGACCGCTTTTTCCCACGCTGGTCTTTCACCGAATGTTAATATATGAGAAATCTTTATTAAACGATCACCAAAACAATCCATGCTGTCCAAACTAATCCCTTCATTCGCCGCGCAGCCTGAGATCCGCCATGGTCTGCTCGCGATGCTCTTGCTTTTCGCCTGCGGCGGCGCGAGCGCCAGCTGCTACCAGGAACTCAAGCGCGCGCTGCCAGACGGCGGCGTGGTGCTGTTTGGCGAATACCATGGCACCAGGGAAGCGCCGCGCTTTTTCGGCGAATGCGTGCGTGAATTCGCGGCCCGGGGCGAGCGTCCCGCTGTGTTCCTGGAAATGAGCACGTCCGAAAGCACGCGTCTGGAAGATTACCTGTCTTCGCGCACGGGCGAGAAGGCCTTGCTCGCAGGGCGGCACTGGCAGGTCCAGGATGGCCGCTCAAGCCAGGCCGTGCTGGGCCTGCTGCGCATGCTGCGCGGCGACCGTGCTGCCGGGCGTGTGCGCAGCGTGACGGCCTTCGACATGGCATACGACAACCCTGACGCTCTGAGAGAAACAACCATGGCGGCCAACTTTCTGACCGCGTGGCCGGGAACGGGCTATGCGCTGGTATTCACCGGCAATACGCACGCGCGCCTGCAGCAGGGCATGCCGTGGGATGCGTCCTTTACACCGTTCGGCATGCACGTGCGCGCGAAAGTGGACAAGCTGGTCAGCCTGGACTTGCGCTACCTGGCCGGTTCGGCCTGGGTCTGCACACCGAAATGCGGCCCGGACAGCATGGACGACGCGCTGGACGGCGTGACGGGGCGCACTACGCCGGCCGTCAAAATCGGCGTGGACGATCCGGCCTACAGCGGCACCTTCTTTGTCGGCAAGGTGCATGCCTCGCCGCCGGTACTGGGGCCAGCGGCACGCAAACTGTGAAGCGTGCGCGCGATGGCGCGACCGGCTGGCCGCAGCGTATGCACGGCTGGGCGCATTTGACTGGACCGCAGTCCGGCCAGGGGCTAAGGTGACAATCTTTGTCTCCAGGAACTTTCCATGCGCTTTCTACTTTCCTTCATCGTTCTCGCCTGCTGCCTGGCCGGACCGGCACACGCTACTGATCAAGCCGCAGCCGACGTCGTGGCAATCCAAAAGGTGGTCGATCAATTCAAAGCCGCAATCATTGCCCATGACGGCAAAGCACTAGGCAAGCTGTTCCTGCAGGATCACAACAGCTGGCTGTCGGTCGCCGATGAGGCGGTATGGAGGGAGATGAAAGCGCATAATCCGCAGGCCCGCAAGGTCGTACCGTCGAGCTGGAAAGCGTTTGCCAAATACATCCAGAATCAAGACAAGCCAGTCGAGGAGCGCTTCTACAAGGTGCGCATCGATACCAACGGCGCGGTCGCATCGGTCTGGTTCGATTTTGACTTCCTCGTTGACGGCAAGGTGAGCAACCGCGGCAGCGAGAGCTGGCAGATGGTGCGCGCGGAAGATGGCTGGAAGATCAGCTCGATGCTGTTTTCGATGGGTGACTGACACCACAGCATTCCAGGAAGCCAACGTGAAAATCGAAACGCCTTTGCTCGTTCCCGTGCTTGCCGCCCTGCCTGTGTGTGCCTGCCTGGCCATCCTGGGCCTGCCCTCCTACGGTCACGGTCATGTGCTTGCCTTTCGTACGCTGTTCTTCGTCGCCTGTCTGGCGTGGCTGATTCCGCTGGCGCTGCTGCAGCGGGCCATGTGGCGCCGCGAATGGCCCTGGCTGCGCATGGCCTTGATGCTGCTGGCAGCCAGCTACGCGATGTCGATCCTGAACGCCGTGCTGGGGCAGCGCCTTGCCATTTCGCTCGGGCTGGAAACGGGCTACCGCTGGAACGAACTGCCGCGCGGCCTCGACGGTTGCTGGCTGGCGCTCATCGCCTTCTGCGCGGTCCATGCGGTGGCCGCCTATTACCTGTCGCTGCAACGGGTGCACCTGCATCTGGCCCAGGCGCAAAGCGCGGCGCGCGATGCCGAGCTGCGCGCGCTGCGGCTGCAGGTCAATCCGCACTTCCTGTTCAACTCCCTGAATGCGATCTCCGCGTTGGTGTCAAGCCAGTCCAACCGTGAAGCGAACCGCATGATCGCCTGCCTGGCCGACTTTTTGCGCACCACACTGGCGCACGACGGCCGCCACGAGCACGCGCTTGCCGACGAACTGGCCTTGCTCGATGCCTACCTTGCCATCGAAAAGGCGCGGCTCGGCGAGCGCCTGCGCCTGACGATGAAGGCGGGGCCTGACCTGCTGGACAGCGTCGTTCCCTATCTGATCTTGCAGCCGCTGGTCGAGAATGCGATCCGCCACGGGATTGCCACATTGTCCGCTCCCGCGCACCTCGACATTCTGGTCGAGCGCACAGGCGAGCGCCTGCGCATCGACGTGCAGAACGATGGCCAGCAGCCGGCGCATGGGGGGAACGGCATTGGCCTGGCCAACGTACGGGAACGCCTGCGCCACTTGTACGGCGATGCGCAAGCGGTGCACGCAGGCTGGGGCGCGGATGGCCGCTTCCGCGTGCGCATCGCCATGCCGCTGCGTCGGATGGCGGCGGCAGCATGAGCATCCGGGTGGTGGTCGTCGACGACGAGCCGCTGGCCAGAGTGGCGGTCAAAGTCAGGCTGGCGCGGCATGAAGGCTTCGCGCTGGTGGGCGAATTCGGTGACGGCGACACTGCCTGCGAAGGTATCGCGTCGCTGAAACCGGACCTGGTGTTCGTCGACGTCGAAATGCCGGGCAAGTCAGGCCTGGAGATGCTGGCCGCGCTGCCGCCGGCGCAGCGGCCGATGGCGATTCTGCTCACAGCCTACGACAGCTTCGCCGTGCAAGCGTTCGAACTGGCGGCCATTGATTACCTGCTCAAGCCGGTCGATGACGAACGCTTCGACGACGCCCTTGACCGTGCGCAGCAAGCGTTTCCCTACCGCGGCCAGGGCCGTGCCGTAGCACCTGCAGCAGCGGCGGTGCGCAGCTTCAGCGTGCGCGTCGGATCGCGCACGGTGCTGGTGCCGGTTGCTGACGTCGAGCGCATTGAGGCCGACGGCGATTACGCCACCTTGCATGCGAACGGCAAGACCTGGACGGTGCGTGAGCGCTTGCACAGCCTGGCCATGCGGCTCGATCCGCGCCAGTTCCATCGCGTGCACCGCTCGTCCATCGTGCGGCTCGACATGATCGCCGAGCTGTGCCCGCTCACAAACCGGGACGCTGTGCTGCGCCTGCGGGACGGCAATGTGCTGCGCGCCAGCCGCTCTTATATGCCCGCCCTGGCGCAGGCGCTACAACAGCTCGACAAGAAACCGGAATGATGCTCCCCGCGGGAATCAGGCCCATTTTTCACAAACGATCAATCGATGCGTAATCCAACTGGAGGCAGCTATGTCAGGTAAAACGAAATTTGTCGCAGGCGTGGTGTTCGGTATTGTATTGTCGGTTTCCGCCTTCGCGGCAGCCGACGCCCCATTGAACGCGTCCGCTCGCGCCGCGATCCTCCAGACACTGACAAAGGAAATGAACGCAAATTACATCGAGCCTGCTGTCGCCAAACGTGTTGGCATTGCGATCGCGAAAAAGAATGCCGCAGGCGGCTATGCGTCCGCCACCAGCGCGCAAGCGTTCAGTGCAGCGCTGGCAAAGGACCTGCGCGAGTTGAGTGGCGACCTGCATTTCAACGCCAAGTTCGACGAACGCTTGCGTGAGCGCAGCGGCGTTGCCGATGCAGCCAGCAACACCGAGGCGGCCGACCGGCGCATCCAGGCCATCCGGTCGGGCTATGGGATCGAAAAGATTGAACGCCTTCCCGGCAACGTCGGCTACATCGAGCTGCGCAACTTCGGGCCAACCGACCTCGTCGGCCCAGCCTACACGGCGGCGATATCACTGGTGGCGGGGGCCGATGCGCTGATCCTCGACCTGCGCCGCAATGACGGGGGAAGCCCCGCCAGTGTCGCTTATCTGATGAGTCATTTCTTCCCGCTGGGCGACAAGCGTCACCTAAACGACATCTACGACCGCCCGTCCAACACGACACGGGAGTTCTGGACGGTGGAGACGGTCACGGAGCGCTACCGCAAGCCGGTGTACGTGCTGACCTCGGCGCGCACGGGTTCGGGCGGTGAGGAGTGCGCCTATGACTTCCAGACGCAGAAACGCGCGACCCTGGTGGGCGAAACCACTGCCGGCGCCGCCAATCCCGTGAGCCTGTTCAGCGTGGGGCATGGCATCATGGTCTGGATACCGGATGGGCGCGCGATCAATCCGGTCACGAAGACCAGCTGGGAGCGCGTGGGTGTGAAGCCGGACATCGCCGTGCCTGCGGCGCAGGCGCTGCAAACGGCGCATGCCGCAGTCTTGCGCAAGCTGGTGGAATCCGCAAAAGACGACGACGAGCGCACGAAGCTGCAGGGTCTGCTTGCGATGGTGGAGAAAGGGGAGGCCGAGAAGCCGGTCTACACGCTCAGGGGGGAGCGATAAGCGAAGGCGAGGACGATGCAGTGGTAATGCGCACCTGTGTGGCCGCTGATCGATATGGCTGTGATGCGTGCAGACGCCCCATCGTGAGAAAGCTTAGGATTATGTAAGAAATCTGGTGGAGAACACGATGAACAGGGGCATTTTTGGCTTCATGCAGAACTATCCAGCCTATACCGATGCCGATAAGCGCTGGCATATTGAACTCGACCAATCCACCTACTTCTGGTACGACCTGCTGGTTCATCCGCCGCAAGGCCATGATACGAAGCAGGAGATAGCAAACTTCCTGAAGCAGTTGAAGAAGACTGTCGAAACCCAGCTGGACAAGCGTTTCATCTATTTTCTCGCCTCAAGAACCAAGCTCAGGTTCTGCATGTCCAAGAAACCCCGGTATTCCTTGTTCGGGAGAGACCTGGTGCTCCATGTTGAAGTCGGGGCGTCGCGCAAGCAGATAAAAACGATAACCACGATGCGGGATCATACAAGCGGCAAACGCATCACGCCGCCAGTCGAAGTATCGGACCGGTTCATCACCGTTGAGCATCCGCCGGGTCACAAGATGTCGTATCCGATTCACGATTTTTTCGACATGGTTGGCGTCGAATTTGGAATCGACACGCAAATCCATTACGTCGGCTATACCAAGAATCCTGACGACCGTCCGCTCAACCGCGCACATCGGGGTCTTGCGGACATGCTGTACAAGGTGTCCAATGCCGAGCACGACTTCTTTATCTTCTACAATCTCTTCAAGGTCTTGTCGATTGCGGGAACGCGAAGCAGTGCGTTCAACTTCATCGTTGCAAATTCAATGATCGATGAAGTCCGCGTCGATGAAGAAGGACGCATCATCGAGAAGGTGCTGATCAAATACTTCAGCACCGAGATCCAGGAGCTCAACAAGAGCAATGAAGAAGGCGAGCTCGAAAACACGCTGGCACAGCTCGCATCGAAGAACAACATCGGGTCGATCTCGTTCGACATCCAGGTGGATAACCCGTCCGAGCTGTACCGGTTCTATTCCAGAGCCGTTGCGGCCGCCGACCGGCACACCTTCACCTGCAGAGTCGGCGACAACGGGGCCGAAATCATTCCTGCCCCCGCGATTCCGATATTCGGCGAGATCGTATAAATACGCAAGGCAAGGAGCGTCCAGGGCCGACGCCCCATGCACTTACTCGACCGTTACCGACTTGGCCAGGTTGCGTGGCTTGTCCACATCCGTGCCCTTGGCCAGCGCAGTGTGATACGCCAGCAATTGCAATGCGGCCACGTGCAGGATCGGGGACAGCAGACCGTAGTGTTCCGGCAGGCGGATCACATGCAGACCGTCGCCGGAAGTGATGCGTGAATCGACGTCGGCGAATACATACAGCTGACCGCCGCGGGCACGTACTTCCTGCATGTTCGACTTCAGTTTTTCCAGCAGCGCATCGTTAGGAGCGATGGTGACGACCGGCATTTCGTCGGTGACCAGGGCCAGCGGACCGTGCTTCAGTTCGCCTGCCGGGTAGGCTTCCGCGTGAATATAGGAAATTTCTTTCAGCTTCAGCGCGCCTTCGAGGGCGATCGGATAGTGAATCCCGCGGCCGAGGAAGAGCGCGTTGTCCTTGCGGGCAAAGTCGTCCGCCCAGGCAATGATCTGCGGCTCCAGCGCCAGCACGGCGGCAATCGCCACCGGCAGGTGACGCATTTGCTTGAGGTAGGTAGCTTCCTGTTCGTCCGTCAGATGGCCATTGACCTGGGCCAGCGTCAGCGTCAGCAGGAACAGCGCGGCCAGCTGCGTGGTGAACGCCTTGGTCGATGCGACGCCCACTTCCACCCCTGCGCGGGTGATGTAAGCGAGCGCACACTCGCGCACCATGGCGCTGGTGGCCACATTGCAGATCGTCAGAGTATGCACCATGCCGAGGCTGCGCGCATGCTTGAGGGCGGCCAGGGTGTCTGCCGTTTCGCCACTTTGGGTGATCGTTACGACCAGGGTCTTCGGGTGCGGGACGGTGTCGCGGTAGCGGTATTCGCTGGCAATTTCCACGGCGACCGGGACCTTCGCGACCGACTCGATCCAGTACTTGGCGGTCAGGCCGGCGTAGTAGCTGGTGCCGCAAGCGAGGATCAGCACGCGGTCGATTTCCTTGAACACGCGGGCGGCGCCGTCGCCAAACAGCTCGGGCATGATGCCGGTGACGCCTTCCAGGGTGTCGCCGATCACGCGCGGCTGTTCGAAAATTTCTTTCTGCATGTAATGACGGTACGGGCCCAGCTCGGCCGCGCCGGTGTGCGCGTGCACGGTCTTGATCTCGCGGTCGACCGAAAGGCCGTCCACGTCCACGATCCAGCACTTGCCCAATTGCAGGTCGACAACATCGCCTTCTTCCAGGTAGATGATCTGGTCGGTGGTGCCGGCCAGCGCCATGGCGTCCGACGCGACAAAGTTTTCACCCTTGCCCACGCCTACGATTAGTGGCGAACCTTGGCGCGCGGCAACCACGCGGTGCGGCTCTTCACGGCTGAACACGGCGATCGCATAGGCGCCATGCAGGCGTTTGACCGCCAGCTTGACGGTGTCGAACAGGTCGCCGCTATACATATGGTCAACCAGGTGGGCGATGACTTCGGTATCGGTCTGGCTCTGGAACACGTAGCCGAGGGCTGTCAGTTCGGCGCGCAGCTCGTCGTGGTTTTCAATAATGCCGTTGTGCACCAGGGCGATGCGCGCGTTGGCTTCGTTGGGCGAGAAGTGCGGGTGGGCATTGTGCGACGCTGGCGCGCCGTGGGTTGCCCAGCGGGTGTGGGCGATGCCTGTAAAACCTTGCATGCCGGCTTCGTTGATCTGGGTTTCCAGTTCGGCGACGCGGGCGGTGCTGCGCGAGCGCTGCAGTTTGCCGTCCACATGCAGCGCAACGCCGCACGAGTCGTAGCCGCGGTATTCCAGGCGCTTCAGGCCCTCGACCAGAATAGGGGTGATATTACGTTGCGCTACTGCTCCGACGATGCCACACATGGAAAACCTCATGAAAAAATTACAATGGACAGATAGTAGTCGGGTGGGTGTGAAATATGCTGTCGAATTGAGCCGCTATTTGGTATATTATTTCACTTGAACTGATTGGCGAAATATTCTTTCATAGTCTTCCATAATTTTAATAAAATCGCTATTGCAGGCACACAATGTCACCAATTGATCTGGACGAAGTTGATCGTCGCATCCTGAATGCCCTGCAAATTGATTCCTCGCAGACCAATGCGGAGTTGGCGGAACGGGTGCACGTTTCGCCCCCTACCTGCCTCCGGCGTGTCAAACAACTGACAGAACGGGGCGTCATCGAGCGTCAGGTCGCGATTGTTTCACCCGAAAAGGTTGGGGCGCGTCTGACGGCGGTGGTGGAAATCACGCTGGACGTCCAGGCTGCTGAAAATATGAGCGCTTTCGAACAGCATGTCGCGGCGGAAGCTGCCGTGCTGCAGTGCTACCGGGTGGCACCGGGCCCGGATTTCGTGCTGATTGTGCAGGTTGCCGACATGCCGGCTTACCACGCGCTGGCCCACCGCTTGTTCGCCACTCACACCAACGTGCGCAACGTCAAAGCTTACTTTTCCACTTTCCGCAGCAAGTTCGAGACTCGCATCGCCGTCTGAGGCAGCGCAAGAGATTCCTTGTAGAAACAGTGTCTACTGGCAGTGTTTTGAAACATGGCAAGGATGCGGCAATGGATGCAATGCTCTTGAATGGCAAAAAATCGACACTGGCCGGTATCCCCGGCGATCTGGTCAGCCTGTCGCGCGTGCACAAGGTCTACGGCGGCGGCCTGGCAGGGGTGCATGCCCTGCACGATATCGATCTGCAAGTGGCCACCGGCGAAATCGTCACCGTGTGCGGCCCCAGCGGGAGCGGCAAGACCAGCTTGCTCAACATTGCCGGCATGCTCGATGTTGCCTCGGAAGGCAATGTCGTCATTGCCAGCTTGCTGGCCGCGCGCCTGTCCGAACAAGCCCGCGCCGACTTGCGCGGGGAAATGATCGGCTTTGTATTCCAGTCCTTCAGCCTGATTCCCGTGATGACGGCACGCGAAAACGTCCTGTTGCCCTTGATGTTGCGTGGCAGTCTTGCTCATCCGGAGCTTTCCGCTGCCCATGAGCGGGCCGAAGCCCTGCTGGCCCAGGTCGGGCTGGCCACCCAGGCACACCACTACCCCTCGCGGCTCGACGCCAGCCAGCGTCAGCGGGTCGCAATTGCGCGCGCCCTGGTCACGCGGCCGCGTCTGGTCATTGCGGACGAGCCCACCTCGCGCCTGGATACTGGCTGCATCCGGCTGGTGATGGATCTGTTTTCGCGCCAGCAGCAGGAGCAGGGCACGGCCTTTTTAATCGCCACCCGCGACCAGCGGCAACTGAGCCGCGCCAACCGGAGCTTGCAGTTGAGCGATGGAAGGCTGCAAGGCTTGCCCAGCCCGGGATCGCGCCGGCCACTGCGGGTTCAGCTATGAGTCCCGCCCGTCTGGCGCTGCGCTCGCTGGTCATGGGCAGCACGCGCAGCATTCTGGCCGTGGTGCTCATCACGGCCAGCCTTTGCGTGCTCGATTTGTACGCAGGCCACGTCGCCAGCGAACGTGCGCGCATGGAATATCAGGCGGTGATCGGCGAACGGCTCGGCCATCTGGCCATCGTGCGCGCGCCCGTGCCTGGTACACCGCCGGGTGAGCGCATGTTCACGCCGGAAGAAGCGCTGCGCGTGATCCGCCTGGCCGAATCGAACGCGGGTGTGGCGCTGGTGGTGCCGCAGATGAGCGTGGAGGGAATCGCGGCCAGCGGCGACCGCTCGGCCCTGTTCTTTGGCCAGGGTATCGTTTCCGCGCCAGAACAGGGTGAAGTGCTGCGCCAGTTGCCTGGCAAGCTAGATCCTGCCACGCGCAATGGCATTGCGGTGAGCAGCCGCCAGGCAAAGTCGCTTGGTTTGTCGACCGGCAGCAGCGTGACCCTGACCGCCACCACGCTCGACGCCCGCGCCAGACCAATTGACGCCCAGGTGGTGGACATCTACAGCAGCGCCACTGCGCCCGAGCAGGCGCGCCACCCGGTGCTGCTGCCCTTCGAACTGGCGCAATCACTGATCGATACGGAACGTACCGAACGGATTGTGGTCTATCTATCGGATCCGCAGCATGCGGAGGAACGGCGCGCGTCGCTGGCCGCATCGCTGCGCGCGGCTGGCATTCCTGTGCAGATCAAATCGTGGCAGGAGCAGTCGGCAGCCTACGCGAGCGAGCGCAGCGCGACCGACATTGCCTTCGACAGCGTGGCAGGCATGGTGTTCGCCGTCATCGCGGCCACGGTGGCGGCCACCATCTCCATGAATGCGCTCGAGCGCCGGCGCGAGGTTGGCACCTTGCGTGCGCTGGGCATGCGCAGCAGCGGCGTGTTCCTGATGTTTGTCATGGAAGGCTTGTGGATGGCGCTCTCCGGCGTCGCGCTCAGCCTGCTGGCCAGCGGCCTGATTGCCTGGGTCGTCAATCGCGCGGCCTTGTCGTACGCTGTCAACCCGGGCATTGGCAGCGCGCCGATGCTGGTCGAACTCGATTTTTACCGCATGGGCATGGCCGTGCTGACTGTGTTGGCGGTGGCGCTGCTGGCCGCCCTGGTGCCAGCATTCAAGGCGGCGCGCAGCGCCATTGCGCCCGCTCTGGCGGCATAAACGCAAAGCCTGTAGTGTTCGCTTCCGCGCTACGGGAGCGAACACTGTGCTTCAGCCAGGTTATTTCTTGACCTTTACCGGGCGGCTCCAGCCGTCGATCGTGGTCTGCTTCGAGCGCGAGATGGTCAGTTTGCCCGCTGGCGCATCCTTGGACAGGGTGGTCCCCGCGCCTAGGGTTGCGCCTTTGCCGACCGTGACCGGCGCTATCAGCTGGCTGTCGCTGCCAATGAAGGCATCGTCCTCGATGACGGTACGGAACTTGTTGGCGCCGTCGTAATTGCAGGTGATGGTGCCGGCGCCAATGTTCACGCGTGAACCGACCGTGGCATCGCCCACATAGGCCAGGTGATTGGCTTTGCTGTGCGCCGCCACCTGGCTGTTCTTGATTTCGACGAAATTACCGATGTGGACGTCCTCGGCCAGTTCGGTGCCCGGACGCAGACGCGCGTACGGTCCGATGACCGATTTGGGACCGACCACCGCTTCCTCGATATGGCAGAAGGGCTTGATGTTGGCGCCGGCCGCGATGCGCGCGTTGACCAGCACGCTGTGCGCACCCACGGTCACGCCATCGGCCAGCTCGACGCGGCCTTCGAACACGCAGCCCACATCAATACTGACATCACGGCCGCAAATCAGTTCGCCGCGCACATCGATGCGCGCCGGGTCGAGCAGATGCACGCCTTTTTCCAGCAGCGCCTGGGCAATGTTCAACTGGTGACGGCGTTCCAGCTCGGCCAGTTGCACCTTGCTGTTAACCCCCGCCACTTCCCATTCGGCCGATGGATGGGCCGAGACCACCGGCACGCCGTCGGCAACCGCCTGGGCCACGATATCGGTCAGGTAATACTCGCCCTGGGCATTGTTGTTCTGCAGCGCAGACAGCCATTTTTTCAGATGGCGGGTTGGCGCGACGATGATGCCGCTATTGATCTCGCGAATCGCGCGCTCCTCGGCGCTGGCATCCTTTTCCTCGACAATGCGGCGGATTTCGCCGTTTTCACGCACGATGCGGCCCAGGCCAAAGGGATTGGCCTGTTCCACGGTCAGGATGGCCAGTTTGTCGCCACCGGCGGCATCGACCAGGCGCTGCAGCGAGTCGGCGGTCGTCAGCGGCACGTCGCCATACAGAATCAGGGTCGGCACATTTTCGTCGAGCTGGGGCACAGCTTGCATGACCGCATGACCGGTGCCGAGCTGCGGCTCCTGCAGCGCGGTGTCGATGCTTGCATGGGCGCCGTCATTCAACTTTTGCACCATTTCCGGCACCGCTGCGCCACCATGGCCGTAAATAACGCATAATTTGCTCGGTGCAAGAGTACGTGCGGTATCGATAACGTGCCGCAACAACGGCTTGCCAGCCAGTGGGTGAAGGACTTTCGGAAGCGCGGACTGCATGCGCTTGCCCATACCGGCGGCGAGGATCACAACGTTCATAAGCAGTGGGTCAAAGAGTTGATAAAGATGAAAAAGTTTAACACGCAGGACCCGTTCTTCCAGCGCTTTCGCTTGCTGTGCGTGATCACACTCATGCTGGCGCTGGCCGCGTGCAGCAGTGTTCGCTTCGCCTACAACCAGGGTGACACCTTGCTGTATTGGTGGCTGGACGCCTATGTCGACCTCGATTCGGAACAGTCCGGGCCGGTCAAGGAAGACATTGACCAGCTCATCAACTGGCATCGCAAGACCCAGCTCAAGGATTACAGCCAGCTGCTGGTGAATGCGCAGCGCCAACTTGCAACCGGCAACGTCAGCCAGGCCGACCTGAAAGCGCATTACCGCGAGGTCAAGGGGCGTACCGAGCTGCTCGCTTACAAGGCGCTGCCGGAACTTGCCGACCTGGCGCTTTCGGTCAAGCCAGAGCAGATCAACAACATCGAAGAAAAGTTCGAGAAGAACAACGACACCTTCCGTAAAAAGTTCGTCAAGATCGACAACGAGAAGAAGCAGAAACTGCGCTACAAAAAATCGATGGAA
>DASWMN010000397.1:0-6469 GCA_036399735.1 Telluria sp. | reverse complement strand
CGCGGGCGCGGGTGCGCAGCTCGTTGACGGTATCTTCGTCGAACGATTCGATGTCGAGCATTTCCGAAATCGGCACGTAGGCGATTTCTTCCAGGCTGGCGAATCCTTCTTCCACCAGGATGTCGGCCACTTCCTGATCGACGTCCAGTTTTTCCATGAACAGGGCACGCACGGCAGCCGTTTCGGCAGCCGATTTGTTTTCCGATTCTTCGGCCGTCATGATGTTGATCTTCCAGCCGGTCAGCTCGGCAGCCAGGCGCACGTTCTGGCCCGAACGGCCGATCGCGATTGCCAGGTTCTCTTCATCGACGACAACATCCATCGCGTGCTTCTCTTCGTCCACCATGATCGACGACACATTGGCCGGGGCCAGTGCGCCAATCACGAATTGCGCAGGATCGTCCGACCACAGCACGATGTCGACACGCTCGCCACCGAGTTCGCCAGTCACTGCCTGCACGCGCGAACCGCGCATGCCGACGCAGGTGCCGATCGGATCGATACGCTTGTCGGCGGTGTAGACCGCGATCTTGGCGCGAACGCCAGCGTCACGTGCTGCCGATTTGATCTCCAGCAGGCCTTGCTCGATTTCCGGCACTTCCAGTTCGAACAGCTTCATGATGAATTCCGGCGCAGTGCGCGACAGGATCACCTGCGGGCCGCGCATGTTGCGGTCGATACGCAGGATGAAGGCGCGGACGCGGTCACCGATACGCAGATTCTCTTTCGGGATCATCTGGTCGCGCGGGAGGCGCGCTTCGATCTTGCCCGATTCGACGATCGCGTCGCCGCGTTCCATGCGCTTGATGGTGCCGGTCACGAGCGAGTCGCCGCGCTCGAGGAAGTCGACCAGGATCTGTTCGCGCTCGGCGTCGCGCACACGCTGCAGGACCACCTGTTTGGTGTCTTGCGCGAAGCGGCGGCCGAATTCGACGGACTCGATCGGTTCTTCGATGTATTCGTCTACCTCGATGTCAGGGATGTTCTCCTTGGCTTCGAAGTGGAGGATTTCCTGGTCCGGGAGCTGCAGGCCGGCTTCGTCAGGGACCACGTGCCAGCGGCGGAAGGACTCGAACTCGCCCGAGTCGCGGTCGATCGAGACGCGAATGTCGACTTCGCCCTCGTAACGCTTCTTCGTCGCTTGCGCGAGTGCGAATTCGAGCGCCCCGAAGACGACATCTTTATCGACATTTTTTTCGCGCGCCAGCGCGTCAACCAATAATAAAACTTCGCGGCTCATGCTTTGCGTCCCTTAAAATCCACTTGCGGCACCAGGCGTGCCTTATCCAAGTCGGCGAGCGTAAATTCCAACTGCGCCGGACCATCCTTACTTTCAAATTCCAAACCGATTTTGTCGCCCTGCGGCGCTTGCAAGATACCAGTGAAGGTCTTGCGGTTCGCTGCACTGCCCATGGCCACTTTCAGCTTGACGGTGCACTCGCAGCCGGCAAAGCGTTCAAAGTCGGCCATGGTGCGCACCGGGCGATCGAGCCCCGGCGACGAAATCTCGAGCCGCTCGTAGTTGACGTTTTCTACCGTCAGCACGTGCGACAGCTGGTGGCTGACGGTTGCACAGTCTTCCACCGTGATGGGACCTTTTTCAGCCGCATCGGCAGCAGTGAAGTCGATATACACGCGCAAGATCCCGCGCTCGCCCCGTTCGACATCAACGAGTTCGTAGCCCAGGCCACTGACTGTCTTGGCGATCAATTCAAACTGCTGCAAACACATTCTCCAAAAACGATTTACCAAAAAAAAAATGGGCATCTGCCCATCTTCTTATATTCCGCACCAGATGAAAGCACTTGCAGACTCAGGCTGCTCAATACTTTTATTAGGCTGCAGATTATAACCTGTTATGGCCTTTCCCGCAATCGGGACAGGGCAAATGGACAGGCAAACAACACTTATGCGTTTAGCATTAATTGCTGTTGCGAACCACTCCACATCACCCTCGCGCAAGCGGGGGCGATGCAGTCAAGCTGTTAACCGCGGCGACCGCGGCGCGGCATGCCGTGATCGGCGCCACGGGGACCTTGCGGACCCTGCGGACGACGATTTCCGCCACCAGCGTTGCCGAAACCAAACGTCGTTTGCAGCGGATCCGGCTGGCGCGGACCACGCGCCTGGCCATCACCCTTGCCACCCGGACGGCCCGAGCGCGGCTGAGCATCGCCTTGCGGACGGCCACCCTGCGGACGACCCTGCCCGCGCGCCGGACCATTGCCGTTGGCTTCGAACGGCGCGCCGCTGCGTGGCTGACCGCCACCCATGCCGCCGCCCGCGCCGCCACCCATGCCGCCACGCCCCTGCGGCCGACCACCCGGACCACGCGCACGCCCGTTCGGCGGACCAAACGGATCGGCGTTGCGGTTGGCATCCACGCGGTCGATGCGGTTGCCATCGGAACGCTTGTCTTCGTCGCTGCGCACACGCGGCTCGCCGCCACGGCCTTTCAGGCCGCGCGCGTCGTTGCCGGCGCCTTTTTTCTCGACACCGAAGGCGGCCATCAGGTCGCGCACGGTGTTTTCTTCCATTTCTTCCCAGCGACCGCGTTTCAGGTTGCTTGGCAGCGTCATCGCGCCATACCGGGTACGGATCAGGCGCGACACGGTCAGGCCGATCGCTTCGAACATGCGGCGCACTTCGCGGTTGCGGCCTTCGCCGATCACCACGCGGTACCACTTGTTGATGCCCTCACCGCCGCCATCGGCGATCTTGGTGAAGCTGGCCAGGCCGTCTTCCAGCTCGACGCCGGCCAGCAGCTTCTGGCGCATACCTTCTTCCAGCTCGCCCAGGGTACGCACTGCGTATTCGCGGTCGATGTTGTAACGCGGGTGCATCAGGCGGTTGGCCAGGTCCCCTGACGTGGTAAACAGCAGCAGGCCTTCGGTGTTGAAGTCAAGGCGGCCAACGGCCAGCCATTTACCGGCCTTCATGGTCGGCAGACGGTCGAACACGGATGGACGGCCTTCCGGGTCGTCGTGGCTGACGATTTCACCGGCCGGCTTGTGGTACACCAGAATGCGCGGCGGCTTGGTCGTTACTTTACGGTGAATCAGCTTGCCGTTGATGCGCACGGCATCGGTCGGCAGAATGCGCTGGCCGATGTGGGCTGGCTCGCCATTTACCGACACGCGGCCGGCAACGATCAGGTCTTCCATGTCGCGGCGCGAACCGAGGCCGGCTTCAGCCAGTACCTTGTGCAGTTTTGGCGCGTCGTCGTCCGAGGTCAGGTCGCGGCGGGCCGGCTTTTGCGGCTGGCTGCGGCCACCGTCGTTGGCGTCGAACGCGTCCGAGGTCACATACGAAAACGCGGCATCGGCATCATTCACGCGGCCCTTGCCGTGGTGCTGCAGGCCAGGGTTGCCCTTCTTGTTCTTTTTAGGACGGTTGCGCTGCTCGGCCGTGCGTTCCGGACGCGGACCGCGCTCCGGGCGCGGCGCCTGCTCGGTCTCGGCACCGGCGGTGGCGATGTCTTCGGCGCCGGGTGGACGCTCCTGCTGCTTGCGCGCTTCGCGCTGGCCGCGCTGTTCGCGCATCTGGCGCGGACCGCGCGGCGTACGTGGACCGCGATCCTGGCGCGACTGGCCTTCAGCGGCGCCTTCGGCTGCTGCCTGCGGCGCCGGGGCCGCATCGGCAACGCTGGCTGCCGCTTGCGGCGCTGCTGGCTCTGACTCGGGCTGCGATGCAGGCTGCACCTTGGCCGCGCGCGGCTTGCGTGCAACTGGCGCGGCTTCCGCCGCAACCGGCGCTTCGCCCGCCACTACGTCAGCGACAACTTTTTTGGCGCGTGGCTTGGCCGCCGGCTTGACGGCAGCCGGATCGAAGCCCTCGCCTTCGACGGCGACTTTCTTGGCGGCGCGCTTCGGCTTGGGCGCGTCGGCGCCTGCAGCTGCGGCATCGGCGGCCTGCTCGATCTGGGCCTTGGTCCGGCGCTTCGGCTTGGCCGCTGCTTCGTCATTGCCTGCCATGTCGGCGGCACTCGTCTCTGGTTTAGTTGGATTCATCGTTCGTTTCTTGGTTGTGCTGACCTGGCGCAGCGTCAACCGTTATTTCTGGCGCAGGGTCGTGAATAAGGACTTCAACAGCGGAAGCAGCGGGGCCGGACTCGTCGATCGGCGCGGGAGCTTCTGGCTCCTGCGCATCGCTGCTTCCTGCACCTTCGTCGGCGACAGCGGCTTCGGCCGCTATCGGTGTTACATCGGGTTCTACTTGTACATCTGCATCTTGCTCAACAGCTTCAGCCGCTTCCTGCTCGTCGTCGACCGGGGCCATGGCCGCCTTGTCGAAGTTTTCCTGCAGGGCCGCTTCCAGCGCTTCCATTTCCTGGCCGCTCTGGGTCGCGCTCAATTCCTGCAGCGGCGGCAACTGCGACAGCGTGCTCAGGCCGAGATCGTCAAGGAACTGCTTGGTCGTGCCCAGCAAAGCCGGACGGCCGATCACTTCGCGGTGGCCGATCACATCGACCCAGCCGCGGTCTTCCAGCATCTTGATCGTCTGCGAATTGACGGTCACGCCGCGAATCTCTTCGATGTCGCCGCGCGTTACCGGCTGGCGGTAGGCGATGATGGCCAGCGTTTCCAGCGTGGCGCGCGAATACTTCTGCGGCTTTTCCGGACTCAGCCGGTCCAGGTACTGCTTCATTTCAGGCCGGCTCTGAAAGCGCCAGCCGCTGGCCAGACTGACGACCTCGATACCGCGGTCCTTCCAGTCCAGCCGCAACTCTTCAAGCATGAGCTTGATCGTGTCGCCCCCGACCCCGATACCCATCGGCCGGCCGTTGTCGTCCACGTCGACAAACAGTTTCTTCATGCCGTGAATGGTCATCGGCTCCCGCGCACAGAGCAAGGCGGTTTCGAGGACTCGCTTGGCCTCATCAGTATTCATAACGATGTCGTGTGCGGATAGAGCAATTAAAACCAATCAACGAATGGCGGGCGGCGCCATCGAATGACGCCGTTTTGCAAATAAAAACGTTGAAACTGGAATCCGTCGCCGGGGCCGATGTGCGCCTGGCGGGATGGTACTGGTGGCGGGATCCGTACCCGCGCACACGGCAGGATGCACACCTGGCTATCCTAAGCCGTTGATTTATCTGGAAAAAAACCGGTTCGTCGCGGCGGCTTGGAGGCCAGGCTCCGGGCGCGCACCACGTAAATGTTCGGCTAGATCCCGTCTAACTGCGGCCATTGTACCTGATAAAACCGCGAAAGTGATAAACCGCGCCGTGCTGCCTCAGGCGCCCAGTTTTTCGCTCAGGATGGCGGAGACGCCGAGAAAGGCAGGATATTGCGCTGTGATCACAAAGGTCGGCACGGCGGCAAGGTAGTGGACGAAGCGTCCTTTTTGTTCGAAGCGGCGGCGGAATTTGGAGTTGGCAAAACGCGCGCCAAGGCGCGGCACGATGCCGCCGCCAATATAGATACCGCCCTGCGCGCCCAGCGTGATGGCCAGGTTGCCGGCCACGGTGCCTAGCATGCCGCAGAAAGTTTCAACCACGTCGTCGCAGAGCGGACATTCGCCCGCCAGGGCGCGGCGCGAAATTTCCGGCGCGTCCAGGCCTTCGTCGGGGCGGCCGCTGTGCTCGGCCAGGGCGCGGTACAGCAGCTCCAGGCCGTCGCCCGACAAAAACCGCTCGGCCGATACGTGATCGAAGGCTTTCCAGGCAAATTGCAGCACCGCCACTTCAGTCGGATTGGCGGGTGAAAACGTGACATGACCGCCCTCGCTCAGCAACGCGGTCCAGCTCGACTTGCAGGGAATCAGACCGGAGACACCCAGGCCGGTCCCCGCGCCCACCAGACCCAGCGGCGTGTTCGGCACCGGGGTGCCGCCGCCAATCTGCACTTTCTGGTCCGGCGCCAGGTGCGGCAAGGCGCGCGCCAGCGCGGTAAAGTCATTGGCCACGATCAGATTGCTGAAGCCGCAATCGACACGCAGCGCTTCAATCGAAAATTCCCAATGGTGATTGGTCATGCGCACCAGGTCGCCGGTAATCGGATTGGCAATGGCCAGGGCAGCGTGGCGCGGCGGCGCCGCGCATGCGGCAAGCACTTCGGCGCTTTCCAGATAGGCCTTGAGTGCGGTCGCCAGGGTGGGATAGTCGGCACACGGCAGCACCTTGATCAGCTCGAAACGACCGGGTGCGACTTCCAGCGCGAAACGCGCGTTCGTGCCGCCGATATCAGCAAGCAGACGGGGGCCATCGGCGTAGGCAGCGGCAAGCGGGGTGGTCGGCGCGGAAACGGGATGATCGGTCATGGCTGTCATTAATCTTTGAACCTTCAAAGCTTAATGGATGTTACACGTCAGGCGCAAGCATTCTTTGTAGTTTTAGTACACGCGGCGAAAAATGGCAACGACAAACGGTTTAATTAAGGCCATTTACCCGTAGTCTGATTACGAAAACAGCCATCTAATGATGTAAATACTAATATTAATTTCTGTCGGAAAACTTTACACGCGG
>DASWMN010000396.1:0-37960 GCA_036399735.1 Telluria sp. | reverse complement strand
GGGCGGCGCTGCGCCTGGTCCCTTATGTGGCTGTATTGGGAGTGTGTTTCCTGCTGTACCTGCTGTCGCTCGTGTTCCTGTGGGACCGGTTCAACGATGGACACGCGTTTGCGGGATTGGAAACCAAATATGTGGTTCTCTCCATTGCGCTCAACTATCTGTTGCTGATCTGGTCGGCGTGCATGATTCAGCTTCGCCTGCAGCAGGCTGGCTTGCAAAAAAGCGGCTGGGGCCTGACCTTGTTCGGCTTTGTGGTGTTCAATCCATTGATACTCGGATGGGCCGTCCCGCTCTTCGTCCTGGGGCGCGTGGCGCTCACTTACCGTTTATTGCAAGCGAACGCACCAACAGTGACGGCCGGTCCGGCTGCCAGCCGGTAGGTCTCGACAGCGGCGTTATTGACCGATCGCGTGCGCCACCGCATCCATCTCCTGGTCCTGTCCGGCCATGCGCGCGGCGAAGTGGCGCTCGACCAGAATATCGGGCGCGATGCCCGCGTCCGGCGTGCTGGCGGTGTAGCTTTGCGCCAGCAGGGGAATGTCGACTGCGACACCGGAGTTCGGCAAGTTCACCCAGGCCAGCTGGCCGCCGTTCAGGCCCCGCTGATTACCGCCGGTGACCTGTCCCACCAGCGTGGCAACGCCCAGTTCCTTGGCCAACTTGGCCAGTGCAAACGTGGCCGAGCTGTTTTCCGGCCCGACCAGCAGCCAGGTCTTGCCGGTGAAGCGGGCATTGCGCGGGGTGATATCGCTGACCTTGTTGGCTTTCGGACGGAAGCGGAAGCGCCCGGCCTGCGGGCCCTCGGCAATCTTGTCGACATTGCCGCTGCGGTCGTAAAACCCGGTATCCCAGGTATCGAGGTAGCCGGACAGTTTCTCCGGCACTTTCTCGTAGGTCGTGACGGACTGGTCAGCCACGTAAGTCGCCGGTGCCTTCACCAGGTACGATAACAGGTCGAGCGCGAGCGCGCCGTCGCCGCCCTCATTGTCGCGAATGTCGATCACCAGATGCTTCACTTGCTTGCGCTTGAGTTCGTCAAAACTCTCGGCAAAAAATTTCTGCCAGTTGAACTTGCTGCGCTGGACCGAGAAAGTCGGCAGCGTCATCACGGCACGGTCGCCGTCGATACGGAAGGTCCAGTTTTCGCTGCGCCCCGGCACCACTTGCGATGCCAGCGCGGCGTCGCGTGCCTCCAGGGTCACGGCCTTTGCCACAGCCTTGCGGGTGGCGCCCTGGCTGTTGCGCAGTTCCAGTTTGTAGCTCCCGCCCGCAGGCGGCGACAGCAGGGGCCAGACTATGTCCATCATGCTGTAGTCGGACCGGTCATGGCCCAGCTGGCGCAGGCGCTTGCCGTCGCTGCTGCCGTCGGCGCGCAGGTAGGGCATCATCATGCTGACCACCTGGGCCGCATTGCGGCCGTCAATCGTGACGATTTCGTCGCCTGCCACAATCCCGGGATGGGCACTCCCCAGCACCAGCCAGCGGCCTTCGACCAGGGTAAAAATCAGCGGCAATTTGTCCGCGCTTTCCAGGATCTGGCGTCTGGCCGGGCCCTGCTGGTTCAGCACATTGGTCCACGTGTGTCCGCAACGCACCGCGGCCGCCAGTTCGGTCGCGGCCAGGTACATCTCGCCCGCATTGCGCGCCGCCGCCGCGCGCGCCTGGAAGCGCTCCATCGACGCTTTCACTTCCGCCGGGGTGCGGTATTTGTCGAGCGCTGGATGCAGGGTGTTCATGGCCTGGACAAGAATGCCGGCGTCGATTTTCGCCTTGTCGGCAGTGAGCGCCGCAGCGGCGCTGGCGCTGTTGGCGGCAAGGAGGAGAAGGGCGTACAGGGGAAAGCGTGACAAATGGGCGAGCATGGTGCGCCTTGCTTGTGAGTGAGCTTCGATCGGGTGTACTGGCGACGGCGCGGCTGCAGCGAGCAGGGTATTCAGTGACTGCTCGTTTCAATCAAGCACCATTGTTGGTAATAATTCTATAGCGCTACGTAAGTTGATTGTTGGAAAATGTATGTATCTGTGGACATTTTGCGACGAACGGCGGTCTGTTTACGGCAAACATCAAATAGAGTGTGTATGCCGCACGTTCTGGCGCCTGAAAGCGCGCTTTTTCGCGCACAAATTGACGATTCAATGCAGACAAGTCACCTGTAAAATAAATAACTGTTGCCCGCCATCATTCCGCTACCCATGATCGAAAAGAACGAAAATTTCCCGAATGCGCTGGAAGGCGTGATGCTGATGGCCGCGCTGATGATGGTCGAGTACGTCATTGGCGCCGCCCTGTACGACATGCGCGGCGCCCTCGGCATGGATCCGCGGGACCTCGCCGGCATGATCATGATCATCAGCAATGGCATTATTTTTACCTTCCTGATGGAATACAAAGGCCTGACTTACCGCGAACTGTTCCACTCGTCCGCGTCCCAGGCCGGTGCCTCGCTGGCGTTGATTGTGCCGGCGATCCTGCTGACGGTGCCGGCGCTGATCATGGTGGTGGGGTTCGTGCTCGACATCACGATCCGGCTGTTTCCGCTTTCACCATCGCAGGTGGAAATGTTCAAGGAGATGGGTTCCGGCAGCGTCGGTTCGGTCATCATTACCTGCCTGCTGGCGCCAGTGCTGGAAGAAATGCTGTTCCGCGGGATTATCTTGCGCAGCTTCCTGCGGCAGTACCCGCGCTGGTTCTCGATCGGCGGCTCGGCGCTGATCTTTGGCGTCGCCCACATGAACGTTTACCAGTTCACGGCGGCCTTCATTCTGGGCGTGTTTCTCGCTTGGTTGTACCAGCGCACCAAATCGCTACTGCCCTGCATTCTGCTGCACGCCGTGTATAACGCGGTGTTGTTGGGCATTACCTTGATGGGCGGGGAATGGGCGGAGGCGGCCGTCAGAGACGGCGGCACCTTGGTGCTCGGGTCTGCCCTGCTTGTGGGCGGCGCCGGCCTGTACCTGCTGCGCCGCGTGCTGCCGGCAAAATGAGCAAGCTGGTCGAAACCTGGTTCGGTCCGGCGTTCGATCAGCTCGATCCCTTGCTGCAAGCCTTGCACCGCAAAGGCGGCGTACTGGCCGGCCCGGTCAGTATCGTTTTCGGTCCCGGCATCGCCGGCGTGCTGGGGCGAAGCATCGCGCGCCGCGCCGGAATTCCGACGGAGGGCGCGCTGCATCAGCTGCGTGTTGCGATCCACAGTGCCGACGGCGTGCTGCACTGGAACCGCAGTTTCGACGGCCAGTCCGTTTTCACGTCACACTTCATCCCGGTAGGCAACTACCCCGCTGGCCACTGGATGGAAGCAACAGGAAGCATCGGCCTGCAGCTGGGCGTGGCAATTGTTGCCGGCGGCTGGCACTGGCAGCACCTGGCCAGCACCTTGCGCGGGGTGCGCGTGCCCACCTGGCTCATGCCGCGCATGCAAGCATGCAAGCAGATTCGGGATGGCCGCTACCATTTTGCCGTGAGCATGGCGCTGCCCTTGCTGGGAACCTTGCTCTCGTATGGTGGCAAACTTGAACTGGAAACCGAGCGCGGATGACGGGCTATTCGGGAAACGAGGCGCCATCGCGCTGGCGGCCCCGAATGGTGGGCGGCACAGCGCGCAGTATTACAGCGTTTTCAGATATGCACGGATTGCCTCGCGTACCTGCTGCGGCTGGTCGATCATGGCGAAGTGCCGGGCCGGCGCGACCGGGACCACACTCAGCTTCGGCGTGCCAGCCAGTAAGGCCTTGTAATAGGCGACCTTGTCTTCGGCCTTCATGGGCATGCCCGCTGCCACCATGTCGGCTTCGTGGAAGGGCGCCAGCATCAGGACCGGCGCACCGATCTTCGGCAACGCGCCACGCAGATCGAGCGCGACCACCTGGGCCATGTACTCGGTGACTGCGGCGGGATCGCTGAGCGCGCTGCGCGCCGCCAGCTGGTCCGCGCTGGCCGCATCCATGACGCCGAACGGGCTATGCATGAACGACTTCTGCTGCGCTGCAAAGTTTTCGCGGGTGACACCTGCCATGCGCTGGCGCATGCCGTTGGCCATCGCCGGGCGCTGCGCCAGGGGCAGGTTCTCTGTGCCTGGCATGACCGGCAAGCCGTCAATGGCGACCACGCCACCAATCTGATCCGGATGATTCTCGGCGTAGGCAAACGAGAACGTCGCTCCCAGGCTATGGCCAACCAGAACCGGCTTGACCAGCTTGCGCGTGGCGATCAGTTCGCCCAGCCATTTGTCGACACCGGCGACCAGGTCGCCGCCGGCGGCCGGGTGGCCGTTAAAGCCGGGCAGGGTGACCAGATAAAGCACGTGCTCCTTGCCGAATTCGCGCACCAGATCGTCCCACACATACGGGCCGCTCGACAGGCCCGGAATGAAGATCATCGGGCTGCCGCTGCTGCCATGGCGCTCGACCAGCATCGGGCCGACGGCAAATTTTTCGGCCGCGGCCACGGCGGCGACCGCTGCGGGCGGGTTGGCCTCCGCCGCGTGGCAGGCCAGTGGGGCGGACAGGGCGAGGATCGCTGCAAACAAGATGGTGCGCTTCATACGGTCTCCTTGGCGCTTGGGCCTGGTTATTTTGAATCGGAAAAAATCGCTTCAATCGGCTGGGTGAACAGCCGGGCAATCGCAAACGCCAGCGGCAGACTGGGGTCGTACTTGCCGGTCTCGATGGCGTTGATGGTCTGCCGTGACACTTCCAGCAGGTCGGCCAGCTGCGCCTGGCTCCAGCCGCGCTCCGCGCGCAGTTCGCGGACCGTGTTTTTCATCGGTTCAGCAGGCGGCGCACGATCACGTACACGCCCCACACCGCACCCATCAGCGGCCACACGGTGAACATCGACAGCTTCGGCATGCCGGTGTTTTCCAGAAAGCCGTAGGTGAAGGTCAGGCCGGCTGTCACGGCGGCGGCAACGGCGATCGCTTCGAGGGTACGCAAGCGCATGTATTCATCGCTGCGGGCCAACTGACGGGCAATGGCGCGCACACCCAGACCGAAGCCGATCATCGGGCTGACCATCAGCGCGATGCGCAGTACGCCTTCCGGCATGCCGGGTCCGTAGCGCAGGGCGACAACGAGCAGCACCATATAAATGCCCAGGCCGGAAAACAGCTCGATGTGGTACAGCCGGTATGCCTCTTTCTCGCGCATTGCATTTCTCCGTTGTGTAAAGTATGCTTGTCATGTTAGTCAGGCATGTTCGACATGTCAAGGAAACTTTACATTTATTTTTGGAGCAGTCCGTGCGCACACGTATTCGCGCCATCAAGGCGGACATCACGACGCTGGCGTGCGATGCCATCGTAAATGCGGCCAATTCGTCCCTGCTTGGCGGTGGCGGCGTCGACGGCGCCATTCACCGCGCGGCCGGACCAGACCTGGTGCATGCCTGCCGCCTGCTCGGCGGCTGCAAGACTGGCCAGGCCAAGGCGACCAAGGGCTTTCGCCTGGCGGCCAACACCATCATCCACACAGTCGGTCCGGTATGGCGCGGTGGCAGCGAAGGCGAGCCAGCCTTGCTGGCGAGCTGCTATGCAGAATCATTCAAATGCGCCGTGCAGGAAGGCGCCGCATCGATCGCGTTTCCCAGCATTAGCACAGGCATTTATGGGTATCCGGTTGCGCTTGCAGCGAGGGTTGCCGTGGCCAGCGCCCGCGCGGCCGTGCAGGCATGGCCCAGCATCCAGGAGATTGTGTTCTGCTGTTTTTCGGATGCTGATCTCGCCGTGTACGAAGCTGCGTTGAGCGAATGACGCGCTGAGTGCTACCATCATCGCTCCGCCATATTGACAGGAGAATCACGATGAAAATCCTTCTTGCTGCAGTCTGTGTTGCGCTGGTCTGTCCCGCGACCATTGCCGCCGCGCCCCCGCAATCGGTCGAGATGAAGGTGGCCAACGCCACCGGCGCCGGCGCCGCGCTGGGCACGGTCACCATTGAAGAAACCCCTTACGGCGTCGTGTTCACGCCATCGCTCACGGGACTGGACCCCGGTGTGCACGGTTTCCACGTGCACGAAAAAGGCAACTGCGGTCCTGACATGAAAGACGGCAAACCGGTGCCGGCGCTGGCCGCAGGTGGCCACTACGATCCCGACAACAGCAAGCAGCACGGCCTGCCCTGGGGCACCGGCCACCGGGGCGACCTGCCGCCGCTGGTGGTTGACGCCAAGGGCGGCGCCACGCTGGCGGTACTGGCACCGCGCCTGAAATTGGCCGAGTTAAGCGGCAAGGCGCTGATGATTCACGTGGGCGGCGACAACCACGCGGACCACCCGATGCCGCTGGGCGGCGGTGGCGCGCGCATGGCCTGTGCCGTCATCAAATAGCCGTGTATGCATTGATGTCTGGATAAGTTTGCTTGCTATAATTTAAGGATGAAATTCGCCCAGCAAGCCGCATGACGGCCGCCGGCCGCCAGGCGGCCTTTATCCTCATCCTGGCGCTCCATCTGCTTGCAATCTGGCTGCTGCCGCAGCGCACGCGACTGGCAGAGGCCGCCGCTGGCGGCGCGCCCATCATGCTCACGTTTGTCAGGCCGGCGCCACCGCAACGGCCCGTGCAAACTGCGCCATCGTGGCGCGACAAGCAACCGCTGCGGCGGGCAGTGCCCGCTGTGACGGCGCCTGCGGCGCCAGTGCCTTTCACCGTGATCCCTTCAACGCCCGTGGCGCAAGCGCCTGTCGAACAGGCGGCGCCACAATCCGCCGCAGAGATCCTGCAACAGGCGCGCACCGACATTGGCAAGATCGACCGCGCGCTGCGCAAGCAGAGTCCCGATTTGGCCGTGCGCGAGATCACCCTGCAAGCGCCAAAACTGGAGACCGCGCTTGCCGCTGCCTTTCGCGAGCGCGGCCCGGTCCGCGTCCAAGAACTGGTCCTGGCCGATGGCACGCGGGTGAGCAAGATGGGCAACATGTGCGCATTCAAGGAGTCGAACGGCCTGACTGGCGGACGCGACGCCTTCAAGGATGGCATCAAAACACGCTGGCAAACCTGCCCCAAATAAACCTAGGCTGAACATGAAAAAGAACACTGCCATCGTCCTGGCCATCGCTGCGGCGTCGGCAATCGCTGTCGCTGCGGTTGCCACGCTGTACCAGCCTGCGCGCAACGCCGTCCAGTTTACCAAGGCCAAAGCGCGCGGCGGCTACAGCGTGGCTGAGCGCGTCACGGCGTTCGGCCCGGTTGTGCAAAGCCGCATGCAGCCCGTGTTCACGGCAGCAGGCGTCAATTATCCGCCCCAGGATCTGGCGTACGTGGCGTTCAAGGATCAGAGCGTGCTGCAGGTGTACGCGCGCAACGACGGCAATACCGTCTGGCGCTTTGTGAAGCAGTACCCGATTTTGCGCGCCAGTGGCAAGCCCGGGCCGAAATTGATGGAAGGTGATAACCAGGTGCCGGAAGGCGAGTATCGCGCGCAGTCACTGAATCCGAACAGCCGTTTCCACCTGGCGATCCGCCTCGATTATCCGAACCAGTTCGATCGCAGCATGGCGCTGCAGGACAATCGCACCCGGCTTGGCGGCGACATCATGATTCATGGCAGCGCGGTGTCGATTGGCTGCCTGGCGATGGGCGATGAGGCCGCAGAAGATCTGTTCATTATGGCGGCGCTGGCGTCGAAGGAGCGTACCCGCATCATCGTCAGCCCGACCGATTTCCGCTTGCGCGGCGCGACCGCCCCGCCCAGACAGCCGGCCTGGACCGGCGGACTGTACGACAGCCTGCGCGGCGCCTTGCGGCAATTTCCCGCCGCACCGCCGCGCACGTAGATTGATGGCTTATTTGCCAGCACGCACCTTGCCGAAGGCGTCGCCCGGCTGCCAGCCAGGCATCGCCGGTGCATCGGCAATCTTGCGGCCCAGGTTCAGCGTGAACTGCGCTTGCTGCACCATGCCCGACAAATCCCAGGCCGGATCGTACTCATCGCCCACCTGGTGGTACTTGGCGCGGTAGCTGGCCGACTTGAGCTTGGCGCCTTCCGGATCGCTGGTGTAGTCCTTGCCACCCTTGATCGAGAACGAAGGCACGCCCGCCTTGGCGAAGCTGAAATGGTCGCTGCGGAAGTAGCCGCCGGCCAGGTCCGGTTCGGCCGGGGTGACGGTCATGCCCATTGCCTTGGCTGACGCGGCCGCCAGCGCGCCCAGGTCGCTGCGCTCGGCGCCACGGGTATCGATGTCGCGCGTGGTGCCGATGAAGTTGAGGCTGTCCAGGTTCAGGTTGGCTGCGGTCTTGTCCAGTGGCCACAGCGGGCTGGCCGCATAGGCGGCGCTGCCCAGCAGGCCTTGCTCTTCGGCCGCGACGAACAGGAACATTTGCGACCGCTTCGCCGGCGCCTTGACCGCTTCCTGGGCCATGGCCAGCAGGCCGGCGATGCCGGATGCATTGTCGACCGCGCCGTTGTAGATATTGTCGGCGCCGTCCCCCTGCTTGCCCAGGTGGTCCCAGTGGCCGGTGTAGACCACCAGTTCGCTCTTGAGCTTGGGATCGGTCCCCGGCACGATGCCTGCCACATTGAATTGCTCGACCTTGCGCACCGTGGCTTTCATGTCGCCCTTGACACGCGCGTTCAGCGCGACCGGCTTGAAGCCTTTGACTTCCGCCGCGGCGCGCAGGGTGTCGAGATCCTGGCCCGCCGCTTTGAACAGCTTGCGCGCGCTGGCATCGGTCATCCAGCCTTGCATGGGCGCGCCAAGCTTGCCCTCGGCCAGCTGGAAGGTTTCGTTGACCCAGCTGTTTTGCACCACGCTCCAGCCGTAGGAGGCCGAGGCATCGGTGTGGATCAGCAGTACGCCGGCCGCGCCCTGGCGTGCCGCTTCCTCGAACTTGTAGGTCCAGCGGCCGTAGTAGGTCAGGCCCTTGCCGTTAAAGCGGTTCGGTTCGGCTGCCGTGGGCGCCGGGTCGTTGACCATCACCACCACGACTTTCCCTTTGACGTCGAGATCCTTGTAGTCGTTCCATCCTTCTTCTGTCGCCGCGATGCCGTAGCCGACAAAGACCATTTCCGCGTCCAGCTGGTGCTCGGCCTTGGCATCGCCCGGCCCCCACACCCAGTCGCTGCCGAAGTTCAGTGCCTGCGGCTGGCCGCCGGCCACCAAGCCCACGCTGCTGGCAGCAGGATCGGCTTTGACGCCGGCGATCTTGACCGGCTGGCGGTAGCTGTTGCCATTGCCGGGCTTCAGTCCGATTGCCATGGCCTGGGTTTCCAGATACGCCACGGTGAGGTCGGCGCCGCGCTGGCCGGTGCCCCGTCCTTCGAGCACGTCATTCGAGAGGAAGGCGAGGTGGGCGCGCAAGGGCGCTTCCTTGACGACGGCGACGGTGTTGACGGGCGCGGCCGCCTGGGCCGGAAACGCCAGGGCCAGGCTGCTTGCCAGGGCCGTAACGGTGAGGGAGGAAAGCATCTTGTACATGGGTTCCTGATGTAAATGTCGAGTGGATAAATACGAGGCGCACGCAGTTGCGGCCGAAGCATTGTATGCCATGCGGCAGCAGTTGCCTGAAGCGCCTTGTAGCGCCCTGGTACAACACCAGCATGTCGGACGCGACTGTCATCCCGGTCAACGGCGTGTAGCCAGGCCGCGTTTTGTCCGCGCCATCGGGCCAAGCCGGGATGCGTTGCTCAATATAAATGCAGCTGTCCACATCCTTCACATACCAGCGGATTGGGGCGCACCGGCGCCTGCGCATACTGGGGCATGCCGCTGGCCGTGACCAGCGAGCATGCGCAGCCTGCCAGCAGCAGCGGCGCCACGAGGCGCCGCCGCAGACTGGCCAGCAGCGCGCCACCGATGGCGAGCATGGCCGCCAGGGGCAGCACCAGCATGGCATTGTGCTGCGGCGTGAACAGGGTCGCCATCTGCACGATTACCGGCGTGAGCAGCAGCACGGCCGGCGCCATGCCTGTCCACAAAATGAACAGGCGCAGCCAGCGCGGGCGGTCCGCCATATGCGGCTGATACAGAACGCCGTAGCAGAGCAGGGCGCACAGCAGTGGCCAGGCCAGCAGGTAGCTGGCGCCAGGCAGCACGGCGTTGCAGAGGATCAGTCCCAGCAGCATCACCAGCTTCGCCCCGAGCACCGCGGCCGGCAGACCCTGCGCTTTGGCGAGCCAGCGCTGCGCTTGCAGAAATACGGCGCTGCCCAGCGTGATCGTCGCCAGCACATACCAATGGTCGCGCGCGCCGGGACCGTCTTCCAGCGGGCGGTAGCTGGCGTGCAGCGCGGGCAACTGCTGCCACAGCGTGAGCGCCGCCAGGGCCATGCCGGCGGCGATCGTGATGAAGACCAAGGCACTGATGCCGAGCTGGCGCAGCGCCATGCCGGAGCGCCGGACTGCCAGTCCACAGACGACGAGGTACACGAAGCAGGTCAGCAGCGTCAGCAGCCAGGCAAACTGGTTTGTGTAACTGAGCTGGCCCAGCAGCGGCAGCTCGAAGTGGATGCGGTCGCTGTCACCGATGTGCGCCAGCGGCACGCTGCCGAAGTGGCGCACCAGAGCGAGCATGGTGTCGCCCGCATGCTGCAAGGTCCCGGGATCGATCTGCGCGGGGTCGTCAAAGCCACCCAGGGAGCCGGTAGCGCCTTCAATATTGCTGAAGTGGAGAGCGGCTTTCCCGAGCTGGTCGAGCGGCCCGGTCTGCTGCAAGCCTGGCGTGATTGCCGCCAGCGCGGGCAGTGCGGAGCTGCCGAGTGCCGCTGGCGCCGCCTTGATCCAGCCGTCAATCAGCTTGCCGTTCCCGCCGCGCGAACCCGTCAGCAGCAGCGGACCGCGGTTGCCGATCACGTCGAACTGGAGCACCAGCCCGACTGTGCGTGCCCATGGATGCTGTTCGGCGAACGCGCGCGCGCCCAGTTGGCCAGCCTTGTCGGCGTCGGCAAACAGGAAGATCACGTCGTTGTCGGGTGGCGCACCAAAGCGCAGCGCGCGCAGCGTTTCCAGCATCGCCGCCACGGGCAGCGCGGCGTCGGCGGCGCCGAGCCGGTCGATACTGCTGTCGTAATGGGCCGCCACCAGCAGGGCGGGACGGCGGCGGCGGTCGATGGCGCTGCCCTTGATACGCACCAGTATGTTGTGTGCGATGCCGGGTGTGACGCGATGCTCATCGTTCACGCCCACATTGGTGAGCAGTGTCTGCTGCGCCCAGCCGGCTTGCGCCTGCACTTCCAGTCCCAGTGCGAGGAGGCGCTCGATGATGCTTGCGCGGGCGCGGCCGTTCGCTTCATTGGCGACCGGGCGCGGGCTCCGGGCCAGTTGCTGCAACATCGGCAGTGCGCGTGCCGCTGAAAATTCGGCCGGCGCGGCATCGGCCGGACGCGGCGCAGGTGTGCGGTTCGCTTGCAGGGACAGCCAGGCCAGAGCGCACAGCGCAAGCGCGGCAACGCTCAGGCCGGCCAGACTGGACTTTTCCCGGTGGTGGGGCAGGGTCGGCATGAAGCAGTCTCGGTAGCGCCAGCGTCTGTGTGCGCGGCGTCATTCTGATGAGGAACGCCCCGCGTGCCGGCAGGCGCGCGGGGCGTTTGAAGCGCTTATTGCCTAGTCGAGGCGCCAGACGTAGGCGATCTGACCCCAGGCAGGTTCAGCGACACCATTGCTGGTGGCGGGCTTGAACTTGCACATGCGCAGGGCGGCAACAGCGGCACGATCCAGTTCGCGGTAGCCGCTCGACTTCTGCACGCGGCTGTCGCTGACTTCGCCGTTTGTGCCGATCAACAAGGCCAGACTGACAGTGCCGGTGTAACCGTTGCGGGCGGCCGTGGCCGGGTAATCGGGCAAGACGCAATCCTTGGCATTGGCGAGGGCGGCAGTGAAGACCTTTTCCTTCTTCTCTACGCTGGTGCCGCCTCCGCCGCCTGCACCACCTTCGTCCTTTTTGCCGTCAGCAATTTTTTCCCCGATGAGCTTGGGCTCGGCCTTTTCCTCGATCTTGCGGCTGACCACCTCATCGGGTTGGATATCGATGCGCTCGGTAATGGGCACCACAATCTCCGGCATTTTCTCCTTGGCACCCAAATCGAGGTCCTTCGGTTCCGGCTTTGGCGTGGGGGCGGGCAAAGGCGGCACTGCAATGGTCGGGCCTGGCTTCGAGGGCGGGATGATGACTTTCATGTTGATGGCCGCGATGGCGAACATGAGATGAAATCCCGCGACGATGGCGATCTTGCCGAATTTGCTGCCCTGGTCTCCGAAGTTTGCTGCTGCATGCATGTTGTTCTCCCGGTTGTAATGTGTTTTTGCAGTGCCGTGGAGTTAATATATGCTAGGACATAGCAAAAGAAAAGCCATTTACGAGTAGTTTTGTCTTCCTGTTGTTTTTCGCAATAGCGCTTTGGTGTTGGGATGTGAAAACGCCCCGCCTGGCTGCAGCCGGGCGGGGCGTTGGTGAGGGGGGGCTTGGCGCTGGTTTATTCCAGGGTCCACACGTAGGCAATCTGGCCCCAGGCCGACTGCGGAGCGCCGTTGGCCATGGCAGGCTTGAACTTGCACAAGCGCAATGCCGCGACTGCTGCACGGTCCAGTTCGCGCGAGCCGCTTGAGTGCTGGATCTTCGAATCGCTGACGCGGCCGTCCGGGCCAATCAGCAGCGCCATCTTGACGGTACCGGTTTCGCCGTTACGAGCGGCGCTGGCAGGGTAGTCCGGTTTGGCGCAATCGCTGGCATTGGCCAGGGCCGCGCTGAACATTTCGCCGGTATTGGTCGAATTCGAGGGCGGGGCTTCAGGCGCTACGGGGCCCGGCTCGGCCGGCACCGGATCGGCAATCGTTGTGGCCTGCACCGCCTCTGGCGGCGGTTCTTGCGCTACTTCAACTTCCACCGGCGGGGTGAACACTTTTGGCGGCGTCACGGCCTTCTGTTTCGGCTGTGGCGGCTCGGGTGGCGGAGGCGGCGGTTTTGGCGCCTCCACATTGAACATGATGATCTCTTCCACGGCTTTCGGCATCGAGAACACTTTCGAATCCATATTGTGGATCAGGGCCGCGCCCACGGCCAGATGCAGTGCGCTGACGATGGCGATTTTGGTAAATTTTGTGCCCTGGCCTTCCTGCATGTCTGAGAAGTGCATAGCGATCTCCCGGTTGGTTTGCGTTCTGGCTTGCTACTTGAGAATCAATATATGCTATTGCCTAGCAATTTATAAGCGATGAAGTAGCAAATCTTGTTGCCAAATGTATCTGGCGAGGGGCGCTGCACCGTGCTGGCCCTGAAGGGTGGGGCGCTCGCTTCGCGCTCCGATGTGTGAAATAATCTCATTCGATACTGATCACTTCCGTTCGCTCCCACACATTGATGCCATTCAATGGTAAGCAGATGTAAGCGACCGCAGGCGTACCCACTGGAGAATCAACGTGCAGACTGAGCAAAAATCGATTCGCGTCATGCTGGCCGACGACCATCCGATCGTCATGACGGGCTTTGCCATGTCGCTGGCCGGTGAAGGCATGGACGTGGTCGGGCAGGCCAAGACACCGGACGAGGCGGCGGCCATGTTCGCCGAACTGCGCCCGGATGTGATGGTGGTCGATATTCGTTTCGGCACGGAACTGACTGGCCTGGATGCTGCCGAGGACATACTCAAAAAATTCCCGAAGGCAAACATTGTCTTCCTCAGCCAGTTCGACCAGGATAGCCTGATCAAGGAAACCTACCGCCTGGGCGCGCGCGCCTTTGTCACCAAGGATTGCGATCCCGCCGATTTGGCAACGGCCGTCCGTCACGCTGCGGAAGGCAAGCTTTATTTCCTGCCGCAAATTGCTGAGCGTCTGGCCAACCTGTCGGTGCGTGGCGATGCATCGCCGCAATCGCAGCTCGACCAGCGCGGCCTGGAGATTTTCAAGCTGATGGCCGAAGGCCTGACCAATGCCGAGATCGCCGAAAAGTTGAATCTGTCGACCAAGACCATCAGCAACATCAGCCAGTCGGTCAAGGAAAAGCTGGGCGTGCATCGTCAGGCTTACATCACCAAACTGGCCGTCAAGCACGGTCTGATCGAGCCCTAGTGAACCGTCCGCGCAGCCCCTGGCGGCGGCGCCTGTTCGCGCTGGCCGTGCTGTCCCTGCTCGGCGGGAGCGTCGCTGCAGCCCCGGCCGACAGCGAAGAAGCCCTGGGCTTTCGCTTTCAGATCGTGACTGGCGACGAATCCACGGTCACGCGCCACATTGCCGAGGACCTGTACAAACGTCTGGTGCCGATATTTAGCGGCTTTCGCACCGAGCTGGCGCAGCGCCGCCGCCTGGTGTATGTGACCATCGGCCCAGTCGCGCTGCGCAATACCGCCGCGCGCAAATGCGATTGCGTCATCATCGCCGCCTACACTTCAAGCCAGGTGTGGCGCACCATCACCGGCGAACTGCCGCGTTCGCGGGCACTGAACATGACCGCCATTTACGCCGAGCCGGCGCCGGCCGACCAGCTCAAGCTGGTGTCGCTGCTGTACAAGCGTCCGGTGCGGGTGGCTGCCATCGTCAGCCGTGAAACCGGCTTTCTCAAGCCACTGCTCGACGGCGCCAACCCGGTCGAGATCGAGGACTACACCGCCGGCGCCGACATCAACTATGCGCTCAACCGGGTCGGCCAGGCACAGGTGCTGCTGGCCATGCCCGACCGCACCGTGTACTCGGCCGAGAACTTCCGCAACATCCTGCTCTCGACTTATCGCCACAACCAGGGTGTGATCGGTTTTTCGGCCGACATGGTGCGCGCCGGGGCGCTGGCCACCACCTACTCGAACATCGAACATATCAACGCGCACGTGGCCGACCTGGCCAACGACTTTGTCGCCACCGGCGAACTGGCGCCACCGCAGTTTCCGCGCTACTTCCGCACCATCGTCAACGAAGGCGTGGCGCGCTCGCTGCAGGTGGTGGTGAGCGACGACGCGCGCAAATTCGGGCGCGACCCACACACAAGGCGGCCATGAAAAAACTACGATTCTGGCAAAGCTGGAGCATCGGCACGCGCATGGCCTTCATCACCATGCTGCCGGTGGCGTTTCTGTTCACCTCCTTCGTGGGCTACTCCTGGTATTCCCACCGTGCCCAGGTGGCCGAGGAGCTGGCCGAGCGCGGCAAAATCCTGGCCAAGGCGCTGGCTGAAACCAGCGAATACAACGTCATCTCCGGCAACCTGGCCGACCTGCGCCTGACCATCAATGGCCTGGTCCAGTCGGACAAGAGCATTTACCGCATCGACGTGGTGGACGCCAACCAGAAGGTCGCGATCACGGTCGCCTCGCAGGCCGCGGTCGATGCCGAGAACCGCTATTACGAAGCGCCGATCATGAAGCAGGTTACCTGGATCAACCTGTTCTCGGACAACGGCGTGCCCCACGTGACCGGCTCCAGCGACACCAAGCCGCCCACCTTCCCCACGGAACTGGTGGGCTATGTGCGGGTCACAATGTCGCCTTCGAACATGCTCGACAAGCAGGCGCGCCGCTTCCAGATCGAGCTCGCCATGGCCGCGCTGGCGCTGATGGTATCGGGCGCGCTGGCTTACTTCCTGGCGCGCAGTCTGACCATGCCGCTCAATTCTTCGATCGGTGCGCTGCGTGAAATCCGCGGCGGTAACTACCGTGTCTCGCTGCCCGTGACCACGGGCGGCGAGGTGGGCGAACTGCAGGAATCGATTACCGAGATGTCGGTGGCACTGGGCCAGTCGCGCGAAGAGCTCGAGAACAAGGTGGCCGAGCGCACCAAGGATCTGGTCGAGTCACGCAATGAAGCGCTGCGCGCCGACGCCGACAAGCGCAAGCTGATTCAGAAGGTGAACTCGATCGTGGAAGATGAGCGCAAGAGTATCGCCATCGAGATTCACGATGAACTGAACGCTTCGCTGATTGCCGCCCGCCTCGAATCGCAAAGCATTCTGCACCTGGCCGGCAAGGCCGAACCGGGTCCGGCGGTGGAGGAAATCAAGCTCAAGTCGCAGGCCATTACCAAGCTCACGCTCGATCTGTACGCGAGCGGGCGCCGGCTGGTGCGGCGCCTGCGTCCGGAAGTGCTGGACATGCTTGGTCTGCACGGTGCGGTCGAAGAGATGATCCGCCATTACGACACCAGCCATCCCGAGTGCCATTTCGAATTCCATTCCGAAGGCGACTTCTCGGGCCTGGGCAACGAGCTGGCCATTTCCGCTTACCGCATCATCCAGGAAGCGCTGTCGAATGTGCTCAAGCACGCCGGCGCCACCCATGCCGAAGTCTCGCTCATCCTGTCCGATGCCGGGGACACGCTGCAGATCGAGATTGACGATGACGGCGCCGGCTTCAGCACCGGTACCGCGTCCAGCGGCATCGGCATCATCGGCATGCGCGAGCGCGTCTACGCGCTGGGCGGGAAAATTCAATTCAGCTCCGAGCCGGACCACGGCACCGTGGTTTCCATCACCCTGCCGATCGAAACCGAAGTCACGACTTAAATACTGCGACCACCATGACCCAAGAACTGCGCACGCCCTACGAGCAGGGCAACAAGAATCAAACCACCACGCTGGCCGACTGCATCGCCTGGTACCAGGATCTGGCCAGGCGCTACCCCAACGTCCTGCATTTCGACATGGTCGGCACATCCGATGCAGGCTTGCCGATCCATGCGGGCGTGATCACGGCGGACGGCGTGTTCGACCGCGCGCAGCTCAAGCGGGAAGGGCGTCCGGTCTTCTTTAACAATAACGGGATTCATCCGGGCGAGCCGGAAGGTGTCGACGCCTGCATGGCGCTGGTGCGCGACTTCTGCCTGGAGCCGGCACGCCTGGCAGCGCTGGGCAAGACCGTGTTCCTGTTTGTCCCGCTGTACAACGTGGACGGCAGCATCAACCGCGCCAACACCTCGCGCGTGAATCAGGATGGCCCCGAGCAGTTTGGCTTCCGCGGCAATGCGCGCCATCTGGATCTGAACCGCGACTTCGTCAAGTGCGACACGCTGACCGCCCAGGTCTTCAACAAGCTGTTCACCGCCTGGGACCCCGACGTCATGGTCGACACCCACACCTCCAACGGTGCCGACTATCCGTACACCATGACCCTGATTCATACCCAGACCGACAAGCTGGGTGGCGCGCTGGGCGGCTTCCTGCAGCAGACCATGCTGCCGCAACTGTTTGCCGAGATGGCCAGGCGCGGCTGGCCGACCTGCCCGTATGTGAACCCGGTGAAGGACAGCCCGGACCACGGGATCGCCGAATTTCTGGAAACGCCGCGCTTCTCGACCGGCTTCGCGGCGCTGCACCACACGATCGGCTTCATGCCCGAGACGCACATGCTCAAGCCCTTCGCCGACCGCTATGAATCGATGCGGGCGCTGGTCGAAACGGCGCTCGATTTCACCATCGCCAACGGCGCCGCCATCCAGCAGCTGCGGCGCGCGGCGCGCGATGAAGGCAAGGCCCGCCGCGAGTGGCCGGTGCACTGGGCGATGAATGAGGCCAAGCCGTCGACCTTCCGCTTCAGCGGCTATGCAGCCAAATACAGTCCCAGCCAGCTGGGCAACTACACGCGTCTGTCGTACGACCGCAGCGAGCCGTGGGAACGCGATATCGCCTACTTCAACCACTTCCCGGCCGACGTGCACGTGACGGCGCCGCGCGCCTACGTGGTGCCGCAAGCGTGGCGTGAAGTGGTCGAGCGTCTGCAGTGGAATGGCGTAGCCATGGAACAGATTGCCGCCGACAAGGTGGTGGAAGTGCAGTACTACCATATCAAGGCGGTCAGCTCGCGTCCGGGTGCCTATGAAGGGCACATGTTCCATGACGACGTGCAGCTCGAAAAACGCACGGCCAGTCTGCTGCTGCGGGCCGGCGACTGGTGGATCCCGCTGGACCAGGATCAGGCACGCTATGCGGTGGAGACGCTGGAGCCGCAGGGACACGACAGCTTCTTCCGCTGGGGCTTCTTCAACAGTGTGCTGGAAAAGAAAGAGGCGTATTCGGATTACGTGTTTGAAGATCACGCGCTCGAACTGCTGCGTGACGAGCCTGCGCTGCGCGCGAAGTTTGAGCAATGGAAGGCGGCCAACCCGGCGTTACTGGCGAACCAGGAGGCCGTGCTTGATTTTATCTTTGCGAATTGCCAGCGGTATGTGGAGCCGGAATGGCGCCGCTATCCGGTGCTGTCGATAATGTAAGGCGAGTGTAAAGGCAGCAGCACGTCGTCCCGCCTTCGCGCGGACGACGTGCCAATGGCGCTTACTGCACCTGCGCCTTCACAATCCAGCGATCCACCTTCTTCTCCAGCAGTGCCAGCGGCAGCGTACCGTTCTCCAGCACCACCTCGTGGAATTTCGGCAGACTGAATTTTGCACCCAGCGCCTGCTCCGCGCGCTTGCGCAGTTCGGCAATCTTCAGCGCGCCGATCTTGTAACCGAGCGCCTGGCCTGGCCACACCATGTAGCGTTCGATCTCGCTTCTGGCTGTCGCTTCCGGATAGCCCAGCGTATCGCGGTAATACTGAATCGCCTGTTCGCGCGTCCAGCCCTTGGCGTGCATCCCGGTGTCCACCACCAGCCGCGCGGCGCGCAGCATTTCGTCGTTCAGATGGCCGAAATAATCTTCCGGTTTGTCGAACAGACCCATTTCCTTGCCCAGCGTTTCCGCATACAAGGCCCAGCCTTCGGTATAGGCGTTGTTACCGCCGAATTTGCGGAAGTCCGGCAGATTCAGTTCCTGCAGCAGGGCGATGTGGAAGTGGTGTCCGGGCTGGCCCTCGTGCAGGAACAGCGTGACCATGCCGGTGCTGCCGTACAGGGTCGGGTCGGTCACCACGGACCAGAACACGCCAGGGCGCGAGCCATCGGCTGCGGGCGCCGTGTAATGGTCGGACGCGGTGGCGCGGCTCAGTTCTGGTTCCAGACGCAGGTCCAGCGGCGCCTTTGGCGTCAGCGTGAACAGGGCCGGCAGCTTGGTGCGCAGCACGGCGTCGAGTTTTTTGTAGACGTCGATGACTTCCTGTTCCGTCTTGAACGGACGGTACTTGTCCTGCGCCGCCACCCAGGCCGGCAAACCTGCCGCAGGGCCGGTGTAACCCATCTTCGGCCCGACGATGGCGTACTCGCCCTGGATGCGCGCCACCTCCTTCAGACCGATCGCATGGATCTGCTCAGGCTTCAAGTCGGTGGTGGTCTGCGCGGCCACATTCAGCTGGTACCAGGCCGCGCCGTTCGGCAGCGCGCTCCAGCCGGTGCTGGTGCGTGCCTTGGGCAGATAATCCTTTTCCAGGAATGCCGCCAGGCGTGCCAGCGCCGGATTGAGTTTGCCATCGATGGTCGCGCGGTAGGCCTTGGTCAGCGCAGCCTTGTCTTTGGCGCTGAAGGCCGCCGGCAGTTTCTTGATCGGCGTGTAGAAGATGTTTTCTTCCGGCGTGCTGCTCACCAGTTTCTGGAACTGCGGCAGTGCCGACACCAGCGGCGCTTTCTGCATCACGACGCCGGTGCGCATCCCTTCCCGCATGTTCACAATGGCCTGATCAATCCATGCCGGCAGCTGGTTCAGGCGATTTAAGTAGGCCTTGTATTCCTTGACGCTGGTCAGGCGCTGGCCCGCTTCGCCGCTGGCGTAATTGGCCAGATTGACGGGCATGCTCGACATCTGGTTGATCGGCAGCAGATGGTCGGGAATGTTCTCGAAGCTGAGGGCCGAATTGAGTTCGAAATCGAGCACGTCGTAGTTGGTCTGCGCGCCCGTATCGAGCTCCATGCGGTCGATTGCCTGCAGTCGTTTCCGGAAGCTGCGGTACAGCGCGAACTGGCGCGCACGCACGGTAGGCGAGATGCTCATGCCGATCTGGTCGTCAAAGCGGTTGTCGCCATTTTCGGTCGCGCCCACTGGCTCGTAGCGTGCCAGCGCCTGATAGTACTGGTCGGCCAGCTGGTCGAGCTGCTTGCGGGCCTGATCGGCCACCGCGCCCGAGACCTTGCCGGCCGGCGGCGCGCTGGTGGCAACGGTGGGAGCAAATCCGAGGGCGAGGGCAGCGCAAAGTGCGCTCAGGGTGAGGCTTTTCTTCATTCGTTTTTCCGGGTTGAGTATGGAAGCGGCCACTAGGATACGCCATTCCACGCAAGTTGGAATGCGATAGCTTTGTCGTATGGAATCAGCAGGTTTCGATTGATATTTTCGCTGTCGCGCAAGCGAATCGAGGCGTATTATTTGCCAAATGTTTTTGTATCAACCTCTTCCTAGCCGGCAAAGTTGCTCACGATGCCGTCAGGACCCGGCAAGCCGGGCTTTGTAGCGCGCCGCGCTGAAGCCATGCGCCTCTGCCATTAAAGCCGCTCCCTTCTGGGGCGGCTTTTTTATGTCAGCAATTAATAGAAACGCCAGCCCGGCTTGAAATCGCGATTGATTTTTTCACCTTTCAGGCGCGCCCGCACCAGTTCCTGCGGCAGCATGCCGCCCATCAGAATCTGGTCATGGAAGTCGAGCAGACGCATCTTGCCAGTATCGACCAGCTCGCGTTTCATGGCACGCAGCTGCAGCGCGCCGATCATGTAGCCGGCCTGATACAGCGGCGGGTAGTCGCCGTTGAACGAGCGCCGCACTTCCGCGCGTGCATTGTCCGGCTCGTGCCCGACCCGCTTGATCAGCATGTCGACCGCCTGCTCGGGTGTGATCTTGCCCATGTGAAAGCCGAGCGAGAACAGGATGCGGGCCGCGCGATGGTTGCGCCAGAACATCATGCCGATCCGGTCTTCCGGCTTGACCGCGAACTTGCGCTCGTACAGCAGCATTTCCCAGTACACGGCCCAGCCCTCCACAAAGAAGGGCGAATCGAAGGCGCGTCGTTGCGGCTGGTAGCGGTCGGCCATGAACATCTGCAGGTGGTGACCGGGAATCAGCTCGTGGTGGACGGTGGCGCGCGAGAAGTGCGGGTTATTGCCGCGCATGGTCATCAGCTTCTGCTCATGCGTCATGCCGTCGGTCGGGTAGGACACCAGGATCGTGTCGCCGCCCAGGAAGAAGGGACTGATCAGCTGGCTTTCCGGCGACAGCATGTCCATGCGCCAGCTGCGGCGCGCCACTTCCGGAATCGTCACCAGCTTGTTCGCATCCAGGTAGTCGACCGCTTCCTGCGCCAGGCCACGCACCATCGCCGTCTGCTCGCCAGGGGGCACGTACATGGTCTTGACCTTCTCCATGGCCGCATGCCAGTCGTTCCCGTAACCCATCTCGGCGGCGGCGGAGCGCAGTTCAGCTTCGCCCCAGGCCAGCTCCTTCTCGGCCAGCGCCATCAGCTCTTCCGGCGTATACGGGACCATCTCGCGCTGCAGTGCGCTGACCAGGCCATCGCGGCCGATCGGGTCGCCCGTCACGTTCAGGCGCTGGGCCGACTCTTTGCCCACCAGCCGTTCCTTCAGGCTGGCCGAGTAGTCACTCATGGCTTTGTCGAGGTCCGCGTACGGACGCTTGACCCACCAGCTCAGGGCCGGGTCGTAGCCTTCATAGTAGGCGTTCCATTCCTTCAGATCGCGCGACAGGGCCGCGATGATCTGAATTGCGCGGTTGGCCACGCTGCGCGCAGCGAGCGGTTTGGCGGAATTGATGTCGCCAGCGGCCAGCAATGCTTCCTGCGCCTGTTTGACGGTGGCCAGGCTGCTTTGCAGCAGGGCCGCGGCCTGCTGGCCATTTTGCGCGCGCATCATGCGGCGCGCTTCGGCCAGTTCAATCAGGGGCCGTGCAAACGGCACCAGCGGCCCAGCCTCAGCATAGCGCTTGCCTTTGGCGGCCAGTTCGCGCAGTTCGAAGTCGATCTGGTTGCGCAGCATGACGTAGTCGATCCGGTCTTCCACGCCGAAGGTGTCGAAGGGCAGAGCGTCAAGCGCTTTGCGCCACTGCTGATAAAAGTCGCCCAGCTCCGCTTCCCGCGCGGCGCCGTTGGCCACCGTGTATTTGTGGTCCAGGCTTGCGTAATCGAGCTGGAAGCGCTGGATCACGGCGGGCATGGCCTGCGCCTGCACCACGAAATGCGCCAGCGGTGGCGTCAGCGGGGCGTTGACCGATGACGGTCCCGCCAGCGCGCACGGAAACGCCGCGGCCAGTGCGGCCGCAAGGATCAGGGGCGCACGCATCAGTAAGTCGCCAGGGCGACCGGAGCGCCGTTTTTAAAGGTATAGATCGTTACCGCCGACTTGAGCATGTTCCCGGCCGCGTCATAGGCATAGCTGCCAACCACGCCCTTGTAGCTGCTGGCGTGCATGGCCGTGCCAACCACCGATGGATCGATCGAATTGGCCGCCTTCATGGACTGCGCGATGAACATGGTCTGGTCGTAGAACACGGCCGCGTAGACGTCAGGCGCCTGCTTGAAACGTTCCTGATAGCGCTTCTGGAATGCCGGGCCGGCGGCCTGGCGTTCCAGGATGGCGCCACCCTGGGCGCACAGAACGTTCTCGCCGACGGCGTCGCCACCGAGCTTGGCCATCTCCGGGCTGCACAGGGTGTCGCCGCCGAGCAGCTTGACGTCCTTCAGGCCGAGCGCGCGCATCTGGCGTGCCATCGGCGCGCCCTGAGGTGCATAGCCGCCGAAGAAGATCGCATCGACCTTTTTGGCTTTGAGCGCGGTCAGGATCGCGGCGAAGTCGGTTGCCTTGTCGGTCGTGAATTCGTGGCCTGCCACTTTCAGGCCGGCCGCCTTGGCCTGCCTGGCGAATTCCATCGCCACGCCCTGGCCGAAGGCGGTGCGGTCATCGATGACGCCGACCGTTTTTACTTTCAGCTGCTTGACCGCGTAGCCCGCCATTGCGCCGCCCAGCTGATTGTCGCTGGCGACCATGCGGAACACATTCTTGTAGCCGCCCTGGGTGACCTTGGGATTGGTACCCACGGTCGACATGATGATGCCGGCGTCGCTGTAGATACGCGAAGCGGGAATCGCCACGCCGGAGTTGTAGGGCCCGAGCACGAAGCGCACGCCGCCATCGGCGAGCTTTTGCGCCACGTTGACGCCTGCTTTCGGATCGCCCTGATCATCCTCCGACACCAGTTCGAAGCGCAGCTGCTTGCCCCCCACGCTCATCTTTTTCGCATTGAGCTCCTCGACTGCGAGGCGCACGCCGTTCTCGTTGTCCTTGCCGGCAAACGCGTTGGCGCCGGACAGCGGCCCGCTCACGCCAATCTTGACCACTTGCTCCTGCGCGCTGGCAGCCTGGGACGCCAGCAGCATGGCAGCTGCGGCGATCGTCATTACGGTTTGGTGCGACGGCATACGAAGTCTCTCCTGTGATCTGTACCAACGGCAATCATCGCATGATTCCGGTGTTCTTTTGTGCGGTTTTAGGCACCCGCGCCGTGCGAAATCAGTGCAAGTGGCAATGCCGTAGTGAACTTTATTTGCTCCATAGAAAACGCCGAAGACACGCCGGACAGGTTGGCTGCCTTGATCAGCTTTTTGTAAAAACGGTCGTAGCCGCCAATGTCGGTCGTTACCACCTTGAGCAAATAGTCGACATTGCCGCTCATGCGGTGAAATTCCTGCACTTCGGGCAGGGCGACCACGGCGGCCGCAAAGCGGTTCAGCCATTTCTCGTCATGTTCGGTGGTCTTGATGCTGACAAACACGGTGACCGGCAGCCCGACCTTGTGGCGGTTGACGATGGCCACCCGGCTCTCGATATAGCCCTCATCTTCCAGCCGCTTGAGGCGTTTCCAGCATGGCGTGGAGGACAAACCTACTTTTGCGCTGAGGGCGGCAATCGACAGCGTGCCGTCGGCCTGCAAGGCAGCCAGGATGGCGCAGTCGAACTTGTCGAGGTCATGCATTCTTTTATTCCGAAATTTGTAGGATGAATGTGCTTAATATACCCATCTTGCAGGTATATTTGGTAACTTTATTTCCATGGGCGTCGCTACCATAGTGCCCATGATGAAAGAAATTTACCTCGACGCCAATGCCACCTCGCCCGTCCTGCCCGCCGCCATCGCCGCCGCGGAGGCTGCCATGCGCGACGGCTTCGGCAATCCCAGCAGCAGCCATTGCACCGGCCTGAAGGCCAAAAGCATGCTGGATGCGGTGCGCGCGCGCGCCTGTCGCCTGCTGGGCGTGGGCGACGGGCAGCTCACCTTTACCAGCGGCGCCACCGAGGGCATTCAGACCGCCGTGCTGTCGGCCCTGTGCGCAATTCGCGAGCGGCGCGCCCGCGGTGAGCAGACCGGCGACCTGCTGGTGTACGGCGCGACGGAACACAAAGCGGTGCCGGAAACGCTGGCGCACTGGAACCGCATCCTCGGTACCAATCTTGAATTGCGCACGCTGCCGGTGGACGGCTACGGGCGTCATCAGCTCGAGGCGCTGCGTGCAATGGCGCCCCGCGCGGCCCTGGTCTGCACCATGGCCGCCAATAACGAAACAGGCGTCATTTCCGACCTGGACGGCATTGCCGCCGTGCTGTGCGCTTCGGCCAGCCCGGCCTACTGGATGGTCGACAGCGTGCAGGCGCTCGGCAAGCTGCAGCTCGATCTGGCCGCCACGCGCATCGACTATGCGCCATTTTCCGGCCACAAGCTGTATGCGCCCAAGGGCATCGGCATGCTGTACGTGCGGCGCGACGCGCCCTACACGCCGCTGATGTGCGGCGGCGGCCAGGAAGCGGGCCAGCGCGCGGGCACTGAAAACATGGCCGGCGTGGCCGCACTGGGCGCGGTGCTGGAAGCGATGGAAACGGGCGGCGTGCTGCGCACCCATGAAGAACTGTTCGATTACCGCACGCGTCTGGCCGACGCCTTGCGCGCGGCGCTGCCCGGCATTGTGTTCAACGCGCCGTTCGGCAATGCGCTCGCGACCACGCTCAATTTTTCCGTACCCGGCTTCTCCAGCAAAGAGCTGCTCGACCTGTTCGACGCGGCCGGCGTGCGCGTGAGTGCAGGTTCGGCCTGCTCGTCCGCCAAGGCCGCGCCCAGCTACGTGCTGGAAGCGATGCATCTGCCGCACTGGCGCTGCGCGGCGGCCGTGCGCATGTCGTTCGGCCCGATGGCTGACGATGCCTTTATCGACGCGGCCTGTGAACGCATCGCCCATTGTGGCGAAGCGTTGCGCAAGACCTGCCTGATTCCTTCGCCGGGTGAAGGCGAAAGCAGCGACGGCATCGTGCAGCTGAGCGCAGACGGCGCCTCGAGCTGGCTGATTTTTGACGCCGCCAGCGCGAGCTGCGCCGTGATCGATCCGCTGCCGTCGCTGGCTGCCCGTATCGCCGATCTGGTGCGCTGCCAGAATTACCAGGTGCGCGCGGTGCTTTCCACCGGCGCGGACCAGTCCGGGCGCACGGCGCTGTTGCCGCTGCTCGAAAGCCATCTGAACGGCGCGGACGGCGCGCCCGTCGTCATCGGCAAGCAGCTGCTGGTGCGGGTGCCGCAAACGGCGGGCGCCGCGTATCTGTTCGGCGACGCTGCGCCCGACGGCGCTCTGCTTGCTGCCGACGTGCGTTTCGCGTTTGTGGGCGCGGCACTGGCGCCTGAACTCGATGGCCGCGTCAGCGCGGCCACCATCCTGTGCGGCTCGCACGATACGGGCGCCGTGACCACCTATGCCGGCACCGATGTGGATGCCGAGACGCTGTCGCACGGGCTGGACGAAGCCGCGCTCGATGCCTTCCTTGCAGCGCATCCGGGCGCCATGCTGATCGACGTGCGCGAACCGTTCGAGCACCTTGCCGCAGGCATGGTCAGCTGGCGCGGACGCCCGGCCAGCAGCGTACCCCTGTCCCGTCTGGCCGACCGGGTTGGCGAATGGCTGCGCGGCGAGCAGCGTCCGCTGGTGTTTTTCTGCCGCAGTGGCGGGCGCAGCGAAAAGGCTGCCCGTTGCCTGCACCGGCTCGGTTATCGCAATGCGTATCACGTGTCCGGGAACCTTTCCTTGAGTTGATCGTTCCAAGTCATCTCTATTCCGTTCGCGGTCTGTCCTTCATCCGGCCAGACCGCTTTTTTTGCCCATTCCCACGCAATATTTCCCAGCAGATAAATCCTGCAGGACTGCCATGTGTACGTTGGCGCACAGTCCGTTTTGGGTCTTCGTTTTACTATGGAAATAGCCGTCCCACCCGGCCGCAACTCGCTGTCACCGCAGTGTGTTGGCTATACACGCCCACGCGAGGTCCCTGTTGAACGACGATAAAACCATCCTGGCGGACACGCTCCATTCATGGCGCAACGCGCTGGATGAGGACGCCGATCCTGCCGAAGAATCCCCCCTCCGTTCGGAGCTGTTCAGCGCGGCGCAGATGGCCGCGCACGGCAAGCTGCTGGCCAGCCGCCATGTGCTGAGCAACAAGGGCGGGCCGGACAAGCTGCTGTCGCGCCTGAGCGAAAATGCCACCATCATTTGCGATACCTGCCATGAGTTGACCGCCGCGATCAAGGCCGCGCGCCAGATCACGCCGGCGTCCGAATGGCTGCTTGATAATTTTTACCTGATCGAAGAACAAATCCGCACCGCCCGCCGGCACCTGCCGAAGGACTACAGCAAGGAACTGCCACGGCTGGCGAACGACGATGCGGAAGGGACGCCGCGCGTGTACCAGATCGCGCTCGAGATCATTTCGCACGGCGACGGCCGGGTCGACCCGGAAAGTCTGACCCGCTTTGTCGAGGCCTATCAGGACCACGCCACGCTCAAGCTGGGCGAGCTGTGGGCCATTCCGATCATGCTGCGCCTGGCGCTGATCGAAAATCTGCGCCGCGTCGCCGCGCGCGTGTATGACAACCGCACCCAGCGCGACCGCGCCAATACCTGGGCCGACCAGATGATGGAGACGGCCGAAAAAAATCCCAGCGACCTGATTTTGCTGGTGGCCGACATGGCCCGTTCCGGTCAGCCGATGAACAGCGGCTTTGTAGCGGAGCTGGCGCGCCGCCTGCAGGGCCAGAGCCCGTCGCTGACGCTGGCGTTGCAGTGGGTGACCACGCGCCTGGCCGACGCCGGGCTCACCATCGAGCAGCAGATCCAGGCCGAGATTGGCCAGCAGGCCGCCGACCAGGTCTCGATCAGTAACAGCATTGGCAGTCTGCGCTTCCTCAGTACGATGGACTGGCAGGAATTCGTCGAGAGCATGAGCGCGGTCGAGCAGACCCTGCGCCTGGACCCGGCCGACACCTACGGCAAAATGGATTTCGCCACGCGCGACAATTACCGCCACGTGATCGAGCAGCTGGCCAAGCATTGTGATTTCACCGAAGTGCAAGTGGCCGAACAGGCGCTCGCGCTGGCGCAGGAAAACCGCGACCCGGCCGCGGGCGGGCTCGATGAACGCACCCGCCACGTCGGCTTTTACCTGATCGGCAAAGGACTGCGCACGCTGACGCGCCGCCTCAAGGTGAAAAACGATCCGGGCGAGGCGATGCGCATGAACGCACGCGCCGCGCCCCTGTCGACCTACCTGGGCGCCATTGTCCTGTTTACCGCGCTGTTTACCGCCAGTGTGGTGCGGCATGCTTATCTGAGCGATGTCGACGGCATTCTGCTGGTCGTGATCGGCATCCTGGCTGCCTTCGGTTCGAGCCAGCTATCACTGGCGCTGGTGAACCTGATGGCCACCCAGCTCACGCGCGCGCACCCGCTGCCGCGCATGGACTTCCGCGAGGGTATTCCGCCGGACGCGTGCAGCATCGTGGTCGTGCCAACCCTGCTGTACAGCCGCGACAACATCATCTCGCTGGTCGAAGGCATCGAGGTGCGCTACCTTGCCAACCGCGATCCGAACCTGCGTTTCTGCCTGCTGACCGATTTTGCCGATGCCGACAAGGAGAACATGCCGGGCGATGCGGAACTGGTGACGCTGGCCGGCGACATGATCAGCGAGCTCAATGCCAAATATGGCCAGGTACAGGCCGATGAGGTGAAAGACGCAGGCGACGCACGCGGCGCGGCCCAGCGCCGCGATCCTTTCCTGCTGCTGCACCGCCCGCGCAAATGGAACCCGCGCGAGAATGCCTGGATCGGCGAAGAGCGCAAGCGCGGCAAGCTGGGCGACCTGAACGCCTTCCTGCGCGGCGGCGCGCGCGACAGCTTCTCGGCCGTGGTGGGCGACCTGAATGGCCTGGCCAACATCCGCTACGTGATCACGCTCGATACCGACACCCAGCTGCCGCGCGACGCCGCGCGCAAATTCATCGCGACCATGGTGCACCCGCTGAACCGGCCGCAGATCGATCTGAAAGAGCGCCGCGTGGTGGAAGGCTATGGCATTCTGCAGCCGCGCGTGACGGCCGCACTACCCGGTGAAAACGCTTCGCGCTACGAAACCCTGTGTGGTGGTGAGCCGGGCATCGATCCCTACACCCGTACCGTGTCGGATGTCTACCAGGACGTGTTCTACGAAGGCTCGTTTGTCGGCAAGGGCATCTACGATATCGACACCTTTGAAACCGTACTGGCCCACCGCTTCCCCGACAACCAGATTCTCAGCCACGATCTGCTCGAAGGCTGCTATCTGCGCGCCGGCCTGCTGAGCGACGCCCAGCTGTACGAAGAATACCCGTCGCGCTACAGCGACGACGTCAGCCGCCGCCACCGCTGGACCCGCGGCGACTGGCAGCTGGCCGGCTGGCTGTTCGGCGCCGTGCGCGGCGCCAGCGGCAAGCGTGAACCGAATCCGCTGACGGCGCTGTCGCGTTGGAAGCTGTTCGACAACCTGCGCCGCAGCCTGGTGCCGGTCATGCTGACCACCATGCTGCTGGTGTGCTGGGCCCTGATGCCGAAAACGATGTTCTGGACCACGGCGGTGCTGGCGGTGATCTTCCTGCCGACCCTGATCAGTGCCCTGTGGGATCTGACCGAGAAGCCGCACGACGTATTGTGGCGCCAGCACGTCTCGACCTCGTTCAAGAGCACGCGCCTGATGTTCGGCCACTCGATCCTGACGCTCGCCTTCCTGCCCTACGAAGCCTTCTTCAGCATGGACGCGATCGTGCGCGCGCTGTGGCGCATGCTGGTAACGCGCCGCCGCCTGCTGGAATGGAAGGCCTCGGGCCTGAACCGGTCGAGCACCGATATGGCCAGCAGCTGGCGCAGCATGTGGTTTGCGCCCGCTCTGGCGGCGGTCACTGGCGCGCTGCTTGCCGTGTATCGTCCCGAAGCGCTGCCGGGGGCTGTGCCCGTGCTGCTGCTCTGGTTTGTCGCGCCCGTGGTGGCATGGTGGATCAGTCTTCCGGTGGAACGCGCGTCCGCGCAGCTGGAGTCGCCGCAAAAGATCTTCCTGCAAACGCTGGCCCGCAAAACCTGGAGCTTCTTCGAAACCTTCGTGGTCGAAGACGACAACTGGCTCGCGCCCGACAACATGCAGGAGCATCCGACCCGGGTGGTCGCGCACCGCACCTCGCCCACCAATATCGGCATGGCTTTGCTGGCCAACCTGACAGCGTGGGACTTCGGCTTCATCACGGTCGGCCAGGTGCTGCAGCGTTGCGAAGATACCCTGCGCACGATGGCGCGGATGGAACGCCACCTTGGCCACTTTTACAACTGGTACGACACGCAGACGCTGGCGCCGCTGCACCCCATGTATGTGTCCACTGTCGACAGCGGCAATCTGGCCGGTCATCTGCTCACCCTGGCGCCGGGCCTGTCCGCGCTGGCCGATCAGCCGGTCGTGAGCAAGCAGACGGTCGATGGCATCTGCATCACCTTGCGCGTGGTACAGGAGCATGCCAATGACGCCAATCCTGGCGTGAAGAGCGCGATCGAGGCAATGCACGCGCAGTTCGCCCCCGACAAGCAGGCACCAAGCGATACGCTGCCCGGCATTGTCAGCGTGCTGGGTCGCCTGTCCGCGGCCGCCGACGCGATTGTCGACGCCATGAAGCCGGTGGGTGAACCGAATCTGCAATGGTGGGCCGACAAGCTCGCCGAGCAGTGCCGCACAGCCTACGACGAGCTGCTCGAGCTCACGCCGTGGATGGCGTCGGCACAGGACAGCGTGGCCGATTCCAGCCTGACGCGCATTCCAACCCTGCGCGAACTGGCCAACTTCTCGCTGGCCAGCAGCCCGGCCTCCGACCTCGCGCCGAACGAGCGCGAACGCCAGCAGGCGCTCAATGAGCTGATCCGGCGCGGCAGCGAGCGCGCCCAGCGCCGCATGGAGCAAATCAACCGCCTGAGTGCCGAAGCGCGCGACTTTGCGAAAATGGACTTCCGCTTCCTGTACAACCAGACCACCGACCTGCTGGCGATCGGCTACAACGTCTCCGACCGCCGTCTGGATGCGGCCTGCTACGACTTGCTGGCCTCCGAAGTGCGCCTGTGCAGTTTTGTCGGTATCGCGCAGGGCCAGTTCCCGCAGGAGCACTGGTTCGCGCTGGGCCGCCAGCTGTGTATTATCGGCGGCGAACAGTTGCTGCTGTCGTGGAGTGGCTCGATGTTCGAGTACCTGATGCCGCTGCTGGTCATGCCGACCTATCAGAACACCTTGCTTGACCAGACCTACCGTTCGATCGTCAACGCGCAGATCGACTACGCCCGTCAGCGCGACGTGCCGTGGGGGATTTCCGAGTCCGGCTACAACACCGTCGACGCCAACATGAACTACCAGTACCGCGCCTTTGGCGTGCCGGGCACCGGCATGAAACGCGGCCTGGCGGACGATCTGGTCATCGCGCCGTACGCAACCATGCTTGGCCTGATGGTGCACCCGGAAGCGGCAGTGGAAAACCTGCAGCGCATGGCTGAACTGGGCTTCATGGGCAAGCACGGCTTCTACGAGGCGATCGACTACACCTTGTCGCGCCTGCCGCGGGGCCAGAACTTCGCCGTCATCCGTTCCTTCATGGCGCACCACCAGGGCATGGGCTTCCTTGCCATGAGCTACCTGCTGCACGACCGGCCGATGCAGCGCCGTTTCGAATCCGATCCGCTGTTCCAGTCCACCCTGCTGGTGCTGCAGGAGCGCGTGCCGCGCGCCGGCGCCTTCTATTCGAACACTGCCGAACTGGCCGCGCTGCGCGCGCCGGAGCAGGAAGTGGTCATGCCGATGCGGATCATCACCCAGACCACCACCGTGCAGCCGGAAGTGCAGCTGCTCTCGAATGGCCGCTACCACGTGATGGTGACCAGCGCCGGCGGCAGTTACAGCCGCTGGAAAGACCTGGCGGTCACGCGCTGGCGCGAAGACGGCACCTCCGACAACTGGGGCAATTTCTGCTACGTGCGCGATGTGGACAGCGGCCAGTTCTGGTCCACCGCCTACCAGCCGACCATGGTCGAGCCGAAGAAATACGAAGTCATTTTCTCGGAAGGGCGGGCCGAATTCCGCCGCCACGACCGCGGGCTCGATCTGTATACCGAGATCGTGGTGTCTCCGGAAGACGACATCGAAATGCGCCGTACCCGCATTACCAACAAGTCGAGCGTCAAGCGCACCATCGAATTTACCAGCTACGCTGAAGTGGTGATGGCGCCGGCGGCGGCCGATTCCGCCCACCCGGCCTTCCAGAAGCTGTTCGTGCAGACCGAAATTCTGCGCAACGAGAACGCCATCCTGTGCACGCGCCGTCCACGTGCCAAAGATGAACAGATGCCATGGCTGCTGAACCTGATGACGGTGCATGATGGCGCACTGCTCGATGTTTCGTTCGAGACCAGCCGCAGCGAGTTCCTCGGCCGTGGCAACAGCACGGTCGCCCCGCGCGCCATGCTCGAGCCCGATCCGCTGGGCGGCATGGAAGGCTCGGTGCTCGACCCGGTGGTGGCGATCCGCTACAAGGTCACACTTGAACCGGACCAGGTGGTCACGCTCGACGTGGTGACCGGCATGACCGAAACGCGCGAAGCGGCCCTGCACCTGATCGACAAGTACCAGGACCGTCATCTGGCCGACCGCGTGTTCGAACTGGCCTGGACCCACAGCCAGGTGGTGCTGCGCCAGCTGAACGCGACCGAATCGGACGCCCAGTTGTACAGCCGTCTGGCCAGTAACGTGATTTACCCGAATTCCTCGCTGCGTGCGGAACCCGGCATCCTGATCCGCAACCAGCGCGGCCAGTCGGGCCTGTGGGCGTATGCCATTTCGGGCGACCTGCCGATTGTGCTCATGCAGATCAAGGACCCGGCCAATATCGACCTGGCGCGCCAGATGGTGCAGGCCCACGCCTACTGGCGCCTGAAAGGACTGGTGGTGGATCTGGTGATCTGGTACGAAGACCAGTCGGGCTACCGCCAGGCGCTGCACGACCAGATCATGGGCCTGATCGCTTCGGGCATCGACGCCCAGGCCATCGACCGGCCGGGCGGCATTTTCGTGCGCCTGCTCGACCAGATCTCGCCGGAAGACCGCATCCTGATGCAGTCGGTAGCGCGCGCGATCCTGTCCGACAGCCGCGGCACGCTGGCCGACCAGGTCAAGCGCGCGGTGCCAATGTCGCCCAAACTGGCGCTGCTGGTACCGGAGACACGCAGCGAGTCGTACCAGCTGCGCAGCGAGCGGCCGCTGCCGCAGCGCGAACTGATTCTCGAAAACGGGCTCGGTGGCTTTACCGCCGACGGGCGCGAGTACGTGATCCGTACCAGCGCCGAAACGCGCACACCGGCGCCGTGGGTCAATGTGCTGGCCAACCCGAACTTCGGCAGCGTTGTCTCCGAAAGCGGGCAGGCCTACACCTGGAGCGAAAACGCGCACGAGTTCCGCCTCACGCCATGGGACAACGACCCGGTGAGCGACCGCAGTGGCGAAGCGTTCTACATTCGCGACGAACAGACCGGCAAATTCTGGTCGCCGACCGCGCTCCCTGTGCGTGGCAGCGGCGACTACGTTTCGCGCCACGGCTTCGGCTACAGCGTGTTCGAGCATAGCGAGGAGGGGATTTATACCGAACTGTCCACCTTTGTCGCACTCGATGCGGCGATCAAGTATTCGGTCATCAAGCTGCGCAACGACAGTACCGTACCGCGCCGCCTGTCGACCACGGGCTACGTGGAGTGGGTGCTGGGCGACCTGCGCCACAAGACGGGCATGCACGTGACAACGGAAATCGATCCGGTCAGTGGCGCGCTGTTCGCACGCAACCAGTACAACACCGAGTTTGCCGGCCGCGTGGGTTTCTTCAACGTGGAAGCGCAAAACCGCACCATCACTTCCGACCGGACCGAATTCATCGGCCGCAACCGGACTCTGACCAATCCGGCGGCCATGGCGCGCGCACGCCTGTCCGGGAAACTGGGCGCCGCGCTCGACCCGTGCGCGGCGATTCAGGTCACGCTGGAACTGCAGCCGGGCGAAGAACGCGAACTGGTGTTCATGCTGGGTGTGGGCGGGCGCCGCAATGCCGACGCCAGCGGCATGATCCAGCAGTACAGCGGCAGCGCCGCTGCCGCCGCCGCCTTCAACAAGGTGCGCCAGCACTGGGACCACACGCTGGGCGCGATCCGGGTGCACACGCCCGATCCGTCGCTGGACGTGATCGCCAACGGCTGGCTGATGTACCAGACCATCGCCTGCCGCCTGTGGGCGCGCAGCGGCTACTACCAGTCCGGCGGCGCATTCGGCTTCCGCGACCAGCTGCAGGACGCGATGGCGATGATCCACACCGAGCCGCATCTGCTGCGCGAGCACCTGCTGCTGTGCGCGGCCCACCAGTTCGTGGAAGGCGACGTGCAGCACTGGTGGCACCCGCCATCGGACCGCGGCGTGCGTACCCACTGCTCGGATGACTTCCTGTGGCTGCCGCTGGCGACCCACCGCTACGTGATCGGCACCGGGGACCGCAGCGTGCTGACCGAGCCGGCGCCATTTCTGGAAGGGCGCCTGCTCAAGCAGGAAGAAGAGTCCTATTACGATATGCCGGGCCGCTCCAGCCAGCAGGGCGACCTGTACGAACACTGCGTGCGCGCCATCAAGCGCGGCCTGCGCTTGGGCGAACATGGCTTGCCGCTGATCGGCACCTGCGACTGGAATGACGGCATGGACCGGGTCGGCAACGAGGGCAAGGGCGAGAGCGTGTGGCTGGCCTTCTTCCTGTACGAAGTGCTGCAGCGCTTTGCCGAAGTGGCCACCGTGTATGGCGACCATGCATTTGCCACCATCTGCCAGAACGAGGCGGTGACGCTGGCGTGCAATGTGGAGCAGCATGCCTGGGACGGCCAGTGGTACCGGCGCGCCTACTTCGACGACGGCACGCCACTCGGATCCCATACCAACGATGAATGCCAGATCGATTCGATCTCGCAAAGCTGGGGTGTGATTTCGGGCGCGGCCAATCCGGAGCGCACCGCCTCGGCCATGAAGGCGGTCGACGAGCGCCTGGTGCGGCGCGACTACGGCCTGGTACAGCTGCTCGATCCGCCGTTCGACGACGGTGTGCTCAACCCCGGCTACATTCGCGGCTACGTGCCAGGTGTGCGCGAAAACGGCGGCCAGTACACGCACGCTGCGATCTGGACTGCGATGGCGTTCGCCAAAATGGGCGATACCGAACGGGCCTGGGAGCTGCTGCGCATGATCAATCCGGTGCAGCATGGCGCCACGCCCAACGGCGCGGCCCTGTACAAGGTTGAACCGTACGTGGTGGCCGCTGACGTGTATGCGGTCTCGCCGCACATCGGGCGTGGCGGCTGGACCTGGTACACCGGTTCGTCGGGCTGGATGTACCGCCTGATCGTCGAGTCCCTGCTGGGGATCGGGCTGGCGGGCAATCGCCTGTCGCTGGCGCCGCGCCTGCCGGCCGACTGGCCGGGCTTCGGGCTCGATTACCGTTTCCGCGACACGGTCTACAACATCACCGTCACGGCCGGCGCGACTGCACAAATGACGCTCGATGGTGTCCGTGTGGACGGCGATTTCATCACGATGGAAGACGACAAGCGACCGCATACGGTCGTCTTGCAGGTGCTGCGCTGACGGCTTATTGCCTCTAGGAAGTGGTGAGAATGTTCAATTCTGGACATTTTCATCATTTCCACCACAGCCGTAAAAATACCCTTCTGGAATTGTCACCCAATTCTCACATCCGCTGCGCTGGCTGCGCCGGGCGGCCTCCCAGCACGCGCGATTTCCCGTTGGGAATTTAAATTCCCTGCAACTTAATTTATATCAATTCGATATCAATTTGAAAGCTAATTCGAATTTGTAGCGCATATCGTGCTCGCGCATAGTTGGGACAATTTCTAAATGTAATTACAACTCAAACAATCTCGGGGAAATCATGCGTTATAACAACGGTCGAAAGTTGCTTCCACAATGTGCAGTCTTCTTGGCATTAACAGCCAGCAACTTGGGCTTCGCCGCCGAGCTTGACCATCGGGAATTTGAAGCCACGCTGCACGTGCCTTACAAGGCTGACAGCGTCAGCGCCGCCGCCAGCAGCGAAGCGCGCACTTTTACCCTTGAGTTCGATTATCCCTACGTCGCCAACGCCCAAAACGTATCCTGGCGCCTGGAACTGGTCGCCCCGGGCGGCCAGGTGGTCCAGCACTGGACGGGCGTGCAGCGGCTCTACAAAAAACCGGTGTCCGTCAAAGTGCGCTGGGCTGGCCGCGGCGACAGCATCAGCATGCCGGATGGCCAGTACCAGGTGCGCATGCGCGCGGTAGCGCACGACGCCGCCCAGGGCGCCGCGGATAGCTCGGAAGCGGCGGTCGACCAGGCGCTTGCCGCCGGCGGCGAAGAGATTGTCGAGCAGGCCTGGGCGCTGGCGATCGGCAAACTGGCGGCGCCTGCCATGCCCGCCTTCCAGCCTTTGCAGACCAATAAAGTTGCCCCGCAGATGGCGAGCCAGGCCGCGCCCGGCTTCACGGTCCAGTCGGCCGCGCCGGCGCCCGCTTCGCTGCCGTACACCGTGTACCAGGCCAACTTGCACAGCCAGACCAACCACAGCGATGGCGGCTCCGCCGTGACCAGCTGCAGCGGCGCGGCCGAGCCGCTGAAGGCCCCGTTCGGCCCGGCCGACGCCTTTGCCTACGCCAAGAATCGCGGTCTCGATATCCTGATGGCATCCGAGCACAACCACATGTTCGATGGGTCTTCCGGCACCAATACCAACGCCAGTCCGGCCACGGCCAAGGCGCTGTACCAGTCGGGCCTGACGACGGCAGCCGACTTCAACGCCGCCAACCCCGGCTTCCTCGCGGTGTACGGCATGGAATGGGGCGTGATCAACAACGGCGGCCACATGAACATCCTCAACTCGGACGAGTTGCTGGGATGGGAATACAACGGCAGCGGCCAGCTGCTGGCCGACACCTTTACCGACAAGCCGGACTATTCCGCGCTGTACACGCTGATGCGCCAGCGCGGCTGGGTCGGCCAGTTCAATCATCCGAGCTCGAGTGGACAGTTCCTCGTCAATGGCGTGCCGCTGGGCTACTCGGCCGATGGCGACCAGGCCATGGCCCTGTGCGAAGTGCTCAACACCTCCGCCTTCTCGACCAACACCACGGAAACCGAAACCGGCCGCAGCACCTACGAGGGCGCCTGCCAGAAGGCCCTGGAAGCGGGCTTCCACATCGCCTTCAGTACCAACCAGGACAACCATTGCGCCAACTGGGGCGCGTCCTACACCAACCGCACCGGAATCCTGATTCCAACCGGCACGCCGCTGACCCAGGCCAGTTTCATTGCCGCCATCAAGGCGCGGCGCGTGTTCGCCTCGATGGATAAAAATTCGCAGCTGGTGCTGACCGCCAACGGCCACATCATGGGCGAGCGCTTCACCAACAGCGGACCGCTGAACCTGGTTGCCAACTATGCCAGCAGCGGCGGCCAGTCGGCCGCGACCGTGTCCATCGTTGAGGGCGTACCTGGCCGCAACGGCACCCCGACCCAGCTGGCGTCGACCGCCAGCACCACGGTCACGCCGTCCGTGGGCGAGCACTATTACTATGCCAAAGTTACCCAGGGCGATGGCAAGATTTTGTGGTCGGCGCCGATCTGGGTCACGCAGACCAACAGCAGCGACACAGTCCAGCCGACGGTCTCGGCCAGTGAAACGGGTAGCAGCGGCAACATTACCTTCGCGGCCAACGCAAGTGACAACGTGGGCGTGTCCCTGGTCGAGTTCTATGTCGACAATGCGCTCAAGGCCACCAGCAACGTCGCGCCGTACAGCGCCGTGTTCAATTCGACGCTGCTTGCAAACGGTACGCACAGCCTGGTGGCACGCGCTTATGATGCGGCAGGCAACGTCGGCCTCTCGACCCCGATCACCTTTAGCGTGAGCAATACCACGGGTGGCGACAGTACCGCGCCGACGGTGACCGCCAGCGAAAGCGGCGGCAGCGGCAGCATCACCCTGTCGGCGTCGGCCAGCGACAATGTCGGCGTCAGCAAGGTCGAGTTCTATGTCGACAACGTCCTGAAGGGAACGGACAGTGCCGCGCCGTTCACCATGATGCTCGACTCCGCCACCTTGAGCAACAGCAGCCACGCGCTGACCGCCAAGGCCTTCGACGCGGCGGGCAACAGCACCGTATCGGCGCCGGTGAGTTTCACGGTCAACAACACGGCCGCGGCGCAGCGCTTGCTCAACACCAGTTTCGAATCGGGCAGCGGCGCGTGGACCGCGAGCGCCGGCGTGATCACCAGCGACAGTGGCCAGGCGGCGCGCACCGGCAGCTGGAAAGCCTGGCTGAACGGCTACGGCGCGGCGCATACCGATTCGCTGTACCAGAGTGTGGCGATTCCGGCCACCGTGACGGGCGCCACGCTGAAATTCTGGCTGAAGATCGCCTCCAGCGAGACCACCACGACCAACGCCTATGACACGCTGAAAGTGCAGGTGCGCAGCAGCACCGGCGCGGTACTGGCGACGCTGGCGACCTACTCCAACCTGAACAAGGGCACGACCTTCCTCGAAAAGAGCTTTGACCTGAGCGCCTTCAAGGGCCAGACCGTGCGCATCTACTATGAAGGCATCGAAGGCTCGACCGTGGCCACCTCCTTCGTGATCGACGACGTGACGCTGACCACGCAATAAGGCAATGCGGCTCTTCACAGGCCCGCCTCGGCGGGCCTTTTTTTCACCCGGGGTCAGACCTCAATTTTGCAATCGTTGCAAAATTGAG
>DASWMN010000395.1:0-10631 GCA_036399735.1 Telluria sp. | reverse complement strand
CCATGCCCCACATGGCGCCAGCCAGCAAACCACAGACAATACCAATCCACATTGACGCGAACTCCACCACAAAAAGCGCCAGTGTCGCATGAGGCCTTGTTCAGTCGTGCGTTGACACTTAAAATCAATAAATGCTATAGTCAAAGAGATAAATTGGAAAGCCTTCCAACCGCAAGCTGGCACAGACCAGCTTACCCAGGAGACACGATGTACAAGTACTGTAAAGTGGCTGCCGCCGTCCTGCTGGCCTGTGCCAGCATGGGGGCACGCGCCGCCGATCCCAAGCCAGACGTGATTCACTGGTGGACTTCCAGCAGCGAGGCCGCAGCCGTGCGCACGATTGCCGACGCTTACCGCAAGCAGGGTGGGGTCTGGAACGATTCGGCCATTGCCGGCGCCGATCAGGCGCGCGCCACTGCCATCAACCGCATCGTCGGCGGCAACCCGCCGATGGCCGCGCAGTTCAACACCACCAAACAATTCACGGACCTGATCGAGCAGGGCATGCTCAACAACGTTGACGACGTCGCGCAGAAGGAAGGCTGGGACAAGTTCCTGCCCGAGCCGCTGCTCAACGTCATCCGGGTCAAGGGCCATTACTACGCGGTTCCGGTCAACATCCACATGCAGTCGTGGATCTGGTATTCAAAGGCGGCTTTCAAAAAGGCCGGCATCACCAAGGAGCCGGCCAGCATGGACGAACTGTTCGCCGCGCTCGACAAACTGAAAGCGGCAGGCATTGTGCCGCTGGCGCACGGTGGCCAGTCGTGGCAGGAGAACATCCTGTTCCTGGCGATGCTGGCCCACGTGGGCGGCACCGATCTGTACCTGAAGGTCTTGCGCGACCGCGACCAGGCCGCGATCAATTCCGAAGCCTTTAAAAAAGTGCTGCTCACCTTCAAGCGCCTGCAAACGTATGTGGACAACGGCTCGCCGGGCCGCAACTGGAACGACGCCACCGCGATGGTCATCAGCGGCAAGGCTGGCGTGCAGGTGATGGGCGACTGGGCCAAAGGCGAATTCGCCGCGGCCAAAATGACGGCTGGTAAAGAGTTCGGCTGCATCGCCGGCTTCAACGCCAAGTCGCCTTACCTGATCCAGGGCGATGCCTTCGTCTTCCCCAAAACCACCAACCCGCAGCAGATCAAGTATCAGAAGCTCCTGGCCAGCACCATCGTCGCGCCGGCGACCCAGGTTGCCTTCAACAAGCTGAAAGGCTCGATTCCGATCCGCGGCGACGTCGATGCCTCCAGCATGGACGAATGTGCGCGCATTGGCCTGACGATCATGAAGGACCGTTCACGCCATGTGGGCATCGGCGAGGTGTATCTCACCCCAGACCAGAATGGCGCCATGCAGGATGTGCTGACCGCCTTCTGGAATACCAAGATGCCAGCCGAAAAAGCGCAGAAGGGCATTGCTGCGGCACTCAGGAACGAGCAGTGAACGGCCAGCTGGAAGACATCGTCATCGTCGGCGGCGGTACTGCCGGCTGGATGACTGCGGCGGCCCTGTCGCGCCTTCTGCCGGCCGGGCATCGCATTCGCCTGCTTGAATCGGACCAGATTTCCACCATTGGCGTGGGCGAGGCGACCATTCCCAGCATCCGCGCCTTCAACCAGCTGCTTGGCCTGGACGAAAACGACTTCATGCGCCAGACCCAGGCCACGTTCAAGCTTGGTATCGAGTTTCGCAACTGGGGCGGGCAGGGCGACAACTACATTCACGGCTTCGGCCAGATCGGGCGCGATCAGATTCTGGCCAAGTTCTACCAGTACTGGCTCAAGCTGTACCAGCTGGGCGAGGCCGACGAACTTGGCGCCTACTCGATCAACACCCTGGCGCCGCGCCACGGCAAGTTCATGCGGCCGCCCGACGACATGCCCAATTCGCCGCTGGCCGACATTGCCTATGCATTCCATTTCGATGCCGGTCTGTATGCAAAATTTCTGCGTGGGGTGAGCGAAGCACAGGGCGTCAAGCGGGTCGAAGGGCGCATCGTCAACACCGAGCTGCGTGGCGGCGATGGCTTCATTGAAGCGGTCGTCATGGAAAATGGCGAGAAGATCAAAGGCGATCTGTTTGTCGACTGTTCCGGCCTGGCTGGCCTGCTGATCGAGAAGACCCTGCAGACGGGATTCGAGGACTGGAGCGAATTGCTGCCGGCCGACAGCGCGATCGCGGTGCCGTGCGTGTCCGACGGTTCGCTGTCACCGTACACGCGCTCGACCGCGCACCAGAGTGGCTGGCAGTGGCGCATCCCGCTGCAGCACCGCACCGGCAATGGTCATGTATTCTCCAGCAAATTCATCAGCGCCGACGAAGCGCAGTCGGTCCTGATGGCCAATCTGGAGGGCGAAGCGCTGGCCGAACCGCGCCTGATCCGTTTCACCACCGGCAAACGCAAAAAGACCTGGAACCGCAACTGCGTGGCGATCGGACTGGCCGGCGGGTTCATGGAGCCGCTGGAATCGACCAGCATCCACATGGTGCAGACGGCGATCATGCGCTTGATTGCCTTGTTCCCGGACCGCGCGTTCCGCCAGGCCGATATCGACATGTTCAATGCGCAGTCGGATGACGAATACGAGCGCATTCGCGATTTTCTGATCATGCACTACCACGTGAACCGGCGTACCGATTCGCCGTTCTGGACGTATTGCCGCGAGATGGCGGTGCCGGATTCGGTGCGTGAGCGCATTGCGCTGTTCCAGGGCAGCGGCCGCATCTTCCGCAAAGGCGATGAGCTGTTTGCCGATGCCAGCTGGCTGCAGATCATGCACGGGCAAGGATTGCGTGCGCAGAGCTATCATCCGCTGGTGGATCAGCGCAGCAAGGACGATATTGCAGCGTTTGTGGGCGCGGTGCACAAGACCATTGCGGCTTGTGTGGAGGCGATGCCAAGCCATGCGGAGTACATCGCGGCGATGTGCCCGGCGCCCAAGATGGCAGCCTGACCAGGCACCCCGCAGCGCCCTCGCGCCAGGGCGGTCCGGCCGGGGGCTGCTGTACAGGCGCACCGTGCTAACGCTAACATCGCGCAAGCGTGCGATCGCTGGCGCCGTCGCGGGGGCGGCCCTGCTGTCCGCCACTTGTACAGTCCCCCTCCATTGCAGTATCCTTAGCCCGTTATTACGGACGAAAGCGCGCGTGGCAACCCTTAAAGATGTAGCACAGCTGGCCGGTGTCGGCCTTGGAACCGCCTCGCGTGTTGTCAGCGGCAAGGGCGCCGTCTCCCCCAAAACACTGGCGCGTGTGCGCAAGGCGATCGAGGAACTCGATTTCCAGCCGTCGCATGCAGCCCGTTCGCTCATGTCCGGCACCTCGCAAATGGTCGGGGTGTATATCCCTTTACTGAGCGGGACCTTTTACACACCGATCCTGCAGCTGGTCTACGCCGAGCTGCGCGCCGCTGGTCTGAACATGGTGGTCGGTTTCGGCAGCGGCAGCGCCGATGAACGTCAGCAGGCAGTCGAAGGCATCGATTTCCTCAATCAGCGCGGTTGCGATGGCGTGCTGGCGATGACCAGCGCCCTCAAGGAAGAAGATATCGCCGCCCTCGGCCCGCGCAAGTCGCGCATGGTGCTGCTCAATCACAGCCTGCCGGGCATGGAGGAGCGCTGCTTCACGGTGGATCACAAACTCGGTGGGCGCATGGCCGCGCGCGCACTGCTGGATAAAAAACACAAGAAGATCGCTGTCATCACGGGCCCGAACCACGCCACCGACAACGTCGAACGGATCGACGGCTTCATGCAGGAACTGGTGACAGCGGGCATCGATACCGACAAGCTATGGATCGCCGAGAGTAATTTTGCCCCGGAAGGCGGCTGGGAATCGGCCAAGGCGCTGCTCGATTCCGGCTATGATTTCACCGCTGTTTTCTGCGCCAATGATGAAATGGCAGTCGGGGCTTTGTCGTACTTCCAGCAGGCCGGGGTCGATGTGCCAGGGAAGGTGTCCGTGCTTGGCTACGACGATACCCACAGCGCCGAATTCACCGCGCCGCGCCTGTCGTCCGTGCATATGCCATGGACCGAGATGACGCTCAATGGCCTCAATTGCCTGCTCAATCGCTGCTACGACATGAAACGTCCGTACACCCATGACTATCCGGTCACCGTGACAGAACGAGCTTCGCTCGGCAAAGCAAAAAAACCGAACTAATTTGGCTCATGGCCGGTTTTTTTTGTGTTAAAGTGGAAGCGATTCCAATTTATTGGTAAGCAACTTTCAACACACGATAATTTCATGACGACTCCAACTCCTGAAGTGCACGGTCCACTGTCCCGCTCCGATTTCGGTGACGAATTCCAATGGGGCTGTTCGACGTCGGCCTTCCAGATCGAAGGTGGCGCCAGCGAGGGCGGACGTGTTCCGTCGATCTGGGACACGTTCTGCGACACGCCTGGCAAAATCCGTGACGGCTCGAACGGCAAGGTCGCCTGCGACCATTTCCACCGCTGGCCGGACGACATGGCGCTGGCGCAGTCGCTCGGGCTGAACGCCTATCGCTTCTCGATTTCCTGGCCGCGCATTTTCAGCGCGCGCGGAGCCGCGCCCAACGAGGAAGGCCTGGCCTTCTATTCCGACATGGTTGACGGCATGCTGGCGCGCGGACTGGTGCCGTGGGTGACGCTGTACCACTGGGATCTGCCGCAGTACCTGCAGGATCAGGGCGGCTGGACCAACCGCGATACCGTGACCGCATTCGTCGAATACGCTGACGTCGTCACCAAGCGCCTGGGCGACCGCGTCAAGAACTGGATTACGCATAACGAGCCCTGGTGCACGGCGATTCACGGCAATCTCGATGGCATGCACGCGCCTGGCCTCAAGAGTGTGCCGACCGCGCTGCAGGTGTGCCACAACGTGCTGCTCTCGCACGGGCTGGCAGTGCCTGTGATTCGGGCCAACGTGCCGGGTGCGCGGGTCGGTATCGCGCTGTCGCTGCATCCGGTGCAGGCAGCCACGGATTCGGTAGCGGACCGCGATGCGGTGGTGCGGCATGACGCGTTCCGCAACCGCTGGTTCCTCGACGCGCTGTATGGCCGTGGTTATCCATCCGTGCCAATGGCCATGCTGGGCAAGGACGCACCGCATATCGTGGCGGGCGACCTGGACGCCATCGCCGCACGCACCGATTTTCTGGGTGTGAACTACTACTTCCCGGAAGTCGTGAGACACGATGAAGAGGGCGGCTTCCTGCAGACTTCAGTAGTACTGCCGGAGGGCCGGCAGCGTACCGACTTTGGCTGGGAGGTCGCACCGGAAGGCTTGACGGCGCTGCTGTCGCGCATCGCACGCGAATACGATGCGGGCGATCTGTATGTGACGGAAAACGGTTCCTGCTACGACGATCACGCCGATGCGGCCGGCAATGTGCAAGACAGCGCGCGCCGCGATTACCTGGTGCGCCACCTGCATGCAGTGCGCGCGGCCCGTGAACAGGGGGCGCCGGTGAAGGGCTATTTTGCCTGGAGCCTGCTGGATAACTTCGAGTGGTCGGAAGGGTATTTGCGGCGCTTCGGGATTGCGTACGTGGACTTCGAGACGCAGCGGCGCACGCTCAAGCTGAGCGGGCAGTGGTACAAAGGCTTCCTGCGCGGCTGATCATGAATGGTTTGGGTCCCCTTGGCGGGGACCCATTGGACAATAGCTCCGCGAGGACGTTATCCTCAAACCCGCGGCGGATCCGTCTCCCGCTCATACACGCGGTGCTTGGCCAAAATCTCTTTAAACTGCAGGAACCCGGCCTCGCTCTCGCCACCATCGACAATGATCACGCCCGGATCGGTCCCGCCATCTGGCAGCGGCAGCACCACCCCGGCCACGATCAGCAGCTCCGATCCATCACCCACCCCCAGCAGCGGCTTGCCGTGCCGGTACTGCTGACGCAGGAATTCGAGCGCATTAGCGTCCACGCCCAGGGTGCCCGCCAGTTCGCCGCCATCCGGCACGATGCTCGCATCGAACAGCACCGACGGCATGGCTTCAAAGGTGGTCTCCACGTCCAGCGGACAGCCGTCCAGCGACGAGACCTTGCCCAGCCGCTGTCCGATCAGCCGCGGTTGCACGCCCACTTCCAGCAGGCCCGCATACATTGCGCGCACCATGCTACCATCGACACCGTTACCGACCAGGATCGCGACCCGGCGCGCCTGGATGCTCTTCACACCAGGACGGCTTAGCAGCGACAGCGAAGGCGAGGGCTCGTACTCGGGAATCGGCAGCTCGGTCGCGCGTGGCAGCGGCTCGGGCACGGGCAGCCCCAGCCCGTCGGCTACCGCGCTGGCCAGATAGGGATCGACATTAACCAGCCCGGCCAGCATGCGCACGCGAATCGCCGGCACCTGCACCCGCGTCAGCTCGAAGCGGAAGGCGTTGATGATGTGCTGCTGCTCGGGCGCGCTCTGGCTTTCCCAGAACAGGCGCGCCTGGCCATAATGTTCGCCGAACAGTTCGGGCTTGCCGCGCACCTTGTCTTCGGCAATTGGCTCGGGGAAGCTCACAAAGCCGGCGCGGCCGACCTGGAACGGGCAGCCGCCAGCGAGCGAATTGGGCTCGTAATTGACGCGCCCGCGATTGATCGACTGACGGTGGAAGCCTTCACGCTGGTTGTTGTGGATTTCGACGATGGGCGAATTGATCGGAATTTCATGGAAATTGGGCCCGCCCAGCCGGCTGATCTGGGTGTCGATATACGAATGGTTACGGCCTTGCAGCAGCGGGTCGTTGCTGAAGTCGATGCCGGGTACCACGTGCGCGGTGCAGAAGGCGACTTGCTCTGTCTCGGCAAAAAAATTGTCCGGATTGCGATTGAGGACCAGCTTGCCCACCGGGATTACCGGAATTAATTCTTCAGGCACGATTTTGGTGGCGTCCAGCACGTCGAAGGGGAAGCTTGCCGCCTGTTCCTCGGTGAATACCTGCAGGCCCATTTCGTATTCAGGGAAGTTGCCTGATTCGATGGCTTCCCACAGGTCACGCCGGTGGAAGTCGGGATCGGCGCCGGAAATCTTGACCGCTTCATCCCACACCACCGAGTGTGTTCCCTGCAGTGGCGTCCAGTGGAATTTGACGAAGCGCGATTCGTTGGCCGCGTTCACCAGGCGGAAGGTGTTGACGCCGAAACCTTGCATGGTCCGGTAGCTGCGCGGGATTGCACGGTCCGACATGACCCACATCAGCATGTGCGTGATTTCCGGGCTGAGCGAGGCAAAATCCCAGAAAGTGTCATGCGCGCTGGAAGCTTGCGGCATGTGGTGATGCGGCTCCGGTTTGACCGCGTGTACCAGGTCCGGAAACTTCATCGCGTCCTGAATGAAGAAGACGGGAATGTTATTGGCCACCAGATCCCAGTTGCCTTCATCGGTGTAGAACTTGGTGGCAAAGCCGCGCACATCGCGTGCCAGGTCGGTCGAGCCGCGTTCGCCCACCACGGTGGAAAAGCGCACGAAAACCGGCGTGCGTTTGCCTTCGGATGCGAACACGGTGGCGCGCGTGATGTCGGACAGGCAGCGGTAGGATTCAAAATAGCCATGCGCGGCCGAACCGCGCGCGTGCACCACGCGCTCGGGAATGCGCTCATGGTCGAAATGGGTGATCTTTTCGCGCAGGATGAAGTCCTCCATCTGCGTCGGTCCGCGCAGGCCAATCTTGAGCGAGTCCTGGTTGTTCGAGACAGGGATGCCCTGGTTGGTCGTTAGGCGTTCGCCCGTGTCGTCCACGCGCACCCGGTCCAGCGGCGCGGTCAGGCGGTTTTCGCCGAGGGGAGGAATGCCGCTGCCCACCTTGGGCGAGGCGATATTTTCGGTACTGGTGCTGGCCGTCGACAGCACGTTCGGTGGGGGGAACTGCTCGCCCACGTGGGGCTCGCGCGAATCCTCGCCGTATTCGAGCGGCTTGGTCCCGTTGTAGGGACGTTCGGCCGACAGTTCGGCATTGCCCACGCGCTTTTCCAACAAACGTTCAGCAATCGGATCGGGCGTGCCCAGGCTGTTGGGCGCCTGGTCGGTCGAGGGACCGGAGATGGTGCTGAGGATGGAGCCGGCGCCGTCGAGCGCCTTGCCGGTTTGCTTACGTGTGGCCATGGAACACCTCGCAAAGATGGAAGGGAACGATGGCCGTGCGCTGGTCCCGCACGGTCAATGGCTGAGTTTGCCTTGCCGGGTCGGGACGCTTGTTGATGCCGCGTAAGTGACGGGAGCCTTAATACATCAGCCCGCCGCCGCGCTTGAATAGTGCAATGTCAACATATTGAGAGAGGTTGTGGTCGCGCTCGCCCGGCACAATGGTCATTCCGCCAAGATCGATCGGCGCCTTGCCGGTACTGCCTGCCTGCATGGTACGCACCAGTGTTTTGGCGACGGCAAAGCCTTCCAGCGTCAATGCGGAGGCGGGCTCGTCGCGGAATTTTTTCATCATGTTGATATGTTCACTTTGCAGCACGGACGCCGCACTGCCCGGATTGGGCACCACCTGGGAAAACACGGTAAATTCGGTGGCCTTGCTGCCTGCAATCTGGGCCAGCGTTTCCAGGTTGATCAGCGAAGTACCGGCAACAAAAGTGGAAGGATCGTGCTTGCGAAAGGCTTTCAGAAACTGGGCGGTGGCGATCGTGTCTGCGATCGTGATCACCATCCTGGCGCCACCTTCGCTCAGGCGCCGCGCTTCGGTCTCGGTGGTGGCCGCATCGGCGCTGATCTGCACCACGGCCGCGAGCGTCATGCCGCGCTTTTTGAGTTCATCGACAACAAACGCATGGGCGCGCAGGTTTTGCGCATTCTGCTGCAGCGCGATGCCGATGCGGCGCACGCCCAGGTTCTGGAAATAGGCCAGCAGGAATTGCAGTTCGCGTTCCGCACCGGGGCGCCAGAACTGGGCGCGGGCATTGGTCACGTTGAACGAGTCGGCCAGCGGCGCGAACAGAATGTGCTTCGACTGGCGAAACGCAGGTGCCGCGAGAATAGCGCGGGTGGCTTCCGCACCGATTGCGCCGAGCAGGTAATCGGGCTGGTCCTGCAGGATCAGGGCATCGACCAGTTTCGCGCTGTCGGCCGGGCTGCCGCGGTCGTCGCGCACGATGTAGCGGATCTTCTTGCCGTTCAGGCCGCCCTTGGCATTGATACTGTCGAAGTAGGTCGTGATGCCGGCCACATAGTCACGCCCGATACTGCCGTTCGGTCCGGACAGATCGATGGCCTGGCCGACCGTAATCACGCTCTCGGCCGCGCTGGCCCCGGTGGCCAGCATGACGCTGCCGCCGAGCAGCAATCGTGCACATAAGCTTCTTAAACTCACAGCCCACCTCCCGCACGGAAAAGGCGGATCCTACGCGCGCTGTATGACGGGATGATGACGCAATGGCATCGATACTGGAAAGCTCAGGCTTTTTTGCGGCCCAACAGGCGCCGTATGTCATCGGCAATGGGCACGCTGGCCAGCGCGACCAGCATCAGTGCCAGCGGCACGGTGGCGCTGTAGCCGACATGCTTGAAACCGAGCGCGCCGATCACGCCGCCGCCAAAAAACGCGGCCGCCAGACAGCTCAGCAATGCAAGCCGGGGGCGGTTGGCCAGGATGCGCTCTGGCGCGGGCGTGCCTGGCGGGTTGCGGTAAGCCAGTTTACCGATTTCGATGCCGATATCGGTCACGATGCCGGTGATATGGGTGGTACGTATTTCCGCATTCGAGAGCTTGGTAATGACGGCGTTCTGCAAGCCCATGATGAAGGACAGCAGCATCACCGTCACTGATACAAACAGTCCGTCGATGTCGGACAGTCGGGCGCCCAGCAGACCGAAGAGAAGCAGGAGACAGGCTTCGACCATGAGCGGCAGCGCGTACTGGCTATGCAATTCATGGACCCGGGAGTAATTGACCAGCATGGCGGAAATAGCCGCACCTACAATGAATGACAACAAGGCACCCAGTGCCGCCAGCACCAGATCAAATTGCGCCAGCGCCAGATTGTCGGCCATCGACGACACCACGCCCGTCATGTGCGAGGTGTACATCTGCACGGCGAGAAAGCCGCCCGCATTGGTGGCGCCCGCGACAAACGCCAGCGCCAGTCCCAGCTGCCGGTTGGCGTCGATACTGCGATGCCTGCCGGTCATTTTGCGCGAATAGTTCAGTGGCATGGGTTGGTCCTGGAGCCTTGGCTGTAGGGGCGAAAAACGGGCCGCATCAGAAAAGCGCGCGCGATCGCACGATTGCGCGCGCTTTCACGCGACAGTGAAACGCAAACGCACGAAGCGCACGCGCAAGTGCACGATTTGCACCCGCAAGGGCACGATTTCTTCACGATTTCGCACGCTGCAGGCGGGCGATTGCCCACACGAAATCGTACACCTTCGCGCGGCAATCGCGCAAATTGGTGAAAAAATCGCGTGGGTTCGACAGGCTTGCGTGTGCTTTCGTGCCGAAATCGTGCGTTCGAGCGCCAGATCGTGCAAACGCGCGTGGATTTGCGCGACCCCCATAAATCGCGCTCCGGGCTGCGCTACCTACTTGGCCGTTTCCACGCCGTCGAACAGCGGCTTGTCCTTGTCGACCACATGCACCGTGTACATCTTGAGCGGTTTGGGACCAATTACCTTGAATCCGCCATGAAACGCGCCGCGCAG
>DASWMN010000394.1:0-3609 GCA_036399735.1 Telluria sp. | reverse complement strand
AAGAAAGTGGCGGAAGCCGAGCCAGGCATCGTTGACATGCTGATGGATAACATCATGCTGATCATTGGCGCCCTGGTGGCCATCGCCGTCGCCATCGGTGGTTTCCTGTTCATGAAGAACCGCCGCGAAAACGATTCGCATTCGCCGAGCGAGCCATCGATCCTCGGTGCGCCAACCGATCAGGCCCACTCGCTGTTCGCGGAAACCGGCGGCCAGAGCGTGGACACCAGCAACAGCGTGTTCAACTCGAGCTTCGCGCCATCGGCCAGCCAGCTGGACACCAACGAAGTCGACCCGGTTGCCGAAGCCGATGTCTACATCGCCTATGGCCGTGACGCCCAGGCTGAGGAAATCCTCAAGGAAGCGCTGCGTACCCATCCGGAACGCTACCCGGTTCGCCTGAAACTGCTCGAGATTTACGCTGCCCGCAAGGACCTGCGTAACTTCGAAACGCAGGCCAGCGACCTGTACAGCATGACCAAGGGCCAGGGCGACGAGTGGGCACAAGCTGCCGCGCTCGGCCAGGCAATCGATCCGAACAATCCGCTGTATGCCAGCGCTGCTAACGCTGGTCCATCCACTGTGATCCCAGCCCATGAGCAGGCACAGTCGGTGAACCTGGGAAAGCCTGAAGCCGTCGTTGCTGCAGCTGCCGTTGCTGCTGCCGCCGCGCCGGCTGCCGCCAAGCCTGTAGAAGACCTCGACTTCGACCTCGGTGGTCTGTCCTTCGATGCACCGGCGCCAGCGCCGGCAGCAGCGTCGAACGCACCCGACCTCGATTTCGCCATGCCGGGCGTGGTCACGCCAGCGGCAGCACCAGCGGCCAAGGCCGACGATGCGATGGACATGGGCTTCAACATGGACTTCGACGCGCCAGCCATTCCAGGCACCAAGGACGACGTGCCGGCCACCGACTTCTCGGCAGAATTTGCCAACAGTGGCAAGAACGACCTGTCCGGCATGGGCGATCTGGCTGCAGCGTTCGATATTCCGCAAACGCCAGTCCAGGCGCAAGCAGCACCTGCGCTCGATATCGGTTCGATGAACTTCGATCTGCCGCCATCGGCCACGCCGCCGGCTGCGCCATCGTTCGACATGTCGAGCATCGATCTGGACCTGCCGCCGGCGGACACGGCTGAAACCGCGCTGCCAGGCTTCGACAACACCGTGGTGATGGATATCGGCGGCGAACAGTCGGCGGCGCACACCGAAATGGAAACCAAGCTGGACCTGGCGATCGCTTACCAGGAAATTGGCGACAAGGAAGGTGCACGCGAACTGCTCGACGAAGTCATCAAGGGTGGTAGCAGCGAACAGGTCGGTAAAGCCAACGCCATGCGCGCCAAGCTGGCCTAAGAAGCAAGTCGTATTGGATCCACATTGAACCGGATAGCACTTGGGGTCCAGTACGATGGTACCGCCTGGAACGGGTACCAGAAGCAGCCAGACAGACATACCGTGCAGGACCAGCTGGAAATCGCACTCGAGAAATTTGCGCGGACCCAGCTGGCCACCACCTGCGCAGGGCGCACCGATACCGGTGTCCATGCGCTGGAGCAGGTAGTCCATTTCGACACCGAACTGACCCGCGAGATGCAATCCTGGGTCAGGGGCGTGAATGCCTTTCTCCCCGATTCGATCGCCGTGCGCTGGGCCAGCACGATTCCCGTATTGCCGGGCCAGGAATTCCACGCCCGCTTTGCCGCCTTCGCGCGCACCTATCACTACGTGCTCTACAACAATCCCGTGCGCTCGCCCTTGCTGGTGGGCCGCGCCGGCTGGACCTTCCGTCCGCTCGATGTCGATCTGATGGTTGAGGCGTCCAGGTGCCTGATCGGCACCCACGATTTTTCCGCCTTCCGCTCCTCGCAGTGCCAGGCCAAAACCCCGATCAAGCAGATGCATGAAGTGCGCATTGAACGGCGCGGTGAAGCGATCGTCTTCACGCTGCGCGCCAGCGCTTTCCTGCACCACATGGTGCGCAACCTGATCGGTTCGCTGATCTACGTCGGCCAGGGCCGCCATACGGCGGCCTGGCTGGGCGAGGTGCTGGCCGGGCGCGACCGCAATGACGCCGCGCCCACTTTCATGCCCGACGGCCTGTACCTGGCCAAAATCGATTACGATCCCAAGTGGGGACTGCCGCAGGACGCGACCAGCCCGTTACCCTGGTTCTGATCATGCAACGCACCCGTATCAAGATTTGCGGCCTCACCCGTGCCGAGGACGTGGCCGCAGCCGTGGCCAGCGGCGCCGACGCGCTCGGTTTCGTGTTCTATCCGCCCAGCCCGCGCTATGTCACGCCGGCCCGGGCGGGCGCGCTGATGGCCGCGGTGCCGCCGTTTGTCAGCACGGTGGCCCTGTTCGTGAACGCCAGTGTGGACGAGGTCAAGGCCGTGGCCGCCGAGGCGCCGTTCGCGCAACTCCAATTTCATGGTGATGAGACTCCGGAAGCGTGCGCCGCCATCGCCGCAGCGGTGGGCCGGCCCTTCTTGCGGGTATTTCGGGTCAAACCGGACACCACGGCCGCCGATTTGCTAGAATATGAACGTGGATACCGTTCCGCCAGTCCCTTGTATGCGGGTTTGTTGCTCGATACATTTGTGGACGCCTACGGCGGAGCAGGAAAGGTTTTCGATTGGTCTCTCATTCCAAAAGAACTCGCGCCTCGGGTCGTTTTAAGTGGTGGCTTGAGCGTACAAAACGCGACTGACGCGGTGGTACGCGTACGCCCCTATGCCGTCGACATCAGCAGTGGTGTCGAAGCCGGCAAGGGCATCAAGGACGCCCGCAAGATCGCCGCCTTCACGGGCGCGGTGCGGGTAGCCGATACCACCATTGAAAGCGAGAATTCCCATGACAGCCACACCAGCGCGGCCACCAGCGGCCCCCCTGTTCCAGACGCCTGATTACCAGCTGCCCGATGCGCGCGGCCATTTCGGCCCCTACGGCGGTTCGTTTGTCGCCGAAACGCTCAGCCATGCCCTGGCCGAACTGAACGAAGCGTACGAACGCTACAGCAACGATCCTGAATTTCTCGACGAATTCCGCTACGAGCTCAAGCACTTCGTCGGCCGTCCGTCGCCCATTTACCACGCCAAGCGCTGGTCGCAGCAGCAGGGCGGCGCACAGATTTTCTTCAAGCGCGAAGACCTGAACCACACCGGCGCCCACAAGATCAACAACGTGATCGGCCAGGCCCTGCTGGCGCGCCGCATGGGCAAACCGCGCATCATCGCCGAAACCGGCGCCGGCCAGCACGGCGTGGCCACCGCCACCATCTGCGCCCGCTTCGGCCTGGAGTGCGTGGTCTACATGGGCAGCGAAGACGTCAAGCGCCAGGCCCAGAATGTCTACCGCATGAAGCTCCTGGGCGCGACCGTGGTGCCGGTGGAATCGGGCTCGAAGACGCTGAAGGATGCGCTCAACGAAGCGATGCGCGACTGGGTCACCAACATCGAGAACACCTTCTACATCATCGGCACCGTGGCCGGCCCGCATCCGTACCCGATGATGGTGCGCGACTTCCAGTCGGTGATCGGGGAGGAATGCCGGGTCCAGATGCCGGCCATGACCGGCCGCCAGCCGGACTACGTGGTCGCCTGCATC
>DASWMN010000393.1:0-10089 GCA_036399735.1 Telluria sp. | reverse complement strand
CCCACGCCTTGAGCGGGGCTTTTTCGCCGGTGGCCGACAGCAGCGCGGCGAGCTGATAGACCTGGGTGATGCCTTCTTCGTCGATCCGACTGGCCAGGCGCGCCTGGTCAAGCACGTCGAGCTGGGTGTAGCGCGCCGCCTGGTAGACGTTGACGGCGCCGATGTCCGAGGCGATCACGTTCGCCGCGCCATGCTGGTCTGCCAGCGCGCCGACCAGTTCACTGCCGATTTGGCCGTTCGCGCCAATAATGAGAATGCGTTCCATGTTCTTCTTTTCCAGTCTTAGTTCTTGAGAATGCCCAGCTCGCGGCCGGCTTGTTCGAATGCCTTGAGCACAAATTCGAGCTGCTCGCGGGTGTGCGCGGCCGACAGCTGCACGCGCACGCGCGCCTGGCCCATCGGTACCACCGGGTAGAAAAAGCCCGACAGCAGCACGCCCAGCTCGTACATTCGCGCGGCGAATTTCTGGGCGACGGGCGCCTCGAACAGCATCACCGGCACCACCGGGTGGGTGCCCGGCTTGATCGTGAAGCCGAGGCGCTCGATTTCCTTGCGAAAGTATGCGGTGTTTTCGTGCAGGCGGTCGCGCAGTTCGGTCGACTTCGACAAGCGCTCCAGTACCGACAGCGAGGCGCCGGCAATCGATGGCGCCAGCGTGTTCGAGAACAGGTAAGGACGCGACTTCTGGCGCAGCGTGTCGATCACTTCCTTGCGCGCCGAAGTAAAGCCGCCCATCGCCCCGCCCAGGGCCTTGCCCAGGGTACCGGTGATGATGTCGATGCGGCCCAGCACATTGTGGTGTTCGTGCGTGCCGCGCCCGGTCTTGCCCATGAAGCCGGAGGCATGGCATTCGTCGATCATGACAAGCGCGCCGTACTGGTCGGCCAGGTCGCAGATCTTGTCGAGCTGGGCGATCGTGCCGTCCATCGAGAACACGCCATCGGTGACGATCACCTTGTGGCGCTTGCCCGCATCGAGCGCCGCTTTCAGCTGCACTTCCAGGTCGGCCATGTCATTGTGCTGGTAGCGATAGCGGCCAGCCTTGCACAGACGGATGCCGTCGATGATGGACGCGTGGTTCAGGGCGTCGGAGATGATGGCGTCGTTTTCGTCGAACAGGGGCTCGAACACGCCACCGTTGGCGTCAAAAGCGGCCGCGTACAAAATCGTGTCTTCGGTGCCGAGGAAGGCGGAAATGGCTTTTTCCAGCTCTTTATGGACAGTCTGGGTGCCGCAGATGAAGCGCACCGAGGACAGGCCGTAGCCGTATTTTTCGGTCGCTTCGATCGAGGCTTGCTGGGTCTGCAGGTCGCCCGACAGGCCCAGGTAATTATTGGCGCACATATTAATCAGGGTGCGGCCATCTTCGGCCACCACTTCTGCCCCCTGACGCGAGGCGAGCACGCGCTCCGGCTTGTACAAGCCCTGACCGCGCAGCGTGTCCAGGTTCTGCTGCAGGCCGCTGAAAAACGCATTCTTCGCTTGATCGCTCATGTTTATCCTCTTGTTGGGGTCGCCGGCTTGACCGGCGGTTGCAGTATGCTGTACCGTGATCACTCGGTGGTGCTGATTCCGAGATATCGAACTCAAATTCAATATAATGGATATTACCCAAGGCCAGTGAACTTGGCAAGCATCAGTTTGATTCTCTGAATATATAAACTTGGTAAATGCATATGAACACTGCCCTGAGCAGCAATTCTCCTCCTGAAGTGGGCGCCACGCTACAGCGGCTGCGCCTGGCGCGCGGGCTGACGCTGGAGGATTTGTCCAGGATTGCCGGGGTGTCGAAATCGATGTTATCGCAAATCGAGCGCGAGAAGGCGAACCCCACGATCGCCATCACCTGGCGCCTGGCCAATGCGCTCGGGGTGCAGATTGGGGAACTTTTATCCTCGGAAACACGGGTGCCGGAAACCATCCGCGTGCTCGATGCCCACGAAACCCCTACCCTTCCCGGCACCCACGCCGGCTACACGCTGCGCATTCTGGGCCCCATGGAAATGGCCGGCAAGTACGAGTGGTACGAGCTGACCCTGGCCCCGGGCGGCCTGCTGGAGTCGCAGGCCCACGATCCCGGTACCAGCGAACACATGACGGTCCTGCACGGGGCGATTGAAGTGGAAGTGGGGGCCGACCGCAAAAAGGTCAAGCTGGGCGGCACCGCGCGCTACCCGGCCGACCAGAATCACGTGCTGCGCAATACAGGCAAGACCGAAGCGAAGGCCTTGCTGGTGGTGTGCCACCGCTGATCAGGGCCACCCTTCGTGCGCCGCGCTGGCGTACTTGTGGCGGATGGCCTTGATGGTGCCATCCTGTTCCATCTTGCTGATCTCGGCCACCAGCTTGACCACCAGGGCCGGACTGCATTGCTTGGAACAGGCCAGGTAATTGTCGGTCGTGGCCAGCGCCGGGCCGGCCACAATCTGATTGCGGCGCGGTTCGTCGCGCAGATAGATTTCCATTTCTTCGATCGGCCCGAACCAGGCCTGGATGCGCCCCGCCAGCAGCATGCGCGGCACGTCGTCATTCAGGCTGATCTCCAGAATCTGCTCCGGCTTGAAGCCCTGGTCGCGCAACAGCGTCAGGTTGGCGGTGCCGCGCGCCACGGCAATGGTACGCAGTGCGCTGCGTGCCTGCGCGTAACTACGGATCGGCGCGCCCGTGGTGAAAAAGCCGCGCTCGGCGTGATAGAGCTGAGCGATCCAGGTAAATTGCCCCTCGCGTTCGGGCAGGCGGGCCAGCGGCAGGATCAAGTGGTCGCGGGTGCCGGGCAGCTGCATTGTCACGATGGCGCGGTTCTTGGGCATGAAGACCAGGCGTGGTGTCAGGCGTGCGCGTTTCATCGCTTCCAGCACGATTTCGCCCACCACACCGTGGCTGCCGGACTTGGTGGCCATGGGTGGGATGTCCATCACGAAGACCGGCACTTCCTCGGCTTGGGCGCGCGGCGCGGTGCTCAACAACAGAACAGACAGGGTAACAATCAGCCCGCGGGCGGCGCACATAAAGATGATCCGGGAGAACAATATATTCCCAAGATACATCAAGCGCTCACTTCGGTCCAGCCGTCAATGTGCGCACGATCACGAAGGCGGCCAGGGCTGCCAGCAAATGCTTGAGGGTGTGGCCGCTGAGCCACCCAAGCAAGGCCAGACCCGCATGGTCGAACACCTCGCACAGCTTGGCCAGCACGTACAGACCGATGGCCACAGCGAAGCCGCGCTTTTCCGCGGTTCTCGCCCCGGCTTGCCACTGCAACAGGGGAATGAGCACCAGCGGCGCCATCTGCAACAGCAGATAAGGACGCAGATCGCCGCTGGCCTGCCACCAGAACACACTGGCCACGGCGGCAGGCGCCAGCAGCAGCAAGGCCAGCGACGATTCCAGCACCGTGGCCAGCAAGGCGCAACAGGCCAGCGCGATCGGCACCCGGTCCCAGGCCAGGCGGGCATCATCGGGCGCCAGGTGATACCAGGCGGACCCGAAGGCGGTCAGGCCCAGGGCAGCAATGAACAGCGCGCAGCCGAGCCGGCGCGCGCCTCGCATGGGACTGCGGGCCAGGCGCCGCGCACCCCAGGCCGCGACTAGCAAGAAACCAAGATTGGACAGCACGTCGCCCGCGTGCGCGATGCCGAACCAGCTGCGCTGGTCGGCGAAAGCGTGATAGTTCTCAAGCTGGGCAATCGGGCCATACAGGCCCAGGGCGATGATCAGGATGGCTGCGGCGTACAGGGCCAGCGGCGGTTTGGCGGGGGTGAGATACATGACGATCCTTTTCTTGAACGAGGCGCCAGTGTCGCCGCCCGCGCATGAAAAGTGATACCAGATAGCAAGACGTCGCCCTGAAGGCGACGTCCGGTAGTGCATTTCAATACTTTAACGGCTTAGTTGGTCGCCACCTTGGCCGGCTCGCCCATCTTCAGCGCGCGGCTCAGGAAGCCCCAGCGGTCAGCCGCTTCTTCGATCACTTTCGCGGTCGGCTTGCCGGCGCCATGGCCGGCCTTGACGTCGATGCGGATGATCACGGGCGCCGCGCCCCCCTGGGCCGCCTGGGCGGCTGCGGCGAACTTGAAGCTGTGCGCCGGCACCACGCGGTCGTCATGGTCGGCGGTGGTGATCATGGTGGCCGGATAGCAGGTGCCCGCCTTCAGGTTATGCAGCGGCGAGTACTTGATCAGCGCCTTGAATTCGTCGGCGTTGTCGGCCGAACCGTAGTCCGAGGTCCAGGCCCAGCCAATGGTGAACTTGTGGAAGCGCAGCATGTCCAGCACGCCCACCTGCGGGATCGCCGCGCCGAACAGGTCCGGACGCTGGGTCAGCGCCGCGCCCACCAGCAGACCGCCATTGCTGCCGCCACCAATGGCCAGTTTGGCTGGCGAGGTGACCTTGTTGGCGATCAGCCATTCGGCCGCGCCGATGAAGTCGTCAAACACGTTCTGCTTGTGCAGCTTGGTGCCGGCTTCATGCCAGGCCTCGCCGTACTCGCCGCCGCCACGCAAATTGGCCACCACATACACGCCGCCCATTTCCATCCAGGCCAGGTTGGCGGCAGAGAAGCTTGGGGTCAGCGAAATGTTGAAGCCGCCGTAGCCGTACAGATAGGTCGGGTTGCTGCCGTCGAGCTTCAAGCCTTTTTTCGAGACGATGAACATCGGCACCCTGGTGCCGTCGCGGCTGGTGTAGAACTGCTGGCGCGTTTCATAGGCGCCCGGGTCGAAGTCGACCTTGGGCTGGCGGAACACGCTGCTCTTGCCGGTCTTCATGTCCAGACGATAGATCGTGGTCGGATTGGTGAAGCCGGTAAAGGAATAGAAGGTCTCGGTGTAACGGCGCTTGCCGCCGAAGCCGGCCACCGAACCGATGCCTGGCAAGGCGATCTCGCGCACCAGCTTGCCCTTGCGGTCAACCACCTTGACCACGCTGCGGGCGTCGGCCAGGTATTCGGCCACGATCTGGTTGTTGATCATCGATGCCCCAACCAGGGTCTGGCCACTTTCGGCAATGATCTGCTTCCAGTTCGCTTCGGCCGGCTTGCGCGTATCGATGGCAATCACGCGCGAACGCGGCGCCTTGCGGTCGGTGCTGAAGTAGAACACCGGACCATCATTGTCGATAAAGCTGTAGGACGCTTCGAAGGCATCGATCAGCGGCACCACCTTGGCGCCCGGTTTTCCCAGTTCCTTGTAGAAGATGCGGTACTTGGCGGCGGTGCCCTTGGTGGCGGTGATGATCAGGTACTTGCCATCATCGCTGACCTGGCCGCCGAAGCCCCATTCCTTCTCGTCCGGACGGTCATACACCAGCACGTCGGCGCTCTGGTCGGTACCGACCAGGTGGTAATACAGTTTCTGGAAGTAGTTGATGCCGGCCAGCTTGGCCGATTCTTCCGGCGCGTCATAGCGGCTGTAGAAGAAGCCCTTGCCATCCGGGGTCCAGGACGCACCGGAGAACTTGACCCATTTCAGGTGGTCGTCCAGGTCCTTGCCGGTCTCGATGTCACGTACTTTCCACTCGTTCCAGTCGGAGCCGGAAGCGGCGGTGCCGTAAGCGAGGTATTTGCCGTCCGGGCTGACGGCCGAACCGGCCAGCGCGACGGTGCCGTCGGCCGCCAGGGTATTCGGGTCCAGCAGCAAACGCGGCGCGTCGGACAGGGACTTCATGGTGTACAGCACGGCCTGGTTTTGCAGGCCGTCGTTACGGCTGTAGAAATAGCGGCCGCCTTCCTGGTAGGGCACGCTGTAGCGTTCGTAGTTCCAGAGTTTGGTCAGGCGCGCCTTGATCGCCTCGCGCTCGGGGATCTGGCCCAGCACCGATTGCGTGACCTTGTTCTGTGCCTCGACCCACAGGCGCGTTTCCTCGCTGTTGGCGTCTTCCAGCCAGCGGTAAGGATCGGCAATGGTGGTGCCGTGATACACGTCGGTCTGTTCGACCTTTTTGGTCACGGGATAGTTCAGCGGCGCGACGCCGGCCGGGCAGGTCTGTGCCATCGCGTTCGCACCAAACAGGGCGAGCAGGCTGAAGGCCAGGGATGCATGTTTCATTTGCATGGAAAAGGGTCTTTCGGTAAAGAGTCGAGGTCGCCAGGCCGGGTCACGGCGCAGCCGACAGGAGGTTGCCGCAGGAGATCATAGCGCGAATCGATGCAAGCTTGCCATATACATACGTTCAGCTGACGGATGCCTCGTACGGCAACGGGGATTTGCGGGGCGGGACCCAGCTGGCGATAAAGGCCGCCATTTGCTCGCCTGGGATCGGGCGGCTCATGAAATAACCCTGGCCCTGGTCGCAGCCGAGCGCGGCCAGCAGGCGCCAGACCGCTTCGCTTTCGATGCCCTCGGCCACCACGCGCAAGCCCATGTTGTGGCCCAGGTCGATGGTCGAGCGCACGATCTTGGTGTCGCCCACGTCATTTTCCATGTTCAGCACAAAGGACTTGTCAATCTTGAGTTCGTCGACCGGCAGGCGCTTCAGGTAGGCCAGCGAGGAGTAGCCGGTGCCGAAATCGTCAATCGACAGCTCCACCCCCATGGCATGCAGGCGCTCGAGCGTGGTCTGGGCCCGGACCGGATCGTCCATGATGGCGCTCTCGGTAATCTCGAGGCAGAACGAGGCCGGCGACAGGCGGTGGCGCGCCAGAATTTCGCCGAATTTTTCGGGCAGGTTCTGGTCCATCAGATCGCGCGTGGACAGGTTGACCGAGAATTTCAGGTCGATGCCCTGCCCCGCCAGTTCGCTGCACAGCGCCGCCGAGCGGTCGAGTACCCAGCGTGTCAGCACGCGGATAAAGCCGGTCTGTTCGGCAAACGGAATAAAGTCGTCCGGGAAGACATTGCCGCGCTCCGGATGCTGCCAGCGCACCAGCGCTTCCGCGCCGATCACTTCGCCCGTATCGAGGCGCAGCTTGGGCTGCAGATGCAGGCGGAACTCGCCGCGCTCGATGCCGTTGCGCAGTTCGGTGAGCAAGCCCAGGCTCTTGGCGCTGGCCGTGTCCATCGACGGCTCGTACACAATCGCGCCATCGTTGCGCTGCTTGGCCTGGTACATGGCCACTTCCGCCATCGACAGCAATTCTTCGGCGCTCTGGCCCGCGTGCGGGAAGCCGGCGATGCCCAGGCCGGCGCCGATGTCGACCGTCTGGTCTTCCAGCGACAGCGGCAGTTCCAGCGTCTGCAAGAGTGCCGCGGCCACCCGCTGCGCCAGCGCCACAGTGCAGTCGGGCAGCATCACGGCAAATTCATCGCCGCCCAGACGCGCCAGTTTCGCCGCCGGATGCAGGTCCGGCATGCGCAGGCGCAGGCGCTCGGCCACCTGGCGCAGCAGGTCGTCGCCAAAGCTGTGCCCCATCACGTCGTTCACATGCTTGAAGCGGTCCAGGTCAAGCATCAGGACGAACAGCGCATGATCGTCCTTGCGCGCCTGTTCCAGCGCCTCGTCGAGCATCAGCACGAACTGGGCCCGGTTCGGCAGGTTGGTCAGCTGGTCCCAGTAGGCCAGGCGGCGGATTTCCTTTTCGCGCCGCGCGATCCCGTCGCGCATGCTGTCGAACGCCTTGGCCAGGGCGCCGACTTCATCGTCGCCGCGCACGGCGATCTGGCCGCGATAGTCGCCCCGCTCGAGCCGGCGCGCGGTGCGGGCCAGTTCGCGCAGGGGCAGCGCGATGCGCTTGGCCGTGAGCACCGCCGCCACGCTGGCCACCAGGATGCCCAGCAGGGTCAGGCCGACCAGGGTCCGTTCGAGGCGGGAATACTGTTCGGTGGCGGCATCGATCGACTGGGCCAGCAGCACGCGCGCGTCGTGCGCGCCGTTGTGGCCGATGGGGAGCATGCGCGCGCTGTAGCGGCTGCCGTTGATATCGAGATCGAAGGCGCCCAGCGGCTTGTCCGGCACCGGTTTCAGGTCCGATCCCAGCTTGGCCAGAAACTGGGGCGCCAGGGTCGACTCGGCCGCGACCCAGGCACCGTCCTTGTCGCGCGTCAGCAGCGCCACGTCGAGCGCGGAAATGGCGCGCATGTCGAGCGCAATCTGGCGGTCGATCACAAAGCCCATCACGATCCAGGCAATCGTCACCGGCGCCTTGACCGGCATGACCACGATCTGCACCGGCTTCTGATCGACCACGGCGATCGCCTGCGCGCCGTTCTCGCGGTCGGCCCGTTCCAGCAAGCCGCGCACGAGTTCTTCCAGCGCGCCGGCGCTGGCCATGCCGCTCGAGACCATGAGCTTGCCGTCGCCGCCAATGAGCATGGTGAGATCGGCGCGCGCGCGGCGCGCGCTGTTGTCGAGCGCCGATTCGATGGTGGCGCGTTCATCCTCGCCGCCATTGCCGATGGCCGCCACAAAGGCGGTGTCGCGCGCGAGAATCTGGGCGCTGAAGCGATGCTGCTGGGCGCTTTGCTCGACCAGCTTGCGGAAGACTTTTTCACCGTTGACCAGTTCGGCACTGATGGAGGCGCGCGCATTGGCGTCGATGCCGCGTTCGATGACCAGCAGGCCGACCACCTGCACCACGATCAGCAGCACCAGGAACAGGGACGCAATCCGTCCTTCCAGACTCTTGAAGGGATTCAGACGCACGTCAGTAACCCGCCTCGGTGTCCGCTGCCGGCGGCTTCATGGCCAGCTTGAAGGCCAGCGCCGGCGTGCCATCGGCCTTCAGCGCCAGGGCCTGCTCGGGCACGCTGCCGCTCATGTCGAAATGCCAGGCCGAGACCGTGTATTTGCCGGCCCCGGGCACCTCGATGCTGACCATGCCGGCAGCATCTGTGCGGGCAAAAAAGGGCGAATCGACCACCTTGATGTAGGCGACCATGCGGTCATGGATGTTGCAGCCGATGACGACCAGGCCAGCCTGGTCGAATACCTGTGGCGCGGCGGCCACACCCGAGTACAGCTTCTGGTCGAACTTCTTGGCGGGGGAAAAAGAATAGATGTGGTGCTTGACCTTGTCGTTGTTGGGAAACGACACCGTGCTGCCGGTCTGGATCACGCTCACCAGTGGAATGAACTTCAGACCACGCTGTTCGATCTGGGCCGGGCGCCGGTTTTTTGACAGGACCGCGCCAGCCTCGGGATCGACCACCACCACGGCGTCGGCCAGCGGCTTGCCTGCGCTGTCGGTGACCTGCACCGTGACGCCCGTGGCGGCGGCCGTGGCGCTGATGCCGGCGGCCACACAGAGTGACATACAACGAAGGAATTTTTCCATGAGCACGACCGGGAATGTGGGAACAGGCCGGACATAGTTGCTCTCGGCAAACCTATTGTAGCGTCTGCCGTCAGATTGCGGCACGCGTTTTCAGGCGTGCGTGCGGCGTCGATATCGCACAGACAATAAGGTGCAGGTGCCACGCTGGCCCTGGCATCAGGGCTTGCGCCCTGGCACCGCCTGCGTCCGTTGCAAATGCGTCAATTGCCACTGGCGCGAGAGATCGAGCGCGCAGCCGATCTCGGCGGGCGTGAGGCGCCGCGCGACGATGCTCTTGTTGGCGCTGGCGGTTTGGTCGCCGGCATCGGCCGCGAGCAGCATCCACATGTAGGCGCGCACACTGTCGCGCGGCACGCCGCGGCCGCTGCTGTACATGCCGCCCAGGTTGTACTGCGCCAGCGCGTGCCCCTGTTCGGCGGCCTGGCCGTACCAGAACACGGCCAGTGCATCGTCCTGCGCCACGCCCTGGCCGTTGGCGTACATCACGCCCAGATTGTTCTGGGCGCTGGCGTCGCCCTGCTCCGCCGCCAACCGGTACCAGCGCGCGGCCTGGCCTTCATCCTTGGGCACGCCCTGGCCGGTTGCATAAATAACGCCCAGGTTGAACTGGGCGTTGGGCGCTCCCTGGTCTGCTGCGCGCCGGTACCACTCGAGGGCGCGCAGCGCGTCGCGCGGCGCTCCCCGGCCATTCGCGTACATGCTGCCCAGGTTGTACTGCGCCAGCACGTGATTCTGCTCGGCCGAGCGCAGGTACCAGGCCATGGCGGCCGCCTCATCCTGTTCGACGCCCTGGCCATTGGCCAGCATCACGCCCAGGCTGAACTGGGCGTCGCGGTCGCCCTGCTCGGCGGCGCGCTGCAGCCACGCAAAGGCACGCAGCG
>DASWMN010000392.1:0-10783 GCA_036399735.1 Telluria sp. | reverse complement strand
CTGCGGGCACGCGCCCGGCCGTCCTGAACTATGGTGTCGTTGACGGCAAGGTGGAAGCGGCGCTGGCCTCGCGCGAGGGGATTTTGCCGCCCACGGCACTGCGCCTGGTCGAGTGAGACTGGCGAGCGCGGGATTGGCTGCGCCATCCCGCAGCGCAGTGCGCACGCTTCACATGCGCACTGGCCGTTCTTGTCCGCAAGCTGATGCATCCTGCTTCAGGGCGCGGCGGGTGCCAGCTGGTTCAGCAAGCGCCATGCCGTGTTCACGCGCTCGTCGCTTGGCACATAACGGTTCGACAGCAGGACAATGCCCACCTTGCGCGCCGGGTTAAACAAGGCATAGGCGCTGAAGCCGTCCGTTCCCCCGGTCTTGTGCAACCACACGTCCGCTTGCGCTGGCGCTGCCGGATCGACGCCGATGGCGGGCTGGGATTGGCGCGACATCTTCGTGGCGATACCGGCCAGCAGCTGCGTCACGCCGCCCTCGGCGGGGTACTGCTCCCAGACCAGGTCTTGCGTGAGGGCGCCTGCCTTGAAGTAAGCCGTATGCGTTTTTGCGACGGCGCCTGCCAGTGTGGTATCGAGCCTCACCAGTCCCATATTGGCATCCAAAAAATGCAGCACGTCGCTGGCAGTGCTCTTTACCCCATAGGCTTCCTCGGCCAGCACGCCGGGATTGACTCGCACCGGCGCGCCATCATCGTTATAGCCTTGCGCATATTGCGCCATTTGCCCGGCAGGCACCCGGATGAAGGTGTGGCGCAGGCCCAGCGCAGGCAACAGCGTCTTTTCGACCGCGTCCACGTAAGGCACGCCCAGGCTGCGTGCGGTGGCAATCGACAGCAGGCCGATGCCAAGATTGGAATAGGTACGGTGGCTGCCGGCCGGATGGCTGCTCTTCCAATTCCGGTAATACGCCATCAAGGCGTCATCGCTCTTGATTTCCTGCGGCACTTGCAAGGGGAAGTCGCCGGCCGTGTTGGTCCCCAGGTGCATCAGGGTGATCTTGTCGAAACTGCTGCCGCGCAGCTCGGGTACATGGCGGCTGACAGCATCCGTCAGGGCCAGCTTGCCCTGCGCCTGTGCATAGGTCGCCAGGGTTGCCGTAAAGGTTTTGCCGAGCGAACCGAGTTCGAACAGGGTTTCGCTACCGACCGCCTGGCCGGTCTCCTTCGAGGCGAGTCCGGCATGGTGGAAGTAGTGCTTGCCGTCCACGCTCAGCGCGACGGCCATGCCCGGGACCGCGTGTTTTTGCATCAGCGGGGTAATCGCCTGTTCCATCGCGATGGCGTTGAGCAGGCTGGGAAGCTCGCCGATCAGGCCATCGCGCGCCAGTATGCCAGCCGCTACCTCTGGCGACTGCGTTGCTTCTTTCTGGATCAGGCGTGCAAACACGTAGGCGCGCGCCGCGCTGCCGCTGCCTCTGGACGCCCAGCCCACATACCAGCCGTAACCCGAGCCGGAGCCGGTCTTGCCGTTGATGCGCCATCCCTCAGGTGCCTGGCCGCACTGCGTGAGTTGCGCCGTCATGGTGTAGGCGTATTCGCTGACCCCGAGCTTGCGGTTGACCAGCTTGCCGAGGAAGGTCAGCTGGCCCAGTGGCGAAATGCGCAGTGACGATTCCAGCCAGGACGCGCTCAAGCCATCGTGTGTGGCGTCGCCCGCCACGTCGCCGTTGCCGTATTCAAAGCGCTCGGTGTAGGCGGCAAAGCGGGCCTTGCCCAGCACTTGCGTGAGCTGCTGCGAATACCAGACCACCGACTCGCTCATCCATTTGGCTGGTGTGGTCGCGCTGCGCCAGCTGGGGCGCCAGTCGACATAGCCAGGGCGAAACGGTAGTTCGGGCGTGTGCGCGTCCTTTAAAACGCCGGCGTCATATCCCATCAGACTCAGGGGAATCTTGAAGGTGGAGGCGGGCGTCACTTGCCGCTCGCAGTCACCGCGCGCTAGCAACACCTTGCCGGTGGCAGCGTCGGCAATGGCAGTGCAGATTTCAGCGGCGTGCAGTGCAGGGGCAGCCGCCAGAGCGGCCAGGCCGGCCAGCGCCGCGATGCCGATAGAGTGCAATGTCATGTTTTTCCTCATTGAAGTCGCGAATTGCGACGGTCGTAACAATAATGCGACATATGTCGCATATGTGTCAAATAACTTATTGCTGGTGACAGCTGTCGCAAACCCATGCACAATGGCCGCCATGACAATTCCCTCGATCTCCGAACTGGCCATCCTCAAGGCGCTGTGGAAGCAGTGGCCGCTGAGCGCACGCGAAATCCACGACCAGGTTGAATCTGAACTGGGCTGGTCTTATTCTTCCACCCGCAAGACGCTGGAACGCATGCTCGAAAAAGGTTCCGTGCATCAGCAAACGCGGCACGGGGTGCAGGTCTACGAAGCCGCGCTGGAAAAGGTCGGCACGCTGGCCGCCTTCGCACACGACTTCGCGAAACGGGTCATGGAAATGGACGCGCCACTGCCGGTCAACATGTTCACCGGCAGTAAACTGGTGGACGACGCGGAACTTGCCCAGCTGGAGCAGTTGCTGCACGACTGGCCGGACGACAAAGGTGCGGCATGACCGGCTTTGCCCAGTTGCTTGACCAGCTACCGCTGCGTTTCATGCTGGCCAGCGCGGGCTGCCTGGGCATCGGGCTGAGCGTATGGGCTGTGACGGCGCTGCTGCGCCGCGTGCCCGGCGTCGCCTTGCAGCGTTCCACCTGGCTGCTGGGTCAGGCCACTGTGGTGGCGGCATTTCTGGTGATTTTGCTGCCGCATAGCGAAGCCCTGCGCCTGGTGCCGCCCATCGAGCTGCCTGAGTTGGGGCAGAACAGTGCCGCGGCGCTGCCCAGTGATGCGCCGCCCGCCACTGAAGCGCTGGCGTCGGGCGCCACCGCGCAGGCCCATCCGCTTTCCTGGCTGACCTTGGCCGCGCGCGTCTGGCTGCTGGCTTACCTGGCTGGTCTTGGCTACGCGGTATTCCAGCTGGTGCAAGCGCGCCGCATGCTGAACCGCCTGGCAAGCGCTGGCAAGCGCCTGCCGTCGCCAGCGTGCACGCCTGTGATGGTGGAAGTCGATGCACCAATTTCGCCCATGCTGTTCGGCCTGGTCAAACCATGCTTGCTGCTGCCGCGGCATCTGCGCAGCTTCGATGCAGGGCAGCAGCAGCTCATCGTCGAGCACGAGCTGACCCACTGGCGCCGGCGTGACTTGCACTGGATGAGCCTGGGCGTCGTGCTGCAAACGCTACTCTGGTTCAACCCTTTCATGCGCCTGCTGGGCAGCAGCCTGTCGTGGGCCCAGGAACTGGGGTGCGACCGCGACGTGCTGCGCGGCCGGCCAGCGGCGCAGCGCAAAGCCTACGCGGCCGCGCTGGTGGCGCAACTGCGCCTGCAGCACGCAACGCCCAACAGAGCGCTGGCGTTCGGCGGGGTGTCCGCCGGCACCGAGGCGGCGCGTATCCTCCTGATCCGCGACCCGTCGCGCACGCGCGGGCGGCGCACGCAGGCTGCGCGCGTTGCAGCTATCGCCGCCTTGGCATGCGTGTTTGCCGGCACGCTGGCCTTCCAGCCTGCGCTGGCCTGGCGCATTGCCCCTGTGGCGTCGCAGGCGCCGTTCAGTTGCACCGTGCTGCTTGATGCCGCCACTGGCACGCTGTTGTCGCGCGAGGGCCACTGCGACGAGCGCGTCACGCCCGCATCGACCTTTAATATTCCGATCGCCCTGATGGGGTTTGACAGCGGCATCCTGCAAAGTGAACACGCGCCCGTGCTGCCGTTCAAGGAAGGCTACCCCAGCTATATTGCCTCCTGGCGTGCGGACACGGACCCCAGCAGCTGGCTGCAAAACTCGGTCGTCTGGTACGCCCAGCAAGTCACTGGCGGCCTGGGCGCGGCGCGCTTCCGGCAGTATGTGCAAGGATTCGGTTACGGCAACCTGGACTTGAGCGGCGACCCCGGCAAGGAAAACGGCCTGACGCAATCGTGGATCGGCTCCAGCCTGCGCATTTCGCCCCTCGAGCAAGTGGGCTTCCTGCGCAAGGTGGCGAACCGCGAACTGCCGCTGTCCGCCAGCGCGTATGCAATGACGGAGCGCATCATGCCCCGGCAAACACTGGTCAATGGTTGGGAACTGTTCGGCAAGACCGGTACCGCGTCGGCGCTGCTGCCCGACGGTGGCGATGACGAAACCCGTCAGTACGGCTGGTATGTCGGTTGGGTGAAGAAGAGCGGGCGCACGGTGGTATTTGCCCGCCTGGTGCTGGATGAAAAACAGAAATCCGCCATGGGTGGGGCCCGCGCCCGCGAAGCAATGTTGCGCGAACTGCCAGCCAGGCTGGATCTGCTCTAGGGGCGGCGCAACGCGGTACCTGGTGTCGCCGCCAGTCCGCTGTCGGGCCGGTCAGCGCCCAAGCGGCACTGCCGGCCGCGTGGGAATCGCAACAACCATGTTGTGAACATTTACGGCGCAGGCTGTGCTTGCGGCGCCATCAGTTCGATCATCCAGTCGATGAACACACGCAACTGTTTGCTGACGTAGCGATTGGACGGATACGCCACATACAGCGGCATCGGATCAATCTGCCAATCCGCGAACAGCGCTACCAGCTCGCCGTTCGCCGCGTATTTTCTCGCCATGTATTCAGGCAGCCACAACACGCCCAATCCTGCCAGCCCGGCAGTCAGATATGTGTTTCCATCGTCGGTCGCCAAGGCGTGGCGTCCTTCGATCGTGATCCGCTCGGCGCCCTTGGACAAGACGTATGGCAGCGGGCTGCTCCAGCCGTAGCGGACGATGCGATGGCGCGCATCGTGCAGTTCCTCAGGATGCGCGGGTGTGCCCGCCTGCGCGAGGTAGGCGGGTGCCGCGTACACGCCCAAATGCAAATCACAGATACGGCGTGCCACCAGCGATCCGTCCGTGATCTCACCGCCGCGCACAACGCAGTCGACGCTGTCGCCGATCAGGTCGACCTTCCGGTCGCTCGCGCCCAGGTCAAACTGAATGTCGGGGTAGCGGGCAAGGAAGGCGGGCAGTGCAGGTACCAGCACCATGTTGGCAATCGGACTGGGAACGTCAATGCGCAGCAGGCCGCGCGGCGTGGCCGACGCCCCGGGCAGCGTACTTTCGATATCTTCAAGTTCCGCCAGCAGGCGCACCACGCGTGCGTAGTAGGCGGCGCCATCGATCGTCACGTTGACTTTTCGCGTGGTCCGATTCAGCAATTTGCTACGCAGGTGAGCCTCCAGCTGCTGTATCAACTGGCTCACCAAGGTGCGGCTGATGCCCAGGGACTGCGCCGCTTTGGTAAAGCTGCCTGCCTCCACTACGCGGACAAATGCCCGCATGCCTTCGAATCGGTCCACGTGCCGCCTCTCGTGATTGGTCGTAATCTGCAAACAGTGTTGCAAGGATTCATGAGTTTATCCTAACAACATAGTCAGCTACAGTGCTTGCTTCTTCAACAAAGGAGCAACACCATGAGTGTGCGCGACGCAGTTTTTCCCGCCGGCCGGCAAGACCTTTACGATTTGCACCGCTATTCCGCAGCCATCCGATCGCAGGATCTTCTGTTCGTATCCGGCCAGGTTGGCGGTCGAACGGACGGTTCACCGGAACCGGACTTCGAGTCCCAGGTCCGTCTGGCTTTTGCGAATCTCAAGGCGGTTCTGGAAGCAGGCGGATGCAGTGTTGATGACATTGTCGACGTGACGACCTTTCATACCGATCCACAAAACCAGTTTGAAACGTTCATGAAAGTGAAAAACGAAGTTTTCCCGAATGCCCCGTATCCCAATTGGACCGCGGTGGGCGTCAACTGGCTCGCGGGATTCGATTTCGAGGTCAAGGTCATCGCCCGCATCCCTTGACGGTGTACCGGTCCGACAGCCACTGTTGGCCGGGGAGTCGGGCATCCGGGGAAAAGCGATCAGGGCGCGCGACGTGTTCGAACGCGCGTTGCCGTTCCCGGCAATGCCAGCCGCGCCGCCAGGAACGAGTTCGAGCTGGCTCCATGGACGCTGGTCTGGCCTTTCTTCTGCGAGGCGCGGCGACGGTTCGATGTTTCGCCCCAGGGCGAGTCCCCTCTGCACTCGATTGCACATAATTCAAGCAAATTTTGCCGGCGCCTTGTCGCGCACTTTATCTAACCGGTATAATTTTAGGTTTGGGCAACTATCCTGGTTGCCGCGTCCGGACCGGCGGCCGGATGCGAACAGGTCAGCAATGACGCCTGCTTCCAATGTCGCAATCGCTTTCCGCTGGGCACCTATGCTTTTTACGGCACCAATCTTCCTCTTTATCTTCTTGCCGCTGTTTTTGCTGGCGTACTACACGTTTTCCTCGCGCACTGAAGGCCGCAACATTATTGCGCTGGCCGCCAGCGTCCTGTTTTTCGCCTGGGGTGAGCCCATCTATGTGCTGGTTCTGCTGGCCGGGACCCTGATCGATTACTGCGTGTCCCTGGTCATCGCACCGCATGGCAAGGCGGGGCCGCGGAAAAAGAAATGGCTCCTGACGGCGGCGATCGTGCTGAATATTGCAGCACTGGTGTTTTCCAAATATCTGGACTTCATTGTCACCAGCTTGATTCAGCCGTTCGAATTTTTGCACCATGTGCACCTGGAACCGCCACATATTCCGCTCTTGCTTGGCATTTCCTTCATTACCTTCCACCGGATCAGCTACCTGGTTGACAGTTACAAGGGACGCGCTGTGCCGCCACGCGGCTTTCTCGACTGCGCCTTGTACATTTTCCTGTTCCCGCAGCTGATTGCGGGCCCGATTATCCGTTATCACGACATCGGCCAGCAGATTCGCTCACGCGAGCACAGCGCTGAAGGCTTCCTGACGGGATTCAACCGCTTTGCCTTCGGACTGGCAAAGAAGCTGCTGCTGGCCGATCCACTCGGTATCGTGGCAGACCGGATCTTCGGCCTTCCGGCGGACGGCCTGTCGCCATTGTTTGCATGGGGAGGCATCGCGGCTTACACCCTGCAGCTGTATTTTGACTTCTCGGGCTATTCGGATATGGCCATCGGTCTGGGCCGGATGATGGGTTTCCGCTTTCCCGAGAACTTCAATCGCCCCTACACGGCGCTCAGCGTCACCGATTTCTGGCGTCGCTGGCACATTTCGCTGTCGAGCTGGATGAAGCAGTATCTGTATATTCCGCTGGGCGGCAACCGGGCTTCGCCCGCGCGCACCTATGTCAATTTGTGGATCGTGTTTGTGGTGTCGGGCATCTGGCACGGCGCCAACTGGACGTTTGTCGCCTGGGGCGCCTATTACGGCACCTTCCTGTGCATCGAACGCGCGCTGCTGTCCAGCCGGCTGGGGACGATCGCGGTGCCCACGGCCGTGCGCTGGCTCTTCACGATGCTGATCGTAATGGTCGGCTGGGTGCTGTTCCGTTCGCCGACCATCGGCCACGCGGGGCAATACCTCGCCGCCATGTTCGGTGTCAGTGAGCCGGGTCCACAGAGCACGACGCCATGGGGACTCATGTTTGGCAACCGCGAACTGGCGATGATTTTGCTGGGCGCTTTGATTGCCTGCGTCAAGTTGCCACGCTGGAAAGGCGGCGCGCCCGCCGCGCTGACCGCGGCATGGTCCGACAAGATGGTCATCGACGGCGCAGGCGCTGTCAGCGCCCAGTTTCTGCTGACTTTGTCGCTGGTGCTGATCTCGGCCGCGGCGATCGCCAGTGCTGAATATGTTCCATTCCTGTATTTCCGTTTCTGAGAGTGCGCGATGACTAAACGTCTTGGCATGGTTTATTCGTTCATCCTCGTTGCACTGCTGACAGTGCCCACGGTGGCCTGGCTGCTCATGGCGCCGACGTCGAACAAGCTGTACGGCTATGTCGACAAAATCCCGCCGCGGCCAGCCCTTACGCGTGCGACCGTGGTCGGCAAACAATGGCAAGGCTGGGCGGAACGGTATTACGATGTGCACTTTGGGTTTCGGATTGAACTGATCCGTTCCTTTAACGAGGCCGCTTTCCGCCTGTTCCGTGAAATGCCCCGGCTGCGGCTGTATTCCAGCCCGACCGCTGGCCTGTACAGCGCGATGTCGCTTGAGCATCTGAGCAAGGAAGTGAATGAGGCCGGGCAATTACAAAAGCGCTACCAAGCGACGGCAACCAAGCTGCGCGAGGTGCAGGCGCGGCTGGAGGCGCAAGGCAAGGATTTTATCGTCGTCATTGCAGCGAGCAAGCCGTATGTGTACCCCGAGCAGCTGAGCGCGCGCTATGTTGCCGGAAAAGGCGAACAGCGCTTCGAGCACGCCGCCAGTTTTGGCCGTGCACTGAAACAGGCAGGCGTCAATGTCGTCGATGGTGCTCCGGTGCTGCGCGCCTTCCGTGCCCGGACCGGCCTGTCCACCCATCCGGCCTCCGGTTTGCACTGGAACGTGTATGCCGGCTGCGTCATCGCGCAACAAGTCCTGGACCATGTGCGCCGTCGTCATCCCGATATGGCGCCGTTTGGTTGTGGGATTCCACGTTACGAGGCGCCCACCGGCGCCGATGCCGACGGCCTGGGCCTGTTGAACATGTGGTCGGACGCAGGTCTGGCCGGTGCCGTGCCGTATCCGAGTGTGCATGCGGCGCCGGGGCAGGCGTGGCGGCCGTCGATGGTGTTTGTCAGCGACAGCTTTGCTGACCAGATTATCGGCCCCTTGCGCGAGGCGAACGCATTTTCCAGAGCGGTGACCTCCGGCTATTTCCGCGTGCGCGACCAATACGATAGCGCAGGTTTGCAGAGCACCCATGGCGTCGATTCCGATCCTGCCCTGACTCGCCGTCAGGTATGGAACGACATCCGCGCAAGTGACGTCGTCGTATTGCAGATCGTCGATTACAACCTTTTGTCGGACGGTTACGGATTCGCCGAATACGCACTTGAGCAGCCTGTCGGCGCTGCAGCGGCGGTGCAGCCGGCTGCGCAGCTTCCCGCGCCGGCCGCCGTCGCGTCCCTGAGGGCGCTGGCGCTGGTGGGACCGGGCAACAGGCTCGATCCATTCTTGCTGCCAACACGGCTGAGTTTGGTCAGCGGTAGCGCGGAATTGCTCGCTGCGGCAGACAGCAAGGAATGGGATGTGATCGCCGTGCTGATCGATTCCGCGCGCAGGCCGAACGAACTCGCTGCAGAGCTGGTAAAACGCGGCTACGTTATCGCCGTCAACAGCGCGCGCGGGCTGGTCGCCGTGCCGGGCGGGAATGCCAATGCGAATCCGGCCACTGCATGGCAATGGTCTGTGTACGGTGGGCAGCAAGGAGCGGTCGTCAGCGTGGACAATAATGTGCCGACGATCGAGAGTCGCGAGGCAGCGGACATGGGCTTCCACACCCAGGAGTTGCAGATCGATGGGCCGACCCTGGTGCGTGCGAGTTTTGACGGGGCGATTGCGGGGACTGCGCCGCGCGCCGCACATTTGTCCGTGCATGGTTTTAAACCCATCTTTGACCTGATGGCAGGAAGCTATTCGGCGAAGGATGAATATTTCGTGATCCTGCCTGGCCAGGCCGCAGGCGCGCCAGTGCGGCTTTCTTTCGGCCTGGGTGGCTGGGCCAAAGGCAGTGGGAAACTACGGCTGAACGCGCTGGAGCTGTATCCCTTGCTCACTTCTCATGCTGATGGCGGGCAGCACGCCGTCGCCCCGAAAGGCGCGCTGGCGCGCCCGGGAACGCGCGGCGAACGCGGGGGGGACGGACAAGGGGGGGTGATGTGGAGCGCTAAAACGTACCGCAACGCACCCGCCTAGCGATGCATCACGGCCCCGCTAAGGCCCTGGCTTTTCACCAGGTGGGCGCAAGGGCAATTTGGCATATTGCTCGACCTGCCAGGCGAAACGCCGGTCTGCATGGTCTCCCATCCATGCCCACATCGTCTCCACCGCCTCGCGATTGCCGGCGTAATACGGCTTGGTGAACCCAAGCCAGAAATGATGCATACGCAAGGGAATCTTCAGGCGTACCAGCCGTTCGCCAAATTTTTCCGCGACCGAGGCATCCATCAGCGTCGGCGACACCATGGTCGCCGCATAGCCGTCGATACGTCCGCGCGCCAGTTTCTCCAGGTTGCGCTCGCCGTCATGGGCCCCATCGTCGACCCGGAAACCTTCTTGGCGCAGTTGTTCGGCCAGCGAGGCGCCGTTGTTGCTACCCAGACGGTGTGACAAGAAATACAGGCGCGGGTCGGTATCGGGCGCGATCTTGTCCACCGCCCGGACGAATACCACGGTATACATTTTGACCGCGCGGGCCGGGTCGAGTTTTCCGCCCTGATCGAGCGGCAGTGCGAAGGTGCCGCTATCGCTGTCTTTCGCATTCATCAGCGTCGCGTCGATCTCCCCGCTGACCAGGGCATTGCGCAGGCGCAGCGGGGGCAAGCGCACTGAAATGATGGTACAGCCGGCTGCGGCCGCGATTTCGCGGATCAGCTCGACAGACGCGCCTGGCGGATGGGCTTCGGCGCTGCCGTTGCCAAGAAAGTAGGGTGGCCGGTGCTGATTGACGTAACCGACACGCAGGGGCGTGCACGCGCCCCTCGCATGTTCTGCCACTGCTAACAGTACAAATGTAAATACAATATGGGCCGCGCGCATGTCGGTGTTTTCCCTGGTTGCAGATCAATTGTATTCCTGAATTGCACGGGAATTATCCTGGCTGCATAAAACTTTGCTGGTCGGAGCCCTGCGTTTCAGCTAATCGGTTGATAGCCCGCCGGCGGGCAGGGCGGGCGCGCGTCCCGGCACCGCCCAACGATTGCAATTATTTCAGGCAAGAC
>DASWMN010000391.1:0-10625 GCA_036399735.1 Telluria sp. | reverse complement strand
TGAATTTCGAAAAATTTTTTGAGTCGAGCACGCCGATAGAGGCGTCCGCGCCGGGGCGCGTGAATCTGCTTGGCGAGCATACCGACTACAACGACGGCTTCGTCTTGCCCATTGCCACGCCGATGCGAACCCATGTAGCCGTCGCGCCCAGCAAAGACGACGCCTTTCATTTCCATTCGGAAGAAATGGACGACACGGTGGTATTGGGAAAGCGCGGCCGTCTCGCTTCCGGGTTTGGCAGATATATCGAGGGCTGCATCCGCATGCTTGAGCAAGCCGGCCACACCATCCCGCCACTGCGCATTTATGTGCGATCCACGGTGCCGGTAGGCGCGGGACTATCTTCAAGCGCCGCACTGGAGGTAGCCACCCTGCGTGCCCTGCGCACGATGCTGAAACTGCCGCTCGATGACATCGAGATCGCCAAGCTGGCGCAGCAAGCGGAGATCACGTTTGCCGGCGTGCAGTGCGGAATCATGGACCAGATGGCGTCCAGCCTGTGCGACGAATCGCACATGTTATTCCTGGACACACGCTCGCTGGAAAGCTCGGTTCTCTCCCTGCCGCCCGATTGCGAAGTGCTGGTCATCGACAGTGGCGTGGCGCGCACGCTTGCGGCATCCAAATACAACGAGCGGCGGGCCGAGTGCATGACAGCCGCCAGGGCCATGGGGCTGACATCGCTGCGCGACCTGCAGGATGCAAGCATGCTGGACCGTGTTGACGAACCCTACCGCAGGCGGGCGCGCCACGTGTTTTTTGAAAACGCACGCACATCGCGCGCGGCGGCCGGCTGCAGCGGCGCGGAGTTCGGCCAGTTGATGAACGAGTCACATGCCAGCCTGCGCGACGACTACGAAGTATCGATCGTCGAACTGGACATCCTGTGTGACTTGATGCGTGCCACGCCCGGCGTACTCGGCGCGCGCCTCACGGGCGCCGGCTTCGGGGGCGCCTGTGTCGCCCTGTGCGAGAGCGGTTCCGCCGCTGCCGCAGGTGCCGAAGTTCTTTCCAAATACAACGCTGCCGGCCGCAGAGGACGCCTGCTGATGCCGCAGCCAGACCAGACAAGGACCAACACGTGAGCCAATTTGAATATCCCCGCCCCCAGCTCGTACGTGACAATTGGCAGTCCCTGAATGGCGAGTGGGATTTCGCCTTTGACGACGACCTGCGTTACCGGACACCCGACGACGCCATCGTATGGGACAAGAAAATCACGGTGCCGTTCGCACCCGAGTCCACGGCGAGCGGAATCGGCGACCAGGGGTTTCACCGTGCCGTATGGTACCGGCGCCAGTTCGATGTGGCGCCAGGCGACGGCAGCGTGATCCTGCACCTGGGCGCTGTGGACTACGCAGCCCGCGTGTGGGTGAACGGCGACCTGGTGGCCGAACACGAAGGCGGACATACGCCTTTCTCGGCCGATATTACCAACGCACTCAGGGCGGAGGGAAGCCAGACCATCGTCGTGCACGCGCTTGATGATCCGCACGATCTGGCCAAGCCGCGCGGCAAGCAGGACTGGTTGCCCGATCCCCATTCCATCTGGTATCCCCGTACCACCGGCATCTGGCAAACCGTGTGGATCGAGCGTGTGGCCACCACCTACATCCAGAAGTTGAAGTGGACGCCGATTTTCGAGGTGTTCGAAATCGGCTGCGAAATCTTTGCTGGCGGGGTCATCAAGGAAGACCTGTTTGTAGAAGTGAAAATCTGGCACGGCGAGAACTTGCTTGCCGACGATCACTACAAACTTCTGGGCCACGAGGCCAACCGCAAGATCTCGCTGTCCGATCCGGGGATTGACGATTCGCGTAACGAGTTGCTGTGGAGCCCGGAACGGCCCACCCTGCTCTCGGCCGAGCTGACCTTGCGCCACCGGGGCAAGGTTCTTGACACTGTGCGCTCCTACACGGCCTTGCGTTCGGTCGCCATCACCCGTGACCGTTTCATGCTCAACGGCAGGCCTTATCCCTTGCGGCTGGTACTTGACCAGGGCTACTGGCCAGATACGCTGATGACAGCGCCATCCGACGATGCCCTCCGCAAGGACGTGGAGCTGGCCAAGGCCATGGGATTTAATGGCGTGCGCAAGCATCAAAAGATCGAAGATCCGCGCTATCTGTACTGGGCCGACAAACTGGGCCTGCTGGTATGGGAAGAAATGCCGTCCGCCTATCGCTTCAGCCCAAAAGCCATCACGCGCATCGTGCGCGAATGGACTGAAGCAATTGACCGCGACTACAGTCATCCTTGCATCATTGTATGGGTACCGTTCAACGAGTCGTGGGGCGTGCCCAACCTGACGTCAACCCAGGCCCACCGCAACGCCGTCGAAGCGCTGTACCACCTGACCAAAACGCTGGACGGCACACGCCCGGTAATTGGCAACGACGGCTGGGAAGCTTCGGCGACCGACATCCTCGGCATCCACGATTACGACGCCGACCCTGAAAAACTACGCTCTCGCTACGAAACCACCGAACCGCAGCGCACCCTGTTTGACCAGCGTCGTCCGGCCGGGCGCATCCTGACACTCGATGGTTTCCCCCATCGGGGCCAGCCGATCGTGCTTACCGAGTTCGGCGGTATTGCCTACGACGCCAGCGGTACCGAAGAGCCCGGCACGTGGGGTTATTCGCGCGCTGACTCGCAAAGCGCGTTTATCGACCATTACCGACGCCTGCTGGAAGTGGCAAACACCACGCTACTGTTCAGCGGCTTTTGCTATACCCAGTTCGCCGACACCTTCCAGGAAGCAAATGGATTGCTGAAGGCGGACCGCACCCCAAAAGTCTCCCTCGAAGAAATTAACGCGGCAACGCGCAACCTCACCTAAGGAAAAAGCATGAAAAACCAGCTAACCCAAGCCGCGAACTCGGCCATTGCACCCGGTAACGATGCACTGCCCATCATGGTTGTGTTCTGCCATCTGCGCTGGGACTTCGTGTACCAGCGCCCCCAGCATCTGCTGTCGCGGCTGGCGCAGTTCTACCGCATCCTTGTGATCGAGGAGCCGATCATGCATGAGGGCGAGAGCTTCCTCAAAACCTATGATCCCTGCCCGAACCTGACCGTGATCCAGGCGCATACGCCGGTGCACGCGCCTGGCTTCCATGACGACCAGATCGCCGTGCTGGCGCCCTTGCTGGTGAACCTGCTGCCGGTCAATGCCAAGCCAGTCGTGTGGTTCTATACGCCCATGGCCCTGCCACTGCTGCAATTGTTCCAGCCAAGCCTGGTTGTCTACGACTGCATGGATGAATTGTCCGCATTCAAGAACGCGCCGAAGCAACTGCTGCAGCGCGAGAGCGCCTTGCTCAATATGGCAGACATCGTGTTTACCGGCGGGCCCAGCCTGTATCAAGCCAAACGGGCACGCAACGCCAACGTCCATTGCTTCCCGAGCAGCGTGGATGTGGCCCACTTTTCCCAGGCACTCGACCGGGCCCATGCGCACCCTTCGCAACACGCGCTTCCCCAGCCACGCCTGGGCTATTACGGCGTGATCGACGAGCGCTTCGATACCGAACTGCTGGGCAAAATTGCCGATGCTCATCCGGAGTGGCAGCTGGTGATGGTAGGGCCCGTGGTCAAGATCGATCCGGCAAGCCTGCCGAAGCAGCCGAACATTCACTACATGGGCCAGGCAAAGTACGAGGAACTGCCAGCCTACCTGGCGGCCTGGCAAGTGTGCCTGATGCCGTTTGCGCTGAACGAATCGACCAAGTTCATCAGCCCGACCAAGGTGCTTGAATACATGGCGGCGGAATTGCCGATTGTCAGTACCGATATTACCGACGTGACCAAGCCATATGGCCACATCGTCAGCATCGCGCACACGCCGGAGGAGTTCGTTAAAGCATGCGAAGAAGCGCTCGCCCTTACCCCGGAGCGCCAGGCAAAAGTCATTGACCAGATGCGCGTAGTCGTCAAGGCAACCTCGTGGCAAAGCACGGCTGAGCACATGTTTGAGCTCATGCAGCAAGGCCAGGCAGCCAACGCAAAGGCGCGCGTGGCCACCGCCGCCGCAACGCAGGTCATTCCGGCGGTGGCGGCCAGTGGCGGGGCAGGATACGCCCCAACCATGGCGATGGACAAGATCATGGCCAAGCGTACGGATGCCGCAACGCTCAGCATGATCGGTGACAAATAACCTGTTGGCACTGTCGCCGGTTGCGGCAGTGCCTTGCCTTGAAAGAAAGTGAACCATGAAGATTCTTGTGACGGGTGGGCTGGGCTACATCGGCGCGCACACCTGTGTAGAACTGGTCAAGGCCGGCCACCAGCCGGTTGCCCTGGATAACCTATCCAACTCCCAGGCCGAGGTGTGTGAACAGGTTGCGCGCATCACCGGCGGCGCCCTTCCCTTCATTGAGGCGGACATTCGCGACGAGGCGGCGCTGCACGAAGCATTTGCCGGCGGCAGCTTCGATGCCGTGATCCATTTCGCTGGCCTGAAGGCGGTTGGTGAATCGGTCGCGCAGCCGCTGCAGTACTACGACAACAATGTGGCCGGCAGCGTTGCCCTGTTCACGGCCATGCAAAAGCATAACGTGAGGACATTGATATTTAGCTCCTCCGCCACCGTGTACGGCGACCCGGACAGCGTACCAATCGATGAAACCGCGCCACTGCGCGCGACCAACCCGTACGGCCGCAGCAAACTGATCATTGAAGACATTCTGCGCGACCTGGCAGCTTCGGAGGATGGCTGGCGCATCGGTATCCTGCGCTACTTTAATCCGGTAGGCGCGCATGAAAGCGGACTCATCGGAGAAGAGCCGAACGGCGTCCCCAACAACCTGATGCCATTCATCGCGCAGGTTGCGCAAGGGCGGCGCGCGCAGCTGTCGGTTTTTGGGAGCGACTATCCAACGCTCGATGGCACTGGCGTACGCGACTATATTCATGTTGTCGATCTGGCGATCGGGCACGTGAAAACATTGCAGCGTCTGGCCGACAAGCCGGGCGTATCGACCTACAATCTGGGCACGGGCCGCGGCAACTCCGTCCTGGAAATGATCCACGAGTTCGAGAAGGCCAGCGGCGTAGCCATACCTTATCGCCTGGTGGATCGCCGTCCTGGGGACATTGCCGCCTGCTTTGCCAACGTGGCACTGGCGCAGCAAGAGCTCGGCTGGACAGCGCAGCGCAACGTAGCCCAGATGTGCGCCGACACCTGGCGCTGGCAATCGAAGTCGGCCACGGCGAAGGCCGCGCCGGCCGCACAAGCGGGAACGCCAACTTGACGGGCGACGCAGACATGACGACCGTGCCGCCCGTCCAGGTCGACGTTTTCGGCACCCTGCCCGACGAACGGGACGTCACGCGCTACACCTTGCGCAATGCCGCCGGCGTGGTCGTCAAGCTCATCGATTTCGGCGGCATCATCACCGAACTGCACACGCCCGACCGCGACGGACAACTGGCCGACATTGTGCTTGGGTACGATAATCTGACGCCGTATCTGGATGACGACGCGTATTTCGGCGCGCTGATCGGACGTTACGCGAACCGCATCTGCCGCGCCCGGTTCCAGCTGGACGGACAGACCGTGGAACTGGCAGCCAACAATGGCGCGCACCATTTGCACGGTGGCCACACAGGCTTCGACAAGGTGCTGTGGAAAGGCGAACCGTTCACGACCGCAAACAGCCAGGGTGTGGCCCTGAGCTATCGAAGCGCACACAATGAGCAGGGCTATCCGGGCAATGTGGACGTGTGTGCCATTTACGAGTTGAACAACCAAAACGAACTCGTGCTCAGTTTAAGTGCGGTGACGGATGCACCCACACCTGTCAACCTGACCCAGCACTCCTACTTCAACTTGTCCGGCGCAACCGATATTCTTTCGCACCAGCTAAAGATCAACGCCAACGCGTTCACCCCTATCGACGCCGAGTCGATTCCGCTTGGAACAGCGACGCCGGTCGATGGAACGCCTTTTGACTTCAGAACCGCCCGGGCCATCGGCGAATGCATTGGCATGCCGCACGAGCAGCTGAAGAACGGCCAAGGATACGACCACAACTTCATCATCGCGCGTAAGGGCGCCAAAGGGCTGGTTTCAGCGGCAAGACTGTATGAATCCACAACCGGCCGCGCCGTTGAGTTATTCACGGAAGAACCAGGCGTGCAGTTCTACAGCGGGAATTTTCTCGATGGCAGTCAGCATGGAAAAGGCCGCACCTACGGCTACCGCAGCGGACTGTGCCTTGAGCCGCAACACTTTCCGGATTCGCCCAACCAGGAACATTACCCCAGCACGATATTGCGCCCGGGCCGCAGGTACGCCACGCAATCGAAATACGTTTTCACCAGCGTTGCGCAACTACCTGGCGATCAGCATGGCGGCGGCCCGTAAAGGGCGGCACCTGCGCGCTCAGCGCTTGTCAAACCACTTGGGATGAATTCCAGCGCCGGCCACTGCTACGGCGTCATTTACCAACGAAGTATTCTCTACCAGTCGGATAACCAAATGAAAAAAAATATTGCCATCGTAGGCGCCGGCTTCTCCGGTGCAGTTATTGCCAATCAGCTTGCCCATGCAGGCTATCAGGTCGATGTATTCGACACCCGCCCTCATGTTGCCGGCAATTGCCATTCCGAGCGCGACGTGGAAACCGGCGTGATGGTCCATGTCTACGGCCCCCACATCTTCCACACGGATAACGAGCGCGCGTGGGAGTTCGTCAATCGCTTCAGCACCTTCAAACCGTTCGTGAATCGCGTAAAAGCGATTACAAAGGGCAAGGTATTCACGCTGCCGATCAACCTGCTGACCATCAACCAGTTCTTCGACAAGACCATGCGCCCGGCCGAAGCGCAGGAATTCCTGGCGGCCCTGGGGGACAAAACCATTGAGAACCCCACCACCTTCGAAGACCAGGCTTTGCGTTTCGTTGGCAGGGAGCTTTACGAAGCGTTCTTCAAAACGTACACGATCAAACAGTGGGGCCTGGATCCAAGCGAACTGCCAGCCAGCATTCTGAAACGACTGCCGGTCCGATTCAACTACGACGACAACTACTTCAACCACAAGTACCAAGGCATGCCGGAGGACGGCTACACCGCGCTGGTCCAGAAAATCCTGGACGTTCCAGGCGTAACGGTGCACTTGAACACCCGTTTTGAACCCGACTCGAAGAGCGACTACGCGCACGTGTTCTACAGTGGCCCGATCGACGCCTGGTTCAACCATTCCGAAGGCCGGCTGCCGTATCGCACACTGGACTTCAAAATGTTCCGCGCCAATGGCGACTATCAGGGCAATGCAGTGATCAACTACTGCGACGATGGCGAAGAATACACGCGCATCACTGAACACAAGCATTTCTCGCCATGGGAACAGCACGAGGGAACGGTTTGCTACGCCGAATACAGCCGCCAGTGCGAGGAGAACGACATTCCCTACTACCCGATCCGGATGGCGCGCGACAAGGAGCAGCTGGAGCGCTACATCAATATCGCGAAACAGGAAACCAATGTAACTTTTGTTGGCCGACTCGGTACCTACCGCTATCTCGACATGGATGTAACGATCCACGAAGCGTTGACCACGGCCGACAAATTCTTTGAATGTGCGAAGGAGAAAACGCCGATGCCGGCTTTTGTAGTCAATCCGCTCGGGTAATACGCCGGCATGAGCGCCATTGCAGCGCTATGCTTGTAACGCATCACTCCTTGGCACAATTTAAAAGAAAGCGCGCCCCACAGGGCGCGCTCATAAAAAGACCGGCGTAAAACAACCAGCCGCGTGGATTTTCCGCTAAGCAGTCTAGCGAGGCAGGCCCTCATCCTGCGCAGCCCGGGGCTGCAGCTTGGCAAAGATTTGCGCGGCCGCCTGCGTGGTCCCTTTCTTCAAACCATACATCTCCATGTCGCGCACCGGAGTAAGCATCAGCTTGTCCCCGGCCATGTGGCCAATGAAATGCAGATTGAACGCAGGAATTCGAACCTGGAAGAACTCCTTGATTTCACGACGCTCCCGTTTCACAACGACGTCACGCGTATCTTGGAGTGCTGTCATCAGCATGGGAGAACCGTAAGAGACAGCGCGCCATGCGGAATTCTCTTTGTGCAGCGTAATCGAGGATTGCACTCTCTCGCCTACCTTCACGGGATAGGTAACTTGCCCCGTCGGATGCAACAAGGCGCTGGGGTCGCTGCCATCGCGGTACTGCCCCAGTTCGTCGAGCCGCACGATAAAGTCGCCAAGGGGCGTGTCGAGCTGTGCCTTCTGCAGGTCGCTCGGCTTGGCAAAGCCCATTCGCGTAGCATTTTTCTCGGAAACCAGCTTGCCAAAATTGACCAACGCTCCCCGCGCCGTCTGTTGACTCTCGTCGGCCAGGGCTCGAAGGTTTGCCGCCCCCGGTGCTTGGGCCTGTGCCTGTGACGCCGCCAAAACAAGGCCGGCAAAGATGATTGTGCGCATGTCAGAGTCCCCCTCTGTTGACCAGGTTATGGAAGTCATCCCAATGTGTATGGTCACCAGCAGCGGTGACATAGAAGTCATACGTCATGAAGCGATGGTCGCCTACATCAGGTGACCATGGGTCGTTGACCTCGACATAATTGACATTGTCTTCCGTTTTATAGCCGATCGCCACCATCATGTGCCCGCCCCCACCTGGCCAGTGCCAGGAAAACGCAAAAGCGCGGCGCCCGCATTGCGGACTGTCGGCCAGTTCCTGGCGTACCTGGTTCCAGCTGAGTGCTGTGTTACTGGTGCGCGTGAAACTGAAGTTGTACTTGTCATATTCCGGCCAGCCGCCCTCGACACAGGCGTTCGGCGTAGGCGACGTGCAGCAATCGCTGCGCCCGAAGCGATTATTGGCCTGCACGCATTGCGAGACAGAGCGGCCCAGGTACTCCATTGTCATTTGCCCGCTGGCGGCCCAGCACCACATGTTGGTTTGCTGCGGTCGCAACGTAACGGCAAGGTTCTCCAGCGCGGGCGGCGTACAGACAGTGGTTTGCAGTCCGCCGGAGGAACTGGCTAACAGTGTCGTCTTCGAATTGTTATCCAGCCTTTGCCAGCCAGGGCAGGAATTGCCAGTGCAGGCAGTGCCGGTGTAGCGCCAGATCCAGCCGTCGTTATGCAACTGGTACAGGTTGGTGCCTGCGGCGGAAATCGCTTTGGTTTTGGGATTATTATCGAGCCGTTGCCATCCCGGGCAGCTATTGCCCTTGCAGGGCGTGCCAGTGTGGCGCCATATCCAGCCATCTTTATGCAGTTGATAGAGCTGCGTGTCTGTGGCGGCCAGCGCGACCGTTTTCGGATTATTGTCCAGGCGCTGCCAGCCGGGACAGCTGTTGCCGTTGCACGCAGTGCCGGTGTAACGCCAAATCCAGCCGTCCTTATGGAGCTGGTACAGATTGGTATTGGACGCCGCCAGCGCTACCGTTTTCGCGTTATTGTCCAGGCGCTGCCAACCGGGGCAACTGTTGCCGTTACAGGGCGTACCCGTGAAGCGCCAGATCCAGCCGTCTTTATGCAGTTGGTAGAGCTTGTCGCCCGCAGCGACGATGGCTTTGGTCTTGGCATTATTGTCCAGACGCTGCCAGCCAGGACAAGAATTGCCATTGCAAGGGACGTTGGTGTAGCGCCAGATCCAGCCGTCATTGTGCAGTTGATAAATGTGCGTTCCGCTGGCGGCTATCGCCACGGTTTTCGGGTTGTTATCGAGCCTTTGCCAACCCGGGCACGAGTTCCCATTACAGGGAGCGCCGGTAAAGCGCCAGATATTGCCGTCTTTGTGCAGTTGGACGAGCTGTTCGCCGGATGTGGCGATTGTCTTGGTATTGGAATTATTGTCCAGGCGCTCCCAGCCGGGACAAGAGTTGCCGTTGCAAGCGACGTTGGTGTACCGCCAGATCCAGCCATCGTTGTGTAGTTGAAAAAGCTCCTGCGCCATGGCCACCGGCTGCAACAGCAGCATGGCCAGGATCAATATGATTCTCATGCCCATCTCGTCCTCCTTGGTGATCGCACCAAATTGAGTATTAGCAAACGATTTCGCGGTGCGTAAGTACAGCATATCGATACAGAAATCTTGAAAAACAACCAATTGTTTCAATGTTGTCATTTAACCACGGTGGTTTACGATTCAATGTATGGAACTGCGAGCGGAACGGTGTCGCTCTCGGAATTGGGTACGCTAGCGGGGGCAGTCCCGGCAACCTGACAAGCTGCTCCACTTACGCCCCGTCCGGGCGCATGACGGGTTGCCGGGACTGACCCTGCTCGCTACCTGGACATGGATGTGACTATCCATGAAGCGCTTAGCACGGCGGACAAGTTCTTTGAATGCGCGAAGGAGAAGACGCCGACGCCGGCGTTTGTCGTTAATCCGCTCGGCTAAATGCCAGGAGGGGCGCCGTTTTGATAGTCCCGGTTGAATGCGTTCAAATCGCGCGGCTCCCCACGGTTACCATTTTCTAGGTCCGGCGATGCGACATCATCCACAGGCACGTAATGCTGCGATTTACCAAAGACCTTGCACAGCGAACCGGCCGGGATTTACGTTACCGTGGCCAATTCGGCGCTTCGCGCTCCAGCTTTCGGCGTGGTATCGCTACTGCGATGGCAGATTGGGGGAGTCGCCTCCCCCGGATAG
>DASWMN010000390.1:0-10103 GCA_036399735.1 Telluria sp. | reverse complement strand
GTGCAGGGGCTTGAACAAGCCTTGCAAGTCAAGCTGCTGCACCGCACAACGCGGCAGGTCAGCGTGACCTCGGACGGCGCCGCCTATTACGAACGCTGCCTGCGCATCCTGTCGGACGTGCGCGAGGCCGAGGAATCGCTGTCGCACAACCGCGCCTCGCCGGCCGGCCGCTTGCGGGTTGATGTCAGCACCAGCATCGCCAACGATTTCATCATCCCTGCCCTGCCCGTGTTTTTCGAACGCTATCCGGACATCCGCCTCGACCTGGGCTGCAGCGACCGCCCGATCGACCTGATTGAAGAAGGCGTCGATTGCGCCGTTCGCGGCGGCGAATTGCCCGATTCGGCCCTGATCGCGCGCCGCATCGGCATTCTGCAGTTTCGCACCGCTGCCACGCCTGCCTACCTCGACAAGCACGGCCGCCCGCAGCATCCGCGCGACCTGGCCGATCACCGCTGCGTCAATTATTTTTCTTCCCGTACCGGCAAAACCTACGACTGGGATTTTGTGCGCGGCGAGGAAAGCATTTTTGTGCCCGCGCCAGCCTGCCTGGCAGTGAACGATTCGGTCGCCTATGCGACTGCCGCGCTGCAGGGTCTGGGCCTGGTGCAGATGGCCAGCTACAAGGTCGAAGCGCTGGTGGCGTCGGGCCAGCTGGAACTGGTGCTCACCGACTGGACCAGTGTGCCCCTGCCCATCAACGTGGTGTACCCTCAGAACCGCCATCTGTCGGCCAAGGTGCGCGTGTTTGTGGAGTGGGTAGCCGAACTGTTTGCCGACCACCCTGGGATGCAGTTGCAAAGGAACTGAAGATGCACAGAATTGTTTTTCTCGACCGCGAGAGCCTGCTGGCGAGGGTGCGCAAGCCGGCCTTTGCGCACGACTGGACCGAATATCCGGCCAGCGCGCACGCCGACGTCGTAGCGCGCCTGCGTGGCGCATCGATAGCCATCACCAACAAGGTGCCCCTGCGCGCAGACGATATCGAACAGCTGCCGGACCTGAAGATGGTGGCCATTTCCGCCACCGGTACCGACAACGTCGATCTGGCCGCCTGCCGGGCCAGGGGCATTGTGGTCGCCAACATCCGCGACTATTCGCTGGTGTCGGTGCCCGAACACGTATTCGCGCTGATCCTGGCGTTGCGGCGCAATCTGCGCGCTTACATTGCAGATGTGGATGCCGGCAAGTGGCAGACATCGAAGCAGTTCTGCCTGTTCGACCATCCGATCGCGGACCTGGCAGGCAGCACCATCGGCATCGTCGGCTACGGCGCGCTCGGGCGCAAAGTAGCGGCCATCGCGCGCGCGTTCGGCATGAACGTCATCGTCACCTCACGGTCGACCATCGCCGATACCGATGTACGCCAGGTCGCGCTCGACGAATTGCTGCGCAGCGCCGACGTGGTGAGCCTGCATCTGCCCTTGACGGATCAGACGCGCGGGATGCTCGGTGCGGCGCAGCTGGCGACAATGAAACGCAGCGCCTTGCTGATCAATACCGCGCGCGGCGGGCTGGTCAACGAAGGGGATCTGGCGCAGGCACTGCAGGATGGCCTCATTGGCGGCGCCGGCTTCGATGTGCTGAGCAAGGAGCCGCCCTTGCCGGACAATCCGCTGCTGGCAGTCAGGCTGCCCAATTTTATTCTGACACCGCACGTGGCCTGGGCCAGCGCGGGTGCGATGCAGACGCTGGCCGATATGCTGATCGATAATATCGAAGCGTTCGAGCGCGGCGCACCGCAGAACACCCTCTAAGGTCTTCCTGGGGCCGGCGGCGATCCGACGTCGAGCAAAATACGACCGTCCACATCCTGTATATCGCGCAGTCCGCAAAACGCCATCGTCAGGTCCAGTTCATTGCGGATGATCTCCAGGCATTTGCTCACACCCTCTTCGCCCAGCGCGCCCAGTCCGTACAAGAACGGGCGTCCGATATACACACCCCTGGCACCAAGTGCCACCGCGCGCAGCACATCCTGCCCGGAACGAACCCCGCCATCCATATGCACCTCGATCCGGCTGCCGACGGCGTCCACAATCGGCGGCAGTGCCGCGATGCTGGACTGCGTGCCATCGAGCTGACGCCCGCCGTGATTGGACACAATAAGCGCATCGGCCCCGCTGTCGGCGGCCAGGCGCGCGTCTTGCGGATCCATGATGCCCTTGATGATCAGCGGGCCGCGCCAGCGCTGCTTGATCCATTCCACATCCGCCCACGACAGCGTGGGGTCGAACTGCTGCTGCGTCCAGGCCGACAGCGAAGACATGTCCGAGACGCTCTTCGCGTGCCCGACGATATTGCCAAAACCATGCCGGCGCGTGCCCAGCATGCCGGCGCACCAGCGCGGCTTGGTCATCAGATTGAGAATGGTCGACAAGGTCGGCTTGGGCGGGGCGGACAGGCCATTGCGAATATCCTTGTGACGCTGACCCAATACCTGCAGGTCGAGCGTGAGTACCAGCGCGGAGCAGCCCGCTGCCCGGGCACGTTCGATCAGGCGCTCGATGAAATCACGGTCCTTCATCACATACAGCTGAAACCAGAACGGCTTGCTGGTGTGCGCGGCCACGTCTTCAATCGAACAGATGCTCATGGTCGAGAGCGTGAACGGCACGCCGAAGCGCTCGGCCGCGCGCGCCGCCAGAATTTCACCGTCGGCGTGCTGCATGCCGGTCAGACCGGTGGGCGCCAGCGCCACCGGCATCGCGACCGGCTGGCCGGCCATGGTGGAGGCGAGCGTGCGGTTGGCCAGATTGACGGCCACGCGCTGGCGCAATTTGATGCGGGCGAAATCGTCGCTGTTGGCGCGGTAGGTCGACTCGGTCCAGGACCCGGCGTCGGCGTAATCGTAAAACATGCGCGGCACACGCCGCTTGGCCAGGCGCCGCAAATCTTCGATGGAGGTAATGATGGTCATGCGCGCCCTGGATCGAATCTCGATAGCACTATTGTAAGTGATGCGAAGTGGCGCTGGACAAATGTCGGCACTGCCCCTACAATGCTGCTTCTTCGCGGGGGGGGCATGCCCTCGGCGCAGTGCAAGCAAGTGAGTTTCACCAGAAATGTCAAGCAATTGGTACTTCCGGAAACGAAACAAAGCTGCTATAATGCTTGCTTTCGCGGCTGTAGCTCAGCTGGATAGAGTACTTGGCTACGAACCAAGGGGTCGTGGGTTCAATTCCTGCCAGCCGCACCAAAATTCGTAAGACGAAAGGCCTGAAGAGCAATCTTCAGGCCTTTTTTCTTGCCCCATTGCAAGCTATAATCAGTGCTCCAGCTGACGATGGTGCATGCCGTGCAAGAAAACTATCCCCTCCCCACATCATTGCGCGTAGGCGACTGGGTCATCGATCCGGCCACCGGCCTGATGTCGCGCGAAGGCCATCTTGACCGGCTCGATGCGCGCACGCTCAGACTCCTGCTGTGCATGTCCCGCTTTCCCGGCACCGTCTTTGCCATTGAAGACTTGCTGAAACAAGTCTGGCCAGGCATCGACACCGGTGAAGACACCGTGCACAAGGCCGTTGCGACCATGCGCAAGCAATTGCGCGACGATCCCCGTGAGCCGAGCTATATTGTTGCCTTCCCCGGTATCGGCTACAAACTGATTGCAAAGATCGAAGTGTCTTCGCAGACCTCCGCCGCGGCGGAAGTGGACTCGGTTGCGGCGTTTGGCCCGGCGCCTGCGCAGCCGGCGGCCAGCACCGATGGGGCCGAGGCGATCCGCCCGGCGCCAGCATCGGCACCTGCAGCGCCGGCAAAGCCGCCAGTCGCTGCGCCGGAAACGCCAACGCCCGCTCCCGAGGCCCTGGCCGAACCGGCACCCGCAGCGCCGACCACCCCGGTCGCCCCGCCTGCGGAAATCAATCCGCAGAACCCAGCGCCCATGCAGCCGCAAGAAGCTGCCGCCCCCCGCAGTCCGGCCGAACAAGCGCGCCCGCACGCGCCCGAAGCAGAAGACGTGCTCGCGCCGGACCTGATCCTGAAACCATCGGTGGCGCGCAGGCCGGAATCGCTTGCCGAACCGGAGAGCGTGGTCGACCTCGACTTTGCGATCGATCTCGATGTGCTTCCCCAATCGGCGCCAACGCTGCTGACGCAGGCGGAAGAACCGGAAGCAACTTGCGAACCGGATGCCGTGCCAGGACCACCGATGGCGCTGGACATGCTGACCATGCCGGACCAGTTCGACATTCCGGAACACGTGGAAGCACCCAAGAAGAGCGTTACCCAAGCCACCGATGCAACTCCGTTCCCGCAACTGGGCGCGGCACGGGAAACCACGCCGCCCGCGCAAGGGGCTGCGGCTGGGGCTGTACCAACGCAGGATGTGATTGTGCCGGCGCCGGAAGCGCCACCCATACCGCGTGCCGCCAAGCGTTCGGCGCAAACGCCTGAAGCAACGCCTTTCCCGAGGATCAAGCCGCCGACCGCATCCGCCCCGGCGCCGAAGGCAGACCCGGTGCCGCCGGCGATGCCGGATGCCACGGCTATCCAGCCAGAGAAACCAGACGCGCCCGCTGCTGTGGCGGCGCCCGCAGCGCCTGCCGCGTCCGCGCCACCAACGCCCGCCGCGCCGATGGCGCCTGTGCCAGCAGCGCCCGTGCCATTGCCGCCGCCAGCGTCTGCGCCTGCCGCAGACAATGTCATGGCGCCGGCGCCAACTGCGCCGCCCGCGGTACCAGCGCCGTCAGCGCCTGGCGCTGCTGCTGCGCCCTCAGCGGCAATGGCAGCGGCAAAGAGTACGCCGGCGCCGACGGCCGACACTGCCGAACCATTTACCCCGGCGGCAAAGCGTGGCATCCACGCCAGCTGGTGGGGCATCCTCGTGTGTGTGCTGATCACGGCCGCCTGTATCGCCGGCATGCTGGTGCGACCACCACCGGAAACACCGCGCACCGTCGGCGTTCTGCCCTTCATCGATCTGACCGATGCGCTCGCACGCGATCCAGGCGCGGCCGCCATGACCGAACAGGTCATCGGCAGACTTGCGGCAGTGCCAGGAATCATTGTGTCGCCACCGGCAGTCTCGCTCAGCTATCGCGACAGGCCAGTCTCGATCGGCGAATTTGCCACGGCGGCGCAAGTGGCCTACGTGCTCGACGGCAGTTTGCGCAAAACCGACAGCGCCGTGCGGATTGCGGTTCGGCTCAGCCGCGCCAGCGACGGCGCCGTTGTCTGGAAGCAGACTTATGAGCGGGCGTGGAATGAGCGTCCCGCGATCCAGGACGAAATCGCCATCGAAGTTGGCAACGCGCTGGCCAAGCCCACGCCGTAAGCCCCCCCTCCTTGCCCTCTCCACCGTCTGGCACGCTGCGCGCGCCGGACGTTTCCGTTCGGACCCTGGACAAAAATGACGGAATTGACGATAACATCAATTTTCTGACGGTCGTTCATTATTTTCCACGCAACATCAGTTGCCAGTAAACAACATAACCGACATTTTCGTCAATTTTTGCTATGTTACTTTCAGTGATTATTGTATGCTTCGCAGCATCAGCAATAATTTGAATCGGTAAATCACCGCCATGGCTTCCTCTGACAAAGATACGGTTTTGACTACTGGCGCCGCTGCCGCACTGCTGGGCGTAGCCGTCAGCACGGCCCAGCAGTGGATCGAAAGTGGTGTGATTCCATCATGGAAAACACCTGGTGGACATCGCCGCGTGCACCTGAGTGCGGTGAACAAATTGCTGGGGGAGCAGACCGATGCGGCTGAACCGCCCGTCGCACCGGCTCCTCCGCCGGCCGTCATGCCGTTTCGCGCGGAGTACCAGCCGGCCGTGGCACCAGCCTACCCGGTCGCCGCGGACGAGGCGGAGCGACTGCGCGCGGTCCAGGCGACGGGATTGATGGATACGCCGGCGGAACCGGCATTTGATCGCCTGACCTGGTTGGCAACCCAGGTGATGGACGCGCCAATGGCATTGATCAGCTTGTTGAGCGCGCGCCGTCAATGGTTCAAGTCCAGCGTCGGCATCGACGTATCGGAAACACCGCGCGACTGGGCCTTTTGCAGCCATGCGGTGCTGGAAGAGGACATGTTTGTGGTCGAAGATGCGCTGGCCGATCCGCGTTTTCAGGACAACCCGCTGGTCACGGGCGCGCCCTACATCCGCTTTTACGCAGGCTGCCCCCTGCTTGACCAGGATGGTTTTGCGCTCGGTACGCTTTGCATCCTCGATCGTGAACCGCGCAAGCTGCGTGCGCACGAAGTGCGTGCCTTGCTCGAATTAAGCGCGCTGGCGTCGGAAGAAATACAGCGCCGCAATCTCCAGTAATCGCTTCAGAATTCCCTCCGGTTTCGCCGAATACCCGCGACGCCTGAGCCCACCACTTTATTGGCCGCTTGCGGCACGCGTATCCCTTGGTCTGCCTTGCCGACCGGGAGGGCGGCGCACAAACTATTTTTGAAAGAAACGACATGAACGCGCTAAAAAAGCTAAAAATAGGGACCCAGCTCTCCCTGGCCTTCGGTGTGCTGACCGCACTGATGCTGATCCTCGCTGCAATTACCTTGAACGGCATCGCCTCCATCGGCGATGCAGTCCTGCAAATCGACAAGATCTCGGCCGAACGCCTGGAACCGTTGTACCAGGCGCGCGAAGCACTGGCACAAACTGGCCTGGCAGCACGCAATGCCTACATTTTTGCCGATGATGCCGAGGCCCGCAAGGAACTGGCGCTGGTCGATGAGCAGAAAGCGATTTACCTGGCAGCACTTGAGCAAATGCTCCCCGTCTACAAAGACGACGCCGATTTTGCCAAGGTCCGCAGCGGCTTGCTGGCCATGGGCGAGGCGCTGAAGGAACCACGCCGCTTCCGCGAGAGCGGCCAGATGGACGCCTTCGCCGCCTTCCTGGTCAAGGAATGCAGCCCGCTGCGACGCCAGATCGTGGCTGACATGGCGGTCGTGGTCAAGAAAACGCAGGCGCAGATGAATGAAGCGACCCTGCTGTCGGAGAAGCGCGCCGCCACCGCGCGCGAGCTCACGATGGCGCTGTCTGCCATTGCGCTGATTCTCAGCGTGTTGATTGCCTGGCAAATCACGCAAATGCTGCTCAAGCAGCTTGGCGGCGAACCTGCTTATGCCGCTGACATTGCCAGCAAGATTTCGCGCGGCGACCTGGCAGTGGACGTGGCCATCAAAGCCGGCGACGAATCGAGCCTGCTGTTTGCCATCAAAACCATGCGCGACAGCCTGGCCGCCATTGTCGGCCAGGTGCGCCAGGGCACCGATTCGATTACCAGCGCGTCCAGCGAGATCGCCAGCGGCAATGAAGACCTGGCCTCGCGCACGGCGCACCAGGCCGAATCCCTGGAAAAAATTGCGACCGCAATGGAGGAAGTTACCTCGACCGTGAAGCAGAATGCCGGCAACGCCGAACAGGCCAATTCGCTTGCGCAATCGGCCTCGTCGGTGTCGCAGCAAGGCGGCGCGGTGATGCTGGACGTGACCGATACCATGACGTCGATCCATGATTCGTCGAAAAAGATCGTGGACATTATTTCGGTCATCGATGGCATCGCCTTCCAGACCAACATCCTGGCCTTGAACGCGGCGGTGGAAGCGGCCCGTGCCGGTGAACAGGGCCGCGGCTTCGCCGTGGTGGCCACCGAGGTACGCAGCCTGGCCCAGCGCTCGGCTGCTGCCGCCAAAGAGATCAAGACGCTGATCAACGACTCGGTCGACAAGGTGGGCACCGGTACGCTGCTGGTCCGGAAAGCCGGTACCACCATGCAGGAAGTTGTCGCCAGCGTGCAGCGCGTGACTGAAATCATGCGCGACATCAGCGTTGCCAGCGCTGAACAAAGCGCAGGCATTGAAGACGTCAACACCGCCATTGGCGAGATGGACAGCACCACCCAGCAAAACTCGGCCCTGGTCGAGGAAGCGTCCGCGGCAGCAATGCAATTGCGCGAGCAAGCCACCTCCCTGGCGGAGGTAGTCGGCCTGTTCAAACTCGATGACAGCGCCAGCGCGGCCGCCCCGGCAGCGCGCCAGCCGGCACGGGCACCGGTGCGTCTGCGCCTGGCGCACGGCTGACGCCAACAGGGCTGATTTATTTGTTCAGCCGTGCCAGCAAGGCCTGGCCGACCTGCGGGGCAGACCCCGGGTTCTGCCCTGTGATCAGTTCGCGATCGGTCACCACGTGCGCGCTCCATGGCGCGGTATTGCTGCTGTAGCTGGCGCCGGCCTGTTCCAGCCCGGTCTGCGCCAGCAGCTTCATCACGCCACCTTTGAGCGCGCCTTTGGCCTGCTCTTCTTCCTGATTGCCGATTACCGTCATGCGGTAGCCGGCAAAGACGCTTGAAATGTTTGCCGGCTCACTTTGCAGTTCGCGCAACTGCTGCTATAATCTTGTCTTTCGCGGCTGTAGCTCAGCTGGATAGAGTACTTGGCTACGAACCAAGGGGTCGTGGGTTCAATTCCTGCCAGCCGCACCATCATTCGTAAGACGAAAGGCCTGAAGAGTAATCTTCAGGCCTTTTTTCTTTTGTGACTCCCTGCCCGCATTGATGTCAGGTACGGGCCTTCTTGATGATGGCGCGGTTGCCAAGAATTTCTTCGATCTGTTCGAAACGCACCGGCTTGACCATGTGATGATCGAAGCCCGCCTCAAAGGCCAGCTGGCGGTCCTTCTCCTGGCCCCAGCCCGTGACCGCGATCAGCATCGTCATCGGACCGCACGACAGGCGCCGGATGCCGCGCGCCAGATCATAGCCTGACATCTGCGGCAGACCGATATCGAGGAAGGCGTAGTCCGGGCAGAAGCGCGCTGCGGCAGTCAGCGCATCCGGTCCGTTATGCGTGATCACCACGCTGTGCCCCATGGCCGAGAGCAGCGCGCCAATGCTGTTGACGAAGTCGACGTTGTCGTCGGCCAGCAGAATCCGGTAGGTTTCGGCCGTGATGAAGGACGCCGGAATGGTCTTGGCGGGCATTTCCGGCTCGACCACGATCGGCAGGCGCACCACGAATTCGCTGCCGCGGTTGATGCCGTTGCTGTGCGCTTCGATGGATCCACCGTGCAGCTCCACCAGGCGCCGCGCCAGCGACAGGCCGACACCAAGACCGGCATTGGTACGCTCCAGTGTCGAATCGACCTGCACGAACATCTCGAATACCTGGTTGAGCATCTCGGGCGCGATGCCGATGCCGTTGTCGGCCACATTGACGATCAGGCTGCGTTCCTCGACCCGCGCCGACAGGCTTACGCGGCCGCCGCGGTTGGTGTACTTGGCGGCGTTGTTGAGCAGATTCGACAGGATCTGCGCCAGCCGGGTCGCGTCGCCATGCAGGAACACGGGACGGTCGGGCAGATCGATCACCAGTTCGTGACCGTGCAGCTCGATGTAAGAACGCACCACTTCCAGCGCATCGTTGACCACCGCCTTCAGCTCGACCCGACCCATCTTGATGGCGAACTTGCCGGTGTTGATGCGCGACACATCAAGCAGGTCGTCGACCAGGCGCACCATCTGGCGCAGCTGGCGTTCCATGATATCGGTGGCGCGCTGGGTGGCCTGGGCGTCACCGCTGCGGATGCGCAGGATATCGAGACCGGTGCGTATCGGCGCCAGCGGATTGCGCAGCTCGTGCGCGAGCGTGGCCAGGAATTCATCCTTGCGGCGGTCGGCCACGAGCAGCGCTTCTTCGGCCCGGTGGCGCACCTGCATCTCGTGTTCAAGCGTGAGATTGGCTTCCTGCAGCGCGTGCGAGCGGCGTCCGATCTCGGCCAGCATGTCATTGAAGGCCGCCACCAGCACCCCGATCTCGCCCTTGTTATTGCCCGGCACGCGCAGACTGAAGTCGCGTTTTTCCATGACCTCGCGGGCCACATCGGCCACCGCCATCAGGGGCGCGGTAATGCTCTGTTGCAGACGCGAGGCGACCAGCGCCGCAATCGCCAGCGCGGCAAGCAGCACGGCGCCCAGAATGGCGGCGTAATTGAGCATGCGCCCGACCAGGTCGAAGCGGGCGCGCAAATACACCGTGCCCAGCACTTCGCCGTTGTCCACAATTTTATGAAACACCGTCAGCCCGCCCTGGTCGATGGCATAGCCGGGCGCGCCCGGACGCAGCGGATACGCCGCCT
>DASWMN010000389.1:0-3943 GCA_036399735.1 Telluria sp. | reverse complement strand
AGGACATCCCTAGTTTTGGACTTGGCCCGCTCACTGAGCGGGCGTTTTTTTGTCCGGACGGCCCGCTCGACTAGCGGGCGTTCTGGGTCCGTCTCCTTTACAGCAGCGCCGCTGTCAGGCTTTTCACTTCTTCGCTCGACTCTTCCAGAATGCTGTTAAGCGTGCCTTCACCGATGACGAAGTCGATGGTGGCGGCCGATTGCAGGCTGGTCGCGCCCTGACGCTGGTGCAGCGGCGAAGGAATCGGCGACAGATCGTTGGCCAGCAGCAGGGTGTCGCCCAGGGTTTCCGGCGGCAGCGCGCGCATGCCGGCCCACAAGCCCTCGATCGCCTGCATCACAGGCGCGGGCACGTTCAGTTTCTGCAGCACACAGCGGCCGATCTGGGTTTCGCCGTGCTCGACCCATTCTTCCGGCTCACCATCGAGCAGGCCCGGGTATTCCTCGGCACGCGAGAGCAGGTAAAAGCCGCCCACCTCGTGCACGATGCCGGCAAACAGCGCCGTTTCCGGATCGAGATTGGCGACGCGCTTGGCGATCACCTGCGACAGCGCCGCCACGTGGGCCGAATGCTGCCACAGCTGTTCAGCTTTGGCGCGCAACGCGGGCTGGGTGATCTTGCTGTCGAGCTGGCGCACGATCACGGCTGCCGCCAGCGCGTTCAGGGTGCGAAAACCGACGCGCTGTACCGCATTGCGCACGTTGGTGATTTCATTGCCGGAACGATTGTAGGCGACCGAGTTGGCGATCGCGACCGTGCGCGCGGCCAGCAGCGGCTCGGCCTGCACCAGGCGGGCCGCCACTTCGGCGTGGCAGTCGGGATCGTTCAGCGCGCGCTGCAGCTTGAGCGTCGCATCCACATTCGTGGGGAAGGTCAGCTCGCCGCGGCTGGCCTGCGCCTCAATGATTTTAAAGGCTTCAAGTCTGTCCATTGGAAAAATTTACCCCTCTATAAATATCGATGCAGCCGTTCAAACACGTGCCTTTTAGCATTTTATTCTACGCTAGTGGGGCGGCAATGCAATCAATTACGGTTGGCTGAAAATGGCGTCGCAGCCTTCCTGCGTGCCCTCGGTGTCCTGCAACTCGTTGACCAGTCCGAGGTCGTCGAGTTCTTCCACTGCGTTCATGAAGCTGTTGATCTTGGTGGCACCGATCAGGCGATAGATGTCGCCGTCCTCGTTGCGTACGCCGATCAGCATCTTTTCCTTGCGCACTTCATCCGGGGTGGCCACATCGAGCAGCAGGTTGCCGATGATGTGCTTGTCAAATGTTGCCGGCGTTTTGCCGTCGAGCAGGGAGGTTTTCAAATTTCTTCCTTCTGTTGTTGTGTTGTTGTAGGGCAGGCAGAACCGTCGCTAATGAGCTGGCGCAGCTTCGTCAGGGACTGGTCGATGGCGTCGAAGTCGGCCTCGCTGAACGCGGCGAACAGCTTGCGCCCATGCGCGACCACGACCGGAAACACCGTGTCGAACATGGCTTCGCCGTCCGCGGTCAGGCGCACATAGAACGAGCGCTTGTCCTCGGGGCAGCGTTCGCGCAGCACCAGGCCCTTGCTTTCCAGGCGTTCGATCACGCCGGTCAGCGTGCCCTTGGTAATGAGCGTTTTTTCGCCCAGTTCCTTGTACGTCATGCCGGGCGTATTGCCCAGCGTGGCGATGATGTCGAATTGCGCGTGGGTCAGGCCGCTGCGGCGGACCGACTCCCCCGAAAACCGTTCGAAGCCCTGCAGGCATTCCGCCAGCAAGCGCACACTCTTTAAGTAACGTTCCCCCATGTGTCGATTATAGCCGCCCGCGCGGCGGTTCGCGTTTTGCGATGGGCCCGGGTAACATAGCGCACTGATGTTGTTTTGCCACACCTGTTGAAAGCACGCCCCATGTCCCATTCGCTGCGCGGCATTCTTGCCCTGCTGGTGGTTACCCTCGTCTGGGGCACCACCTTTCCCGCCATGAAAGTGCTGACCGCCGGACTGAGCCCGGCCTGGATCGTCCTGTCGCGCTTTTTGCTGGCGGCGCTGATCCTGTCGCCCTTTCTCTGGCGCGGGGCAGGCGGCGACCTGAAGTCGGGCTTTCTGCTCGGGCTGCTCCTGTTCTTTTGCTATGTGTTTCAGGTGGAAGGGCTGGCGCTGACGAGCTCGAATCGCAACGCCTTTATCTGCGGACTGAATGTCCTGATCGTGCCGCTGCTGGGCGTGTTGTCGGGGCGCCCGCCGGAGCGCCGCATCTGGATCGCGCTGGCGCTGGCCGTCTCGGGTCTGGCCGCGCTGTGCTGGGACGGCGGGGCCTGGAGCTTTGGCGACACGCTGGCGCTGGGCGCCGCACTCACCTTCGGTCTTTACATCAAGATGATGGAAGTGCAAACCCGGGGCGCCACACGCCTGATGACCCTGACGGCAATGCAGATCGCCACCGTGGCCGGCTGTGCCGTGGTGTGGGTGCTGGTGACCGAAGTGCCCATCGCAAGCGCAGCGCAAGTTAGTGCTTACTCTGACCGTATCGCTGGTGCGCTGGGCAATGGCATAGGGGGCGTGGTTTATCTGGGGGTGGTCGCCACGGCCGCCATCATCTCGCTGCAGACCTGGGGACAACGCCACAGCACGGCCAACGAAGCAGCAGTGATGTATGCCTTCGAGCCGGCTGCCGCGGCATTCTTTGGCTATTTCTGGCTGGGCGAGACCATGACGGGGCGGGGCTGGATTGGCGCCGCTTTGTTGATCTCCGGTATGATAGTCAGTCAATGGAACTCCGAGCCGCGGCCTGAAGGCGCGCTCGTCCCCGAGTAAGAACGCCACCGCATGCCACTTGCCAAACTCGCCCGCCTGGCCCAAGAGACGCCTCTGCGCGTCCTGCTGATCAATGCCGGCGAACCTGACAGCATGACCTGGGCCGGGCTGTACCAGCCGCTGCGGCTGGCGGCCAAGCTGCTGGGGCCGGCGCGGCTGCACGTGGACGTGCGCAGTCCTGACAAATTCATCGGCGACGCCCAGCGTCACTGGCACATCGTGCTGCTGGTGGCGGACGAAGCGCAAGCTTCCCTGAAGCCGGCCAACAGCCGCGTGCTGATCGAGCGCTGCCGCTCGGCGCCGTTCTGGGGCGGCGTCGGCGCGGGGGTGCTATGGCTGGCCGACGCGGGCGTGCTGAACGGCGTGCGCACGGCCTTGCCATGGGCCTTGTACGCCGACGTCGACAGCGTGGCCGACCACGCCCTGTTCACCCCGCACCTGTTCGAAATGGACGAGGGCCGCCTGACCTGCTGCGGTGGCGCGGCCAGTGCCGACTTCGCGCTGACGCTGGTCGACATCATCTTCGGCGCGGGCATCCAGTCGCAGATCAAGGAAACGCTGTGCATCGACCGCGTGCGCGGCAAGGAAGAGCGGCAGCGAGTGGCCTTGCAGGCCCGCTTCGGCGCCTTGCAGCCGAAGCTGACGGAAGCGGTGACGCTGATGGAATCGAACATCGAAGAGCCTCTCTCGACCGATGACATTGCCGGCCTGGTCGGCATTTCGCGGCGCCAGCTCGAGCGGCTGTTCAAGCAATACCTAGGTAGTCTGCCGTCGCGCTATTACCTCGAAATGCGCTTGCAGCGCGCGCGCCAGCTGCTGCTCGAAACGAACTACTCGATCGTCCAGGTGGGGCTGATGTGCGGCTTCTCGAGTGGCTCCCACTTCTCGACCGCCTTCGGCGCCCTGTTCGGCAACACCCCGCGCGAAGAGCGCCAGCGCAAACTCGCCGCCACCTGACAGGAGCGTGTTGCAAAATCGGGGTCAGACCTCAATTGTGCAATTCTTGCAAAATCGGGGTCAGACCTCAATTTTCGGCGGATTAGCGCCGCCTATGTGCCAAGTTGTCGGGTAATTACGTTCATTTCCAAGCGCGGGCATGCCTTCGCGACCAAAACTTGCCCAAAACCGGGGTCAGACCTCAATTCTGCAAGAATTGCAG
>DASWMN010000388.1:0-2188 GCA_036399735.1 Telluria sp. | reverse complement strand
CAGCGGTTCGCCGCTGGCCAAGAAGGCGAGCGTGTGCCTGGCGGTCGACCATGCCGAGGACAGCACAACGTTCCTGTCGATGATCTCAAGAGTGCTGCAGCTGCTGCTGATCGATATTCTGTCGGTCGGGATTTCGCTGGGCGGGCGCAGCGAACGCGATGATGCGGTGGCGGGCGCGGATCAGCATCACATGCTGATCTCGCATCTGGGCAGCTAGACGCTCAGGGCCATTGTGCGCTGGTGCGCGCCATGGGGTTGCGCTCCTTGCGCCACTGCTCGAGCGGCATTGGCAGGCCCGATTCATCGTCGTCGATGAGGATCTCGGGATTGTCCTGGCCCACCAGGAAGCTCTCCCAGCGGTGCGCCGCATCCGGCGTATTCTCCACATAGCTCAGTTGCCAGTAGCGTTTGCCGCCAATGACCTTCGGGGTCGGGCCGTATTCGATGATGGCGCCACGGCTGGTGCCGCCCGAGGATTTTTCCAGGTGCGCCGACCAGGCCTTCAGTTCCGGCAGCGCCATCAGGGCAGCGACGGCATCGGCCTTGGAACGCGGACCGGCGAACGGGATTTGCTGCACCACGATCGGGGTCGGCTTCTCTGCCACCGGCGGGGTGGGGGCGCGGCGGTCGTACCAGAGTGCGATCGCGGACACCACGATGAAGACGCCGGCGATGACTACGTTTTTATTCTGCATTGAAGTGCACCAGTTGGGCCAAGTTGCGGCAATACTAAACCAAAGGGTGTTACGCAGCAATTCCCGTACAACAAAAAAGCCTGCAGGGCGCGAACCCTGCAGGCTTTGTCGGTTCAGACGAACAGCAATTACATCATGCCGTCCATGCCGCCCATACCGCCCATGCCACCCATGCCGCCCATGCCGCCAGCTGGCTTGTCTTCAGCCAGTTCGCACACCATGGCGTCGGTAGTCAGCATCAGGCCAGCGATCGACGCTGCGTTCTGCAGTGCCGAGCGGGTGACTTTTGCTGGGTCCAGAACACCCATTTCGACCATGTCGCCGTAGGTGCCGTTGGCGGCGTTGTAGCCGTAGTTGCCTTTGCCAGCCAGAACAGCGGCAACCACCACCGACGACTCTTCGCCAGCGTTTTGCACGATCATGCGCAGTGGCTCTTCCATCGCGCGCAGGACGATCTTGATACCAGCATCCTGGTCAGGATTGTCGCCTTTGACGGTGATGTTGGCACGTGCGCGCAGCAGGGCTACGCCGCCGCCAGGAACGATGCCTTCTTCCACTGCAGCGCGGGTGGCGTGCAGTGCATCTTCAACGCGGGCTTTCTTTTCCTTCATTTCGACTTCGGTGGCAGCACCAACCTTGATCACGGCAACACCGCCGGCCAGCTTGGCCACGCGCTCTTGCAGTTTTTCGCGGTCGTAGTCCGACGACGCTTCTTCGATCTGAACGCGCACTTGCTTGACGCGTGCTTCGATCGCTTCAGCCTGGCCGGCACCGTCGATGATGATGGTGTTTTCCTTGCCCACTTCAACGCGCTTGGCCTGGCCCAGTTCTGCCAGGGTGACTTTTTCCAGGGTCAGGCCGACTTCTTCAGCGATGACCTGGCCGCCGGTCAGGACAGCGATGTCTTCCAGCATGGCTTTACGACGGTCGCCGAAGCCTGGTGCCTTGACGGCGCAGGTTTTCAGGATGCCGCGGATGTTGTTGACCACCAGGGTCGCCAGCGCTTCGCCTTCGATGTCTTCAGCGATGATCAGCAGTGGACGGCCAGCCTTGGCAACTTGTTCCAGGATCGGCAGCAGGTCGCGGATGTTCGAGATCTTCTTGTCGCACAGCAGGACGAATGGATTGTCCTGGATGGCAACTTGCTTGTCCGGGTTGTTGATGAAGTAAGGCGACAGGTAGCCGCGGTCGAACTGCATACCTTCAACGATGTCCAGCTCATCGTTCAGCGACTTGCCGTCTTCCACGGTGATGACGCCTTCCTTGCCGACTTTTTCCATCGCTTCAGCGATACGCTCGCCGATCGAGTAGTCCGAGTTAGCCGAAATGGCGCCAACCTGGGCGATTTCCTTGGTGGTGGTGCATGGCTTGGCGATCTTGGCCAGCTCTTCGACGGTGGCAGTGACTGCCTTGTCGATGCCGCGCTTCAAATCCATCGGGTTCATGCCGGCAGCAACGAACTTCATGCCTTCGCGCACGATTGCCTGGGCCAG
>DASWMN010000387.1:0-27604 GCA_036399735.1 Telluria sp. | reverse complement strand
GTGCTGTACCAGGTGACATGCTTGGCCACCAGGGCATTGTTGATGTCGGGAATGGCGTAGCCGGTACGGATGCGGCCCCAGACGTCAGTTTCCTTGTATTCAACAACCTTGCTCTCGGCCATCAGGGGCACGGCTGGCTTGGCGATCTGGGCCGGGGCAGCGTCCGCACTGCCAGCCTCTGCCAGGCACAGGGCCGGGGCAAGGATCAGGGCGAATGCGGCGAGTGCTGCCTTGGTGCGGGTCGGTTCGGTCATGGCGCTTCCATAGAGTGTCGGGAGACAGTAGAGCGGAGTGTACGTAGGCTTTTACGATCCAGTCAAGCAATAGCGATACGTGCGCGGGAAATTGTTTGGCAACTATTTTAGGCAAGATTGGCGCGCAAATGCAGACCAATTCAGGCATAAAGCCGACAGACGGGCCCGCTTGCCCCTGCCTGTGGTTGGCCTGACAATGCTTTGCGGCAATACCAATCGCGCACCAGTCGCCACGCTTAAACTAGCGCGGCGCGCGTACACAAACTATGAGGTGTGGCAAAGAATGCGTACAATTCGGGGACCGACTCCATGAAAGCTGCAATGTCCACCCCGAATCTGAATGCTGACGATGCGCAGATCATCGCCGCCACCGAACGCTGGCTCGAACGCGCCGTCATCGGCCTGAACCTGTGCCCCTTTGCCAAGGCCGTCCACGTCAAAAAGCAGATCCGCTACGTGGTCTCACCGGCGACCAGTCCCGAACAATTGCTCGAAACCCTGATGGACGAGCTGCAACTGTTGTCTGATAGCAACTCCGAAGAGATCGACACCACCTTGCTGATCCATCCTTTCGTGCTAAATGATTTCCTGGATTACAACGAATTCCTGGACGTCGCCGATGCCGCGGTGGAAGACATGCAATTGGATGGGGAGTTGCAGGTGGCCAGTTTCCACCCGGACTATCAATTTGCCGAGACCGACCAGAACGACATCAGCAATTACACCAATCGGGCGCCGTACCCGATCCTGCACCTGCTGCGCGAAGAAAGCATCGAGCGCGCGGTCGCGGCCTTCCCGGAAGCGGCCGATATTTTCGACAAGAATATCGCGACCATGGAACAACTGGGCCACGACGGCTGGGACAAGCTCGATGTCGGCCCGGCCAAGTGAGCCGCCGGTGACAATCCCGATCCGGCCCGACACCCCCTGCGTGGCAGTCTGCTCGACCACCTTCGACGAAGTTTGCCGCGGCTGCGGGCGCACCGTGGTGGAAGTAGCGCACTGGGTCTCGATGAGCGCAGAAGCCAAGGAACTGGTCTGGCAGCGCATCCTGTCCCAGGGCTACCCCCGCCGCAACAGTTAAAAACTGCCGATAAAATCCTTCTTGCCCACTTCCACCCCGTTATGCCGCAAAATCGCATACGCGGTGCTGGCATGGAAGTAAAAATGCGGCAGTGCGTAATGCACCAGATAAACCTGGCCCTTGAACTGCTTGGCATTGGCGCCACTGCTGGTGCTGATGTCGCGTCCGGCCGACGCTTCGATCCCATCTTGCGGCAGACTGTCAATGAAGGCCAGGGTGGTCGCAATGCGCTGCTTGAGCTCGGCGAAGCTCTGTTCAGTATCTTCATAGCGCGGCACTTCCGCCCCGGCCAGACGGGCCGATGCGCCCTTGGCAAAATCGCAGGCCACCTGCACCTGGCGCAGCAGCGGGAACATGTCCGGATACAAGCGTGCCTGCAGCAGGGCAGCCGGCTCGATCTTCTTCTCGAGCGCGTGCGCCTCGGCCTTGTCGAGGATCGCCGTCAGGCTGGTCAGGATTTGCTTGAATACCGGCACCGAAGCCGCATACATCGAAAACGTCATGGAATTCCCCTTGTAAAAGTGCTGCGATAATAGCAAGTTGCTGCGTTTTGTGCAGGGCGCGCGCCGCCCGCGTGGCTTCGCCCGGGCTTTCCGTGCATAATTCCACTCAGTAACGGCCACCCACGGTAACCCCGAGCGTCCTTCATGCCCACCCGCCCGCTGCATGCTTAACACCGCCTATCAACGCTGCCGCGCCTGGCTTGCCTCGCTGTACGGCGTCTCCATTTATGGCGCGCTGCTGGCGGTCGTGTTCGGCGGCCTGGTGATCCCGGCCCTGATTGGCGGGTACGTGCTGATCGGGGTCCAGGAACAGACGTCGGCCGAGAGCGCCTTGCAGGAGTCGCTCCAGCGCAATGCCGACATCCTGGCCCTGGGCATGCAGGAGTCGCTCTGGAACATGAATGCCGAATCGGCCCACTCGCTCGTCGAGTCCGTCATGCGCGACCCCTCGGTGCTGCAGATCCAGGTGATCGGCCAGGCCGATACCCAGTTCATGAACGTGCATTCGCCCAACCGCCGCATCGGCAATGTCTACCGGGCCGAACGCGACATCCTGGTGCGCGGCGAACGCATCGGCCGCATCCTGGTTGAAATGGATGATGCCCGCAGCCAGGCTGAATTGCGCAGCAAGCAATCGAACTATGCCTTTGTGCTGGCTTTCCAGCTGACCATTTCGCTGCTGCTGATCGTGCTGTTCCTCAACCGCCGTCTGCTGGTGCCGCTGCGTAAATTGATGACGTTCTCGGACCGCCTCGCGCGCGGCGACTTCGAAACCCGGCTCGACCTGGCCGGCAACGACGAACTGGGCCGCCTGGGCAGCCAGATGGAACAGATGCGGGTCGCCATCAAACACTTGTTCGAAGACATAGGCCGGCGCGAAGAACGCTTTCGCACTATTGTCACCCAGGTCCCGGGCGCCGTGTTCCGGGTCCGCCCGAACGGCCCCATCGATTTCGTCAGCGATGCCATCGAAGACATTGCCGGCTACCCGGCCGCGCTGCTTACCGGTAGCCCGGCTTCGAACTGGTCCGACATCATTTGTCCCCAGGACCGGCGCATGCAGGCCCGTACCGTGCAGGCCGCCATGCAGGGGGGCAAACCCTACGACATCGAATACCGCATCATCGACGCGCTGGGCACCGAACGCTGGGTGGCCGAAAACGGCCAGCCCCAGCGCGATGAGGCCAGCGGCGCGGCCTGGATCGATGGCATCATTTCCGACATCAGCGAGCGCAAACACAATGAAATGCGGATCCAGGGCTTGCTGGCCGAGCAGAGCGCGATTCTCGACAATGTCATGTTCGGCGTCATGTTCGTGCGCGCGCGCCGCGTGGTGTCGGTCAACCGCCGCTGTGAAGAACTGTTCGGCTACCAGCCAGGCACGCTGACGGGCGAATCGACCGCCATCCTGTTCCCCAGTCAGAATGACTTCGAGGCGGCCGGCCAGGTCCAGTACCCGGCGCTGGCGCTGGACAAGGATTTCAGCGAAGAGCGCCAGTACCAACGCGCCGATGGCAGCCTGTTCTGGTGCCTGGTGAGCGGCCGCGCGCTCGACCCGCTGCACCCGAACCAGGGCAGCATCTGGGTCTACGCCGATGTGACCGAACGGCGCCGCGCCGAGGAAACTCTGCGCCTGTCGGCCACCGTGCTGGAACACATCGCCGACGGCGTGATGGTGATCGGTCCGGCGCGCCAGATCGTGGCCATCAACCCGGCTTTTACCCAGATCACCGGCTTCACCGAAGCCGAAGCGCTGGGCCAGGACGCTACCCAGGCCCGCGCTGCCCGTCCCGACGCCGCCCTCGACGCCGCCCTCTGGCAGGCGCTGGCCGAGAACGGCTTCTGGCGCGGCGAAATCTGGAACCGGCGCAAGAACGGCGAACTGTATCTGGAATGGCTGACCGTGTCGGCCGTGCGCGACGACCACGGCCTGATCACCCATTATGTGGGCGTGTTCAGCGACATCACCAAAGCGCGCGAATCCCAGGTCCAGCTTGACCACATGGCCCACCACGATCCGCTCACCGCGCTGCCCAACCGCCTGCTGTTCCACGATCGCCTGCACCACGCGCTGCAGCGGGCCGCGCGCGAGCACCAGCAGCTCGCTGTCCTGTTCATCGACCTGGACCGTTTCAAGAATGTGAATGACACCCTCGGCCACCATATCGGTGACGAATTGCTCAAGCAGGTAGCCGGCGCGCTGGCTGCCAAGCTGCGCGAGGGCGACACCCTGGCCCGCCTGGGCGGCGACGAATTCATCGTCCTGCTCGAAGGCGTGGACGGCGAATCGGGCGCGGCCCACGTGGCCGAAAAGCTGGTTGCCATGTTCGAGCAGCCCTTCCTGGTGGCCGACTACGAGCTGTTCGTCACCGGCAGCGTCGGCATCAGCCTGTACCCGGATGACGCCAGCGACTTGAATATGCTGATCCGTAACGCCGACGTGGCCATGTACCAGGCCAAGGCGCGCGGGCGCAACGGCTACCAGCTGTACGCGCCGTCCATGACGGGGGAGGGCGTGGAACGCCTGCGCCTGGAAGCGATGCTGCGCCGCTCGATCGAGAAGAACGAGATTTTCCTGAATTACCAGCCGCAGGTGGAAATCGACAGCGGCCGCATGACCGGGGTCGAAGCGCTGGTGCGCTGGGACAATCCGGAACTGGGCCTGGTGCCGCCTGTGCGCTTCATCCCGCTGGCCGAGGATTCCGGCTTCATCCACCAGCTGGGCAAATGGGTGCTGTACGAAGCCTGCCGCCAGATGGTGCGCTGGGAGCAGGCCGGTCTGCGCGTGCCGAAGATGGCGGTCAACCTCTCGCTCAAGCAGTTCGAGCGCGGCAGCATTGCCGGCATGGTGGCCGACGTGCTGCGCGAAACCGGGCTGGAACCGGCCCGCCTGCAGCTGGAAGTGACCGAATCGGTGATCATGAATACCGACGACGCGCTGGGCTTCATCAATGACCTGCACGCCATCGGGGTGGGGCTGGCGATCGACGATTTCGGCACCGGCTATTCTTCGCTGGCCTACCTGAAGCAGCTGCCGGTGCAAACGCTGAAAATCGACCGCAGCTTCATTACCGATATCTCGACCGACGTCAACGACGAAGCAATCGCGATTGCCATTATCCAGCTGGGGAAGAGCTTGAATTTGTCGGTGATAGCCGAAGGGGTGGAAACACAAGACCAGGCCGCCTTCCTGCTGCGCCACGGCTGCAACCACGCCCAGGGCTACCTCTACAGCCGCCCGGTCTCGGCCCAGGCCGTGCTGGACAAGTGGCGCCAGCCCTGAGGCATGTTGAACGAGTACGGCGCCGTCGTATCGACCCCGCCCCAAACCAACATCGTCCGCGCGAAGGCGGGGATCCATGCCACGTCTGGGAAGTCGTTCAACCCGCTATACCCCCGCCGAGTGGCGCCTTGGCGCGAAGGCGCTATCAGGAAGCCGCGTTCGCCAGCAAGGTGCGCAAATTACACTCGGCCTGCCATCCGCGCCGCTCTGCGCTGCTGGACGCCAGCCGCACCAGTTCTTCCTGCGGCGTGGCCACCTGCGCAGCAATGAGCCGCTCGGCCAGCGCCGGATCCGGCAGCATGGTGCCGAAAAACGCCACCACATCGCGCCGCTGGATGAGTAGGGTGGGAAAATTATCCACATCCAGCTCCCCGACCACTTCGGCCTGATCCTCAATATCGATCCACACGAAATGCATCTCCGGATGGCGCGCCGCCAGCGTCTCGAACGCGGCGCGGTAGCCGGCACAGGTGCCGCACCAGGCCGCGCACAGGCAGGCCACGATCCAGTCGTCGCCGGCCAGCGTCCGGGCCAGCGTGCTGCGGTTGTCAAGGTCAAGTGTATGGCTATGCATGGCCGCATTTTACCTTGCTCGGGTTAAAATACGCACATGCCCATCATTCTTGCTCTTGAAACCTCGTCCGAAATGGCGTCCTGCGCCCTGCTCAAGGAGGGCACGCTGTATTGGCGCGAATCGTCCGGCGTGCGCACCCATTCCCAGGCCATCCTGCCTCTGGTGCAGGAACTGCTGGCCGAGGCGGGGATCACGCTGGCCCAGTGCGACGCGATTGCCTTTGGCGCCGGCCCCGGTTCGTTTACCGGCGTGCGTACCGCCTGCGGCATCGCCCAGGGCCTGGCCTACGGTGCCGGCCTGCCGGTGCTGCCGCTGATGACCCTGGACGCCATGGCGCTGGCCTGCCGCGAACAAAGCGGCGCCACCGATATCCTGGCCGTGCTCGACGCCCGCATGGGCGAAGTGTACTGGGCCCGCTACCAGGCCGGTCAGCTGGTGGCCGGTCCCGCCCTGTGCGCCCCCGGCGACCTGGCCGCGCTGCCTGGTGATGCTGCGCTGACCGCTTGCGGCAACGGCATTGCCGCCTATCCCGAAGCGTTTGCCGGGCGTGCTTACAGCGCCGCCGCGCTGACCGCCATCATGCCGCACGCACGCCAGATCGCGCAGCTGGGCGTCGCTGCCCTGGCGGCCGGCGCTGCCGTGCAGGCTGGCGCCGCCCAGCCGCTCTACCTGCGCAACAAGATCGCCTACACCAGCGCCGAGCGCCAGGTCATCAACGCCGCCAAGGCCGCCGCATGATGCAGGTCCAGCACGTCGAACAGCTGCAGTACGCGCCCATGGTCATGGATGACATCGACGCCGTGTTCGCGCTGGAAACGGCGGTCTATCCCCATCCCTGGACCCGCGGCAATTTCGTCGATTCGCTCGCCAGCGGCTACAGCGGCTGGGTCCTGCGCGCTCCGACCGGCGCCCTGGTCGGCTATTTCCTGCTGATGAAAGTGGTTGACGAAGGCCATCTGCTCAACGTCGCCGTGGCTGCGCCGCAGCAGCGCCAGGGCCTGGGCCGCTACCTGCTCGACAAGGTCAGCGAGTGCGCACGCGGCCTGTCGCTCGACTCGATCCTGCTCGAAGTGCGCCCGTCCAATCTGCGCGCGCTGAAAGTCTATGAACGCTACGGCTACGCCGAAATCGGGCGCCGCAAAGCCTACTATCCGGCCCACAATGGCCAGCGTGAGGACGCCATCGTCATGAGGTTGCCACTATGAGCATCGACCAGCGCAGCGCCGCCTTCCTGCACGAGATGGGCATCACGCCGCTGTGGACCCCGCGCGCCTTGCAGGATCTGGCGCCAGCGCCCGCGCCCGCGCCCGCGCCGGAAGCGCTCGCCCCCGCAGCGCCAGCGCAGCCCGCGCGCGCCGAGCCGGCACCGCCGCGCGCGCCGTCCGAACCGGATGAAGCCACGCTGGCCCGCCGCCGCGCACTCGAAACGCCGCCCGTGTCGTCCCACTTCGGCCCGCGTGAAAACGTCGAGTCGGCCTGGGGCGAGACCCCGCCCGCGCCGCCCGCGACGGACGAGGAAATCGCCCGCATGGACTGGGCCGCACTCAAAACGGCCATCAGCAATTGCACCCGCTGCGATCTGTGTAAGAGCGGCAAGAAGGCAGTGCAGGGCAGTGGCGCGCAACAGGCCCTGTGGCTGGTGGCGGCCGGCGCCAGCACGGCGTCCGACGAAAAGGAGCGCCGGCCGCTGTCGGGCGAGGCCGGCAAGCTGCTCGACAACATGCTGGCGGCGGTCGAGCTGGCGCGCACCGAGAATGTCTGGGTCACCAATCTGATCAAGTGCCGGCCCTCGACCGCCTCCGGCGGCGACCGTGCCCCGACTGCCGACGAAGCGGCCGCCTGCCGGCCGTATCTGGAACGCGAGCTGGCGCTGACGGGCGCCGCCATGGTCCTCACCCTGGGCCAGATTGCCGCCAACGCCTTGCAAAACAAGCCGCTGCAGGCGCCGCTCGCCGGGACCCGCGGCAGTGTGCACAGCTTCCAGTCGGTGCCGCTGGTGGCAACCCTGCATCCGGGCGAACTGCTGCGGCGCGGCGCCGACAAGGCGCTGGCCTGGGCCGACCTGTGTCTGGCGCGGACCCACGATGGCCGACCCGGCTGAGACCTTCCAGGCCGGGTTCGAGCGCCGCTTCGGCGATCTGCGCCAGCCCCACGTGCGGGCCCTGGCCTGGCTGCTTGACGCGCCCGACCTGCTCGACCCCGACGACCCGCACTGGCAAGGCCGCATCGCCAGCCTGGGGCCGCTGCCGCCGGCCACCATCAGCTGGCTGCGCGCGCTCGATGCCGACCCGGCGCCGCTGCTGGCCGAACTCGGTACCCGCGTCTACACCCGCCTCGGGCTGTACGCGGAAAAACTGATGGCCTTCTATTACCGCCAGCATGGCATGCTGGTGGCGCATGGCTTGCAGGTGCGCGCCGCCCGCAACGACACCGTCGGTGAGTTCGATTTCCTGCTCGATGCCGGGCCCGCTGCGCTCGAACATATTGAATTTGCCACCAAGTTCTATCTGCTGGAAGGCGCGGCCGGCGAACGCCTGGACGGCTTTGTCGGCCCCAATCTGGCCGACAGCCTGGGCGCCAAGATGCGCAAGATCTTCGAGCGCCAGCTGGCGCTGGGCCAGCATCCGGCCGCCCAGGCGGTATTGCCGCGGCCGGTGGTGCAGGCCAGGGCGCTGGTCAAGGGCTGGCTGTTCTATCCAGCGGGCGGCAGCCCGGCGGCAGGCGCCATCTCGGCCGCCCATTGCCGCGGTTTCTGGTGCCCGCTGGCCGACATTGCGGCCCTGGGGATCGACCAGTTTGTCGTGCTGCCGCGCCTGCAATGGCTGGCGCCGTTCCAGGGCAGCGCTCCGCCCTGTAATGCAGAACAGTTGCACACCACGCTGGCGCAGCAGTTTGCCACGCTGCCGATGCCGGTGCTGGTGGCGGCCGTCAGGCCGCAAGGGGAGGCGCTGGTGGAAACGGGACGCGGTTTCATTGTCCCCGATGACTGGCGCGCCCGCGCCGCCTTCCGGCAGCGCATGGTGCAGCCGGCTTAGTGCTTGTGCTCGCCGATCAGGGCCAGCGAATCGTGTTCCTTCTGGTTGGCCGCGTGCTTGCGCATGATCATGTACATGATGCCGGCCACCGAGCCGCCGAACAGCACGATAATCACGTTCAGGTCCAGATTCAGGCGGATCATGACCGCGTACAGCGCCAGCATGGTCAGAATCGACAGGTTTTCATTGAAATTCTGGACTGCGATCGAGTGCCCTGCGCTCATCAGGACGTGGCCCCGATGCTGCAGCAGCGCATTCATCGGCACCACGAAGAAGCCCGACAGCATGCCGATCAGGATCAGCAAGGGGTAAGCCAGCACCACCGAATGCACCATCGTCATGATCATCACGACCAGTCCCATGGCGATCCCGAGTGGAATCACGGTCAGCGATTTTTTCAGTGGAATGATCTTGGCCGAGGCGGCGGCCCCGATGGCCACGCCCAGCGCCACCACGCCAATCAGGCCGGTCGCCTTATCGAGCGTCATGTGCAGCGACTTTTCCGCCCATTTCAGCACGATGAACTGCAAGGTGGCGCCGGCGCCCCAGAACAGGGTTGTGACCGCCAGCGAAATCTGGCCCAGCTTGTCTTTCCACAGCGTTGCCGAGCAATTGGCAAAATCGACAATCAGCTTGATCGGGTTGCGTTCCTGGTGGGCATACTTGGCGCCCGTGTCCGGAATGTAGCGGTTGAAAATCGCCGCCAGGATGTACATGCCGATCACGACCGTGAGCGCCGCTTCGGTGGTGTTGTCGATCGGGGTGTCGATGAAGGGCACGTCAAAGCCCAGCAGCAGGGTGGAACCGGCGCTGCTCACCAGCGCGCCACCGAGCACGGTGCCCAGAATGATGGACATGACGGTCAGGCCTTCGATCCAGCCATTGGCTTCGACCAGTTTTTCCGGTGGCAGCAATTCGGTCAGAATCCCGTACTTGGCGGGCGAATACACGGCGGCGCCAAAGCCGACCACGGCGTAGGCCAACAGCGGGTGGATCTGGAAGAACAGCAGGGCGCAACCGCAGATCTTGATCAGGTTGGCAATGAACATCACCCGTCCCTTGGGCAGCGCATCGGCGAAGGCGCCCACAAACGCGGCCAGCAGAACGTAGAACAGCACAAAGGATAATTTGAGCAGCGGCGTCAGTTCCTGCGGTGCTTTCATCGTGATCAGCAGGTCAATCGCGACAAACAGCAGGGCGTTATCGGCCAGCGACGATAAAAACTGCGCCGCCATGATGGTGTAAAAACCACGATTCATTCGTTACGTTCTAAAAGCTGGTGTGGGTTGCTTTATACCATGAATGCGCTTGAACCCCAAGAAATCAGCTCTGCGAAACGGGCCTGGTCCGGTAAAATACGCCTCTTTGATTCGCTGATAATTTCCCTATGCCAAGGCCGTTGACTGCAACCATCCACCTCGATTCCATGGCGCACAATCTGGCGCGGGCCCGTGCCTGCGTGCCGGGGGCGCGCGCCTGGGCCGTGGTCAAGGCCAATGCTTATGGCCACGGACTGGAGCGCGGCCTGCGCGCCTTTGCCGCCGCCGACGGCCTGGCCCTGATCGAAACCGAGAACGCGCTGCGCCTGCGCGAACTGGGCTGGACCAAGCCGATTCTGCTGCTGGAGGGCATTTTCGACGCGGCCGACGTTCCCATGCTGGCCGCGCAGCGCATCGACAGCACTGTGCATACAATGGAGCAGATCGTGCTGCTGGAGCAGGCGGCCCTGTCCGGCCCCATCGATGTGCATTTGAAAATGAACACCGGCATGAACCGGCTCGGCTTCACCCCGGCCGCGTTTGGCATCGCGTATGCGCGCCTGCGCGCCATTGCGGCGGTGCGCGACATCACCCTGATGACCCATTTCGCCAACGCCGACGAGCTCGAACATCCGCGCCTGACCATCGGCGAGCAGCTGGCGCGCTTTGCCAGCGGCGCCGCCGGCATTGCCGGCCTGCGCAGCCTGTCCAATTCCGGCGGCGTGCTGCACCAGGACGCCCTGGCCGGGCGCCTGACGACCGACTGGATCCGCCCCGGCATCATGCTGTACGGCGGCACCCCGGGTGGCAAGACCGCGGCCGAATTCGGCCTGCGCCCGACCATGACGCTGGCCAGCGAAATCATCGGCATCCAGGACATTGAAGCCGGCGACAGCGTCGGCTACGGCAGCCGCTTTGTGGCCGAGCGCAGCATGCGCATCGGCATTGTCGCCTGCGGCTACGCCGACGGCTATCCGCGCCACGCCGGCCCCGCTACTCCGGTACTGGTGGCGGGCCAGCGCAGCACCCTGGTGGGACGGGTCTCGATGGACATGCTGACGGTCGACCTGTCGGCCACGCCCGAAGCGCGCGTGGGCAGCCCGGTGGTGCTGTGGGGCGCCGGCCTGCCGATTGACGAGGTGGCGGCTGCGGCCGGCACCATTGGTTACGAATTGATGTGCGCGCTCGCGCCCCGCGTGCGCGTGCTTGAAGCACCATTGGAGCAGCATGGCTAAGCCGAAAACCAGTTACGTCTGCAGCGATTGCGGCGGCATCAGCAGTAAATGGACGGGCCAGTGCCCGTCCTGCCGCGCCTGGAACACCCTGGTCGAAACCGTGATCGAGGCGCCCGGCGTCAACCGCCTGTCCCAGCCCCAGCACAAGAGCCTGGCGCAAACGGCGCCGGTGCTGTCGCTGGCCGACATTGAAGCGATTGACATTCCCCGTTTCGGCACCGGCATCGAGGAATTCGACCGCGTGCTGGGCGGCGGCCTGGTGCCGGGAGGCGTCGTGCTGATCGGCGGCGACCCCGGCATCGGCAAGTCGACCTTGCTGCTGCAGGCGCTGGCCAATATTTCGCACCTTAAAAAGACCTTGTACGTCAGCGGTGAGGAATCGGGTGCCCAGATCGCGCTGCGCGCCAAGCGCCTGGCGGTCGATGCGCGCGAACTGAAGCTGCAGGCCGAGATCCAGCTGGAAAAAATCCTCGCCACCCTGGCCGATCTGCAGCCGGAAGTGGCCGTGATCGACTCGATCCAGACCGTGTATTCGGATGCGCTCACGTCAGCGCCCGGTTCGGTGGCCCAGGTGCGCGAATGCGCGGCCCAGCTGACCCGCGTGGCCAAGCAGACCGGCATCACCATCATTTTGGTGGGCCACGTGACCAAGGAAGGGGCGCTGGCCGGTCCCCGCGTGCTCGAACACATCGTCGATACCGTGCTGTATTTCGAAGGCGATACCCAGTCCAGTTTCCGTCTGGTGCGCGCGATCAAGAATCGCTTTGGCGCCGTGAACGAGCTGGGCGTGTTTGCCATGACCGAAAAGGGCTTGAAGGGCGTGTCCAATCCCTCGGCCCTGTTCCTGTCCCAGCACGACAACCAGGTGCCCGGGTCCTGCGTGATGGTCACCCAGGAGGGCACCCGGCCGCTGCTGGTCGAGATCCAGGCCCTGGTCGATACCAGCCACCTGCCGAATGCGCGCCGGCTGTCCGTGGGCCTGGAGCAGAACCGCCTGGCCATGCTGCTCGCTGTGCTGCACCGCCATGCCGGCATTGCCGCCTTCGACCAGGACGTGTTCATCAACGCCGTGGGCGGGGTCAAGATCACTGAACCGGCCGCCGATCTGGCGGTGCTTCTGGCGATCAATTCCTCGATGCGCAATAAACCCTTGCCGCGCGGCCTGGTGGTGTTTGGCGAAGTGGGGCTGGCCGGTGAAATCCGGCCCGCGCCACGTGGCCAGGAACGCTTGCGCGAAGCGGCCAAACTGGGCTTTTCAATTGCCCTGATCCCGAAATCGAATGTTCCCAAGCAGAAAATTGAAGGAATGACTATCATTGCGGTCGAACGGATCGATGAGGCGTTCAACAAGTTGCGGGAACTCGACTAAGACTCATCATATTTTTTGGAAGAATCAGTGCGTAGCGATCAAAGAAATGCAAGCCGTAAGATCCTGAAGGTCAAGGCGCTGTTGAATGTGGATGGGATGGAAACACAAAGGGTGCGCACGCTCGATGTCGGCAGCGACGGCGTGTGCCTGGTGACCGATAACGCGATCAAGGTGGGCGCGGCCGCGACCGTGCATTTCGAGATCTTCCACGACGGTAAGCTGCAGCCGATTACGGCCCGCTCCAAAGTGCAGTACTGCATCCTCAGCAATGAGGGTTTCAAAGTGGGCTTCCAGTTCGTCAACGTGGAACTGCAGGCCCTGGCCACCTTGTCCAAGTTCCTGCACTAGGCCCAGCGCGACGCCGGGCGGGCCTGAAATCTGCTACTGTAAAGACGTGTGCCGTAGCCGGAGCTGCCGATGGCGAACCGATCCGATTTTACCTATGCCGACATGGAGCGCTGGCTCGACGAGCGCCGCGTCACCGAAATTGAATGCCTGGTCCCGGACCTGACCGGCGTGGCGCGCGGAAAAATTCTGCCGCGCGCGAAGTTCGCCGAGGAGCGCGGCATGCGCATCCCCGAAGCCGTGCTCGGCATGACCGTCACCGGCAACTACCCGCAGGACGATGCCGCCTACCTGCGCGCCATTTCCGCCACCGACCGTGACATGATACTCAAGGCCGATCCAGCCACCATCACCATGGTGCCCTGGGCCTTAGATCCCACCGCCCAGGTGGTGCATGACTGCTATTTTGCCGACGGCAGCCTGGTCGACTTTGCCCCGCGCAGCGTACTGCGCCGCGTTCTGCGCCTGTATGCCGAGCGCGGCTGGGTGCCCACCATCCGGCCCGAGGTCGAGTTTTATCTCACGGCCCGCAATACCGATCCCGATTTGCCGCTGCGTTCGCCCGTCGGGCGCAGCGGCCGGGCTGAAACCAGCCGCCAGATCTACAGCATCGACGCGGTCAACGAATTCGATCCCCTGTTCGAGGACATCTACGATTATTGCGAGCTGATGGCGCTCGACGTCGACACCCTGATCCACGAAATCGGCGCCGGCCAGATCGGCATGGATTTTCTCACCGGCGCCCCGCTGGCGATGGCCGACCACCTGTTCTATTTCAAGCGCATCCTGCGCGAGGCCGCGCTCAAGCACGACATGTACGCCACCTTCATGGCCAAGCCGCTGGCCAACGAGCCCGGTTCGGCCATGCATCTGCACCAGAGCGTGCTCGATTGCGCCAGCGGCGCCAATCTGTTCAGCAATCCCGACGGCTCGGCGTCCACCGCGTTCTACCATTTCATCGGCGGCCTGCAGCATTACATGCCCTCGGCCATGGCCCTGGCCGCGCCCTACGTCAATTCCTACCGCCGCATCGTGCGCCACGCCACCGCGCCCATCAATGTGCAGTGGGGCTGGGATAACCGCACCACCGGCTTTCGGGTGCCGGAGGCGCCGCCACAGGAACGCCACATCGAAAACCGCCTCATCGGCGCCGACGCCAATCCCTACCTGGCGTTCGCGCTCACGCTGGCCTGCGGCTATCTGGGCATGACCGAACAGCGCGAACCCGGGCCGGCCATGACCGCCAGCGCCAACGGACGCGACTTCGAACTGCCGCAAGGCTTGCCGGAAGCGCTGCGCCTGCTGCGCGCGGCCGATCCGCTGCGCGCGGTGCTGGGCGAGCGTTTTGTCGACGTGTACGCCGCCATCAAGGACCTGGAACACCTGGAATTCATGACCGTCATCAGCCCCTGGGAAAGGGAGCACCTGCTGCTGCACGTCTGACCGCCCCAAGCAAAAGCGGCGCCAACTTGTCGTCGCGCCGCTTTGTGTATGGACCCTGCGGGCCCGGCGCTATTCGTGATAGCGGTCATGCAGTTGGTGTGTTCCGCCGCGCACTTCCTGCACCAGTTCGTACGCGATCAAACCAACCATTCCTCCCATGGCAATGACAAACATGCTGAGCATGATAAGCAACCGCCCTTCAGCGATCCCTCCTTCAATGTGGCGTGATTTAACTCTAGCACTTCGGTAGCAATATTCAAGCCTTGACCACGAGATCGGGCGCCATCACCGCTTTCAGGTACAGGCTGTAAGGGTCGAGCGGATCGCGTTGCACCAGCCACCAGGCATTCGCCTTTTTGACCTCCCAGTCCTGCGGCTCGCCGGACATTAACAGGGCCGCCACCTGGCCCAGAGTCGGCTGATGCCCGACCACCAGCACCGGCTCCTTGGCATTTGGCCAGTTGGCGGCGTGCAGCACGTCTTCCGCGTCGGCGCCCGGTTCGAGCGTGGCCACAATCTTGAACTTGCGGTTCAATGGTTCGACCGTCTGCAGCGCGCGTTTGGCCGGACTGACCAGTATCTTGCAGCCTTCCGGCAGCTGTGAGGTCAGCCATTCGGCCATGCGCCGCGCCTGCTTCTGGCCTTTGGGGGTGAGGGCGCGTTCCATGTCGCTTTCGCCCGCTTCGGCATCGAAGGCTTCCGCATGCCGCCATAAGATCAGATCCATGCTTCCTCCTCGGTTGTTCGCTTCAGGTGTCCGTGGACGGGGTGCCTAGCAGCGTCATGAGGTGCTGCTGGGCCGAGAACCGGGCCTGCTTGCCGCGCGCTTTGCGCCGGTGATACTGGCCATCAAGATCGAGTTCCCACGCGTTCGAGTTATCTTTCAGGTAGGGGTTCAGTCCTTCCGCGATCACGCGCTTTTTCAGATTCTTGTCGAGCACGGGGAACGCCACCTCGATGCGCCGGTACAGATTGCGGCTCATCCAGTCTGCGCTGGCCAGGTAGACGTCGTGCTGCAGATCGTTGCGGAAGTAATAGATGCGGCTGTGTTCCAGGAAGCGCCCGATGATCGAGCGCACCTTGATGTTTTCCGACAGACCGGGCACGCCCGGCCGGAGGGTACAGGCACCGCGCACGATCAGGTCGATCTTCACGCCGTCGTGCGAGGCCGCATACAGGGCGCGGATCAGCGTTTCGTCGACCAGCGCATTGACCTTCACGATAATGCGCCCGGGGCGTCCGGCCTTGGCGATCTTCGCTTCGTTGCGAATCGCCTTGAGTAGCTCGTTATGCAGGGCGAACGGCGCCAGCCATAAATGATGCAGCTTGTTCGGCTTGGTCAGGCTGGTCAGGTGAATGAACACTTCATTCACATCGTGCCCCATGGCCTGATTGGCGCTCAGCAGGCCGAAATCGGTGTACAGGCGCGTGGTGGTCAGATGATAGTTGCCGGTGCCCAGGTGGGCGTAGAACTGCAGGCCGGTTTCCTCGCGCCGGATCACCAGCGCGACCTTGGCATGGGTCTTCAGGCCCACCACGCCATACACGACCTGCGCGCCGGCCTGTTCCAGCTTGTCGGCCCAGTTGATGTTGGCCTCCTCGTCGAAACGCGCCATCAGCTCCAGGATGACCGTCACTTCCTTGCCGGCCCGCGCCGCATTCATCAGCGCTTCCATCAGTTCCGAATGCATGCCGGTGCGGTAAATGGTTTGCTTGATGGCCACCACCTGCGGGTCCTGCGCCGCCACGGTCACGAAGTCGACCACGGTCTGGAACGACTGGAACGGGTGGTGCAGCAGCAGATCGTGCTTTTGCAGCTGTTCGAAAATGCCGGTGCTGGTGGTCTTCGGGGGCAGGCCGGGCACAAACGGCGGGAAGCGCAACGCCGGCAGCTTGACCAGGTCGATCAGCTCGGTCAGACGCACCAGGTTGACCGGCCCGTCCACCGCGTACAGGCGCGAACGGTCCAGGCTGAACTGGTCGAGCAGGAAGGTGGACAGTTCAGGCGGACAATTCTTGGCCACTTCCAGCCGAACCGAAGTACCAAACTGGCGTCCCTGCAATTCGCCCTTGAGCGCCTGGCGCAGATTCTTGACTTCTTCCTCGTCCACCCACAGGTCGCTGTCGCGCGTGACCCGGAACTGGGAATAGGCCAGCACTTCGCGGCCGCTAAACAAGTCTTCTATATGCGAGTGGATCACCGAGGACAGCAGGCAGAACGAGGGCCCGTTCCTGGACAGATTGTCCGGCAGCCGGATCACGCGCGGCAGCACGCGCGGCGCCTTGACAATCGCAATCGCGGTGCCGCGCCCGAACGCATCCTTGCCCGACAGCGAAATAATAAAATTGAGACTCTTGTTCACCACCTGCGGGAACGGATGGGCGGGATCGAGCCCGATCGGCGTGAGCAGGGGCCGCACTTCGCGTTCGAAATAGTCTTTGACCCAGGCCCGCTGCGCTTCGTTGCGGTCGGTGTGGCGCACCAGGTGCACGCCGGCCTTTTGCAGCTGCGGCAGCACATCGGTATTGAGGATCTCGTACTGGCGCTTGACCAGGCTGTGGCATTCGGTGCTGATGCGTGCCAGCGAGGCAGCCAGGGCCGGATCGTCGGCCAGATTGCCCTGGGCCAGCAGACTGGCCACGCGGACTTCGAAAAACTCGTCCAGGTTGTTACTGACGATGCACAAATAGCGCAACCGTTCGAGCAAGGGCAGGGCGCTGTCCTCGGCCTGCGCCAGAACGCGCCGGTTGAAGGTCAGTTGTGACAACTCGCGGTCGAGGAAAACATGGGACTGGGATACGGTAGAGCCGGTTTTCATTGTTTTCCGTCTGGATTGGCTGGGAATAGGGTGCCTTTAGTGTAGTTTGGAAATATGACAAGTTCGTGACAGTGCGCTACGGTAACTAGTGCAGTTTGCATGTTTTTCAAGGGTATCATGCCTCGCGAAACATCACATTTCATCAAATTTTGTTCATGTCATAAACATGTCATATTGGGCGGCTAGACTGCGCAGCATTGACTGAAGTACACGCTTCTTTCATTAACCCCAACTTAGGAATGATATGCGAATGAAACAGCTGTTAGCTTCCCTGGTCGTTGGTGCATCCGTCTTCGGCGCCATGTCCACCGCAATTGCCGCCGACATGACCGGCGCAGGCGCAACGTTCCCGTACCCGATCTATGCCAAATGGGCCGAGAACTACAAGAAAGCCACCGGCAACGGCCTGAACTACCAATCCGTCGGTTCCGGCGCCGGCATCAAGCAGATCAAAGCCAAAACCGTCGACTTCGGCGCCTCCGACAAGCCGCTCAAGGTGGAAGAACTGGACGCGGCCGGCCTGATGCAGTTCCCGGCCATCATGGGCGGCGTCGTTATCGTGGTCAACCTGGACGGCATCGCCCCGGGCGCCATGAAGCTGACCGGTCCGGTCATCGCCGATATTTACCTGGGCAAAATCACCGAATGGAACGCACCGGCCATCGCCGCGCTGAACCCTGGCATCAAGCTGCCGGCAACGGAAATCAGCGTCGTGCACCGTGCGGACGGTTCCGGCACCACCTTCCTGTTCACTGACTTCCTGTCGAAGACCAGCCCGGAATTCAAGACCAAAGTGGGTGCCGATGCGGCCGTGAAATGGGCGGTTGGCGTGGGTGGCAAGGGCAATGAAGGTGTGGCCGCCTATGTCAAGGGCCTGAAGGGTTCGATCGGTTACGTCGAATGGGCATTCGCCAAGAAAAACCAGATCGCGCACACTCAGCTCAAGAACAAGGAAGGCGTCTTCCTGCAGCCTGACGACGACGCGTTCAAGGCCGCTGCCGCTTCGGCCGACTGGGCCAAAACCCCGGGCTTCGGCATCGTTCTGACCGACCAGCCTGGCAAGTCCAGCTGGCCCATCACCGGCGTGTCCTACATCCTGATGCACAAGTCGCAGGCTGACGCGGCCAAGGCCAAAGAAGTGCTCAAGTTCTTCGACTACTCGTTCAAGAACGGCGACGCTGCCGCTGTCGAACTCGACTACGTGCCGCTGCCGGACACCGTCACCAAGCTGGTGATGGATTCCTGGAAAGCCAATCTGAAAGACGCGGCTGGCAAGGCCGTCTGGTAATACAACAGCTAACACCTGCTTCCACCCTGCGCCCCGTGCGCAGGGTGGAAAAGCAAAGCGCCGGTCCTGTTCGGCCCTATTCTCGGGCGCTCCGCTTTTCCACCCTGACGACCCTAACCATATGAGTGCAAACCCCACTGTCGTGCTGGATCTGCCCCAGCCAGCCGCGCGTCATGCCGAGCAGGCTGCGATGCATTCAACGATGCGCAAACAGCGTATTCAGGATTTCATTTTCCACAAGCTGACCATGCTGTTCGCGGGCTCGGTGCTGCTGGTCCTGCTTGGCATTATTGCGATGCTGGCGATCGAGTCGGTGCCCACCTTCAAGCAGTTCGGCCTGGCCTACATCTGGCGGGTCGAGTGGGATCCTGCCAATGACGAGTTCGGCGCTGCGATTGCCATTGTCGGCACCCTGGTCACCTCCTTCATCGCGCTGCTGATCGCCTTTCCCATCAGCTTCGGTATCGCCTTGTTCCTGACCGAGATCTGCCCGGTATGGCTGCGCCGGCCGATGGGCACGGCGGTTGAACTTCTGGCCGGCATTCCGTCCATCATTTACGGCATGTGGGGCATGTTCGTGTTCGCCCCGCTGTTTGCCGAGTATGCCCAGCCTTTCCTGAAAAGCACGCTTGGCCAGCTGCCCGTCATCGGCCAACTGTTCAAAGGCCCGATGATGGGCATCGGCGTGCTGACCGCCGGTCTGATTCTGGCCGTGATGATCATTCCTTTTATCGCCTCGGTGATGCGCGACGTGTTTGAAACCGTGCCGGCCGTGCTCAAGGAATCGGCCTACGGCCTTGGCTGCACGCGCTGGGAAGTGGTGCGCAAGGTCGTGCTGCCTTATACCAAGATCGGTGTGGTCGGCGGCGTCATGCTGGGCCTGGGCCGCGCGCTCGGGGAAACCATGGCGGTGACTTTCGTGATCGGCAACGCCAACAAATTGTCCTGGTCGCTGTTCTCGGCCGGCAGCAGTATCTCGTCCACCCTGGCCAACGAGTTTGCCGAGGCCCAGTCGCCGCTGCACGTATCGTCCCTGTTCACGCTGGCGCTGATTCTGTTCATCATTACCTTTATCGTTCTCTCGGCCGCCAAACTGATGTTGGCTGGCATGTCCCGCAAGGAAGGCGTCAAATGAGTCAGAGTATCGTCAACAAGGTCTACCGCAAGCGTCTGCTGGCGCACCGCATCGGCATCACCCTGTCGGTGCTGGCCATGGTGCTGGGCCTGGTCTTCCTGTTCTGGATTCTTGCCACCCTGGTGCTCAAGGGGCTGGGCGGCATTTCGCTCGACTTCTTCGTCAACGACATGCCCGCGCCCGGTTCGCCCAACGGCGGTGTGCGCAACGGCATTATCGGCAGCCTGATGATCGTGGGCCTGGCGACCTTCATCAGCACCCCGATCGGCGTGCTGGCCGGGATCTACCTGGCCGAATACGGCGAAGAAAACAAGTTTGCCCAGGTCACCCGGTTCGTCACGGACATCATGCTGTCGGCACCGTCGATCGTGCTCGGCATGTTCGTCTGGGCAATGGTCGTCAATACCAGCAAACACTTCTCCGGTTACGCCGGGGCGATCGCACTGTCGCTGATCGCCGTGCCGGTGGTGGTGCGCACCACCGACAACATGCTGCGCCTGGTCCCGAGCAGCCTGCTGGAAGCCGCGTTCGCCCTCGGCGCCCCGCGCTGGAAAGTGGCCACCATGGTGCGCTTGCGCGCGGTCAAGGCCGGTGTGGTCACCGGCGTGCTGCTGGCGGTGGCGCGTATTGCCGGCGAAACGGCGCCGCTGCTGTACACGGCCTTCAACAACCAGTTCTTCAGCCTCAACATGAACGGCGCGATGGCCAATCTGCCGGTCATGATCAACTCCATGGCGATGAACCCGAGCGACGAATGGAAAGCCCTGGCCTGGGGCGCGGCGTTGCTGGTGACCTTCAGTGTGCTGCTGCTCAACCTGCTGTCCCGTACCGTGTTCACCCAGAAAACACCAAAATAATCATTCGAAGAAATCGCCATGAGCCCATTGCCTGCACCAAACCAAAATGTGACGCCGAAGAACAAGACGATCGAGATTTCGAAACTGGATTTCTTCTACGGTAAAACCCAGAGCCTGAAAAACGTCAATCTCGACATCCATGAAAAGCAGGTCACCGCCTTTATCGGCCCGTCCGGCTGCGGCAAGTCGACCCTGCTGCGCACGCTCAACCGGATGTACGATCTGTATCCTGGCCAGCGCGCGGAAGGCTCGATCATGTACCGCGGCCGTAACATCCTCGAAGCGGGGCAGGACGTGAACATGCTGCGTGCCAAGGTCGGCATGGTGTTCCAGAAGCCGACGCCGTTTCCGATGTCGGTGTACGACAACATCGCCTTTGGCGTGCGCCTGTACGAAGACCTGTCCAAGGGCGAAATGGACGAGCGCGTCGAGTGGGCGCTGAAAAAGGCGGCGCTGTGGGGTGAGGTCAAGGACAAGCTGAGCAAGAGTGGCCTGTCGCTGTCCGGCGGCCAGCAGCAGCGCCTGTGCATCGCGCGCGGCGTGGCGGTCAAGCCCGACGTCCTGCTGCTCGATGAGCCGACCTCGGCGCTCGATCCGATTTCCACGGCCAAGGTCGAGGAACTGATCAGCGAGCTCAAGCAGGACTACACGATTGCCATCGTGACCCACAATATGCAACAGGCGGCGCGTTGCTCGGATTACACTGCGTACATGTATCTCGGCGAATTGGTGGAATTTGGCGATACCGACCAGATTTTCATGAATCCAGCCCGCAAGGAAACCCAAGACTACATCACCGGCCGTTTCGGCTGAACAGAAAAACAGATACGGAGAGAAGTAAATGATAGGTGAACACTCATCCAAGCAGTACGACCATGAACTCGAAACCATCCGCTCCAAGGTATTGCTGATGGGCGGCCTGGTCGAAACCCAGTTCCTCGACGCGATGACGTGCTTTCGCATCGGTAACCCGGAACGCGCCGACCGCGTGATTGCCGAGGACGACGAAGTCAACCAGCTTGAAGTGGCGCTCGACGATGCCTGCAGCCACCTGATTGTGCGCCGCCAGCCGACCGCCAACGATCTGCGCACCGTGATGGCGACCATCAAGGTGATTACCGACCTCGAGCGCATTGGCGACGAGGCCAGCAAGATCGCGCGCACCTCCAAAAGCCTGCACAGCCGCGGCGTGCCGGGCCTGAACCACTACGAAATGGTGCGCACCATTGCCACCTCGACCTCGGACATGCTGCATGACGCGCTGGACGCTTTTGCCCGTCTCGACGGTAAACAGGCTTTGCAGCTGATTGCCCAGGACGCCGTCGTCGACCATGAATTCAAGTCCATCATGCGCAACCTGATTACCTTCATGATGGAAGACCCGCGCACGATCTCATCCGCGCTGGACACGCTGTGGGTGGCCAAGGCCATCGAACGCATTGGCGACCATGCCAAGAACATCGCCGAATACGTGATTTACGTCGTCGAAGGCAAGGACATCCGCCACAGCAAGCCGGCCTTGCCTGCCGTTAGTCTGCCGGGGGCGTAAGAACGATGGCAGTCGATAAAACCACGGTACTGATTGTTGAAGATGAGCCCGCCATCATCGAGCTGGTCACGTTCTCGCTGCACGAAACGGGCTGGAATGTGCGTTCCGTGCAAAATGTGGCCGATGCCTGGGAGTTCATTCTCCAGCGCGCGCCGCATCTGATCCTGCTGGACTGGATGCTGCCCGACCAGACCGGGCTGCGCCTGCTGTCGCGCATTCGTGCCGACCGCAATTTCCAGGATATCCCCGTCATCATGCTGACCGCCAAGAGCATGGAAGAAGACAAGATCGCCGGCCTCAATACCGGCGCCGACGATTACGTGACCAAGCCATTCTCGCCGCGCGAGCTGCTGGCGCGCAGCCGTGCGCTGCTGCGCCGCAAGAGCCCGGAGCATGCGGAGTCGGCCATGAGCGCCGGTGATGTGGTGCTGGACCCGGTCAGCTGCACGGTGTCGCTCAGCGGCAGCAAGATCGAGATCGGGCATGCCGAGTTCAAGCTGCTCAAGTTCTTCCTGGCGCACCCGGAACGCGTGTTTTCGCGCAGCCAGTTGCTCGACAAGGTGTGGGGCGACCATGCCGTGATCGAGGAACGGACCGTGGACGTGCATGTGCTTCGCCTGCGCAAGGCGCTGAAAGAGGCTGAAGGATTGATCCGCACGGTACGCAGCGTAGGGTATATGCTGTCGGTAAAGTAATACCCACCACACATCGTCCGCGCGCTGCACAGGCGAGGGCGATGTTTTGAAGCCAACAAGAAATGAACCCCAAACTGCTGTTCTGGATCCCCGCGCTCTTGCGCGTCTTTTTCATCCTGCTGGGCAGTGCCGCAATTGGCTGGCTGTTCGGGCCGATCTATGGCATGGGCGTCGCGCTGCTGGCGGTGCTGTCGCTCTTCATCGTCCAGCTCGACTACCTGCAAAAGCTGGGCAGCTGGCTGGACGACCCGCAAAGCACCCGCCTGCCTGACGGCTGGGGTTCCTGGACCAACATCTTTTCGCGCCTGTACCGCCTGCGCCGCGACGACGAACGCAACCAGTCCGAACTGACCGAATGGCTGGCCCGCTTCCGCCAGGCCATGCACCTGCTGCCCGATGGCGTGGCGATCATGGATGACGTGCTGTTCCTGGAATGGTGCAATCCGGCCGCCGAACGCCACCTCGGCCTGACGCTGGAGAAGGACAAGGGCATGCGCGTGACCAACCTGATCCGCCATCCCGATTTCATTGATTACATCATCCTGGGCCGCTATGAGCAGCCGCTGACCTTGGCGCTGCGCGACCGGAAGCTGATCTGCCAGATCATTCCGTTCGAGAACCGGCGCCAGATTCTGGTCACCCACGACGCCACCGAAACCCAGCGCATCGAGGAAATGCGGCGCGACTTCATCGCCAATGCCTCGCACGAGCTGCGCACGCCGCTGACCGTGATTGTCGGTTTCCTGGAGATTGCCTCCAGCGAGCCGGACCTGGACGCGGCCACCCGCGCCAGCCACCTCAAGCTGATGACGGAGCAGGGCAGGCGCATGCAGCGCCTGATCGAAGACATGCTGACCCTGTCACGCCTGGAATCGGTCGACTACCCCTTGCGTCCTGAACGCGTCGATATCAGGGCCATGCTGGAAGACATCGCCCAGGAAGCGCGCGCGCTGTCGAACGGCCAGCATCAGGTGACTACCAGCGTCGAAGGGCCGGACGTGACCGGCAGCGCAGAAGAACTGCGCAGCGCCTTCGGCAACCTGGCTTCCAATGCGGTGCGCTATACGCCGGCCGGCGGCGCCATTCACCTGGTCTGGCAGAACACGCCGGAGGGGCCGCAGTTCGTCGCCTCCGACACCGGCATCGGCATCGATCAGGTGCACATCGTGCGCCTGACGGAGCGCTTCTACCGGGTCGACAAGAGCCGCTCGCGAGAAACCCAGGGCACCGGCCTGGGCCTGGCGATCGTCAAGCACGTGCTGCTGCGCCACGGCGGCAGCCTCAACATCAAGTCGGAAGCGGGCAAGGGCAGCAACTTCATCGTGACACTGCCGCCGGCCCTGATTGCGGCCTGAGGCGCCCGCGCAGGGCGGGGGCCTTGTATGCGCCCAGGTTGAATGCGGGTACAATCGCGTTCGCTTGCCTTCCCTCGCCAACCTCACTGTGTATATGCATCTGAAACGTCTTTCCCTGATTTCCCTGCTTCTGCTGCTTACCGCCTGCGGAACCACGCCGCCACCCGCCGTCGTCGCCCCGGTCATCGCACCAGTCGAGGCGCCTGTCGTGGTGGCGCCGCTCGCCCCGAAAAAGGTGCGCGTGGGCCTGGCCCTGGGCGGCGGCGCCGCGCGCGGCTTTGCCCACATTGGCGTGATCAAGGCGCTGGAAGCGCAGGGAATTTATCCCGAAATCGTGGTCGGCACCAGTGCCGGCAGTGTGGTCGGTGCCCTGTATGCGGCCGGCAATGACGGTTTCGCCCTGCAAAAATCGGCCATGGAGATGGATGAAGCCAGCATTTCCGACTGGGCGCTGCCGCTGTTTAGCAAATCGTCCGGCGTGCTCAAGGGCGAAGCGCTGCAAAGCTATGTCAACAAGGCGGTGCGCAACGCGCCGATGGAAAAGCTCAAGCTGCGCTTTGGCGCGGTGGCGACCGACCTCAACAGTGGCAAGCCGATCCTGTTCCAGCGCGGTAATACCGGTCAGGCGGTACGCGCCTCCTCGTCCGTGCCGAGCGTGTTCCAGCCCGTAAAAATTGGTACCCATTCGTACGTGGATGGCGGCCTGGTCGCCCCCGTGCCGGTGCGCTTCGCGCGCGAGATGGGGGCGGACTTCATCATCGCCGTCAATATTTCCACGCAAGCCGACGCACAGGCAGCGGTCAGCTCGGTCGAAGTGCTGCTGCAGACCTTTGCGATCATGGGCCAGCGCCTGAATGTGCACGAACTGAAGGATGCCGACATCGTGATCCAGCCGGCATTGGGCAAAATGGCCGGCAACGATTTCGCTTCGCGCAATCTGGCCATCCTGGCAGGCGAGCAGGCCGCCGCTGCCGCGATGCCGCAGATCAAAGCCAAACTCAAGGCTGCCCAGCAGCCATAACGGCTATACGACATGCCATATCGGCGGCATGGATTGCTGCCGTACAATCCTGTGCACTTTATAAATACAAGGAATTACCATGCTGACCAAATCCGTATTGCAACTGGCCGATGTGAAAAAAATTGCTGCCGCCGCTGAAGCGGAAGCGCTGGCGAACCAGTGGGCAGTTGCCATCGCCATCGTCGACGATGGTGGCCATTTGCTGTGGCTGCAGCGTCTGGACGGTGTTGCGCCGATCTCGTCCCATATCGCACCGGCCAAGGCCACCACGGCCGCGCTGGGCCGCCGCGAGAGCAAGGTCTACGAAGACGTCATCAACAATGGCCGCACCTCCTTCCTGAGTGCGCCCTTCCTGGAAGGCATGCTCGAAGGCGGCGTGCCGATTATTGTGGATGGCCAGGTGATCGGCGCGGTCGGCGTCTCCGGCGTCAAATCGGACCAGGATGCGCAAATCGCCAAAGCTGGTATCGCGGCACTGCTGTAATACCCCGGCCGCAAGGCCTGCAATACATCAACGTCACCCTCGCGCACAGCTCGCCAGGGTGACGTTGTCGTATCTGGTCGTACCAAATCAGCTATTTCCGTACAGGGCTTTCGCTATTCGGCCTTTTTTGATTGGGCCAAATATGTAATTGGTCTGACCAAACGTTGTTTTTATGGCGTGAAGCTGGAGTTTTTCGTCTTCCTCCACGGCTGTTTAAGTGCGCGTGGATAGGCGCTTAATCGCTGTCATTACGCAGCCGAAGCGGTATTTTCGCTGCGATCTGTTCAATTCTGAACATCGATTCATGCGTTTTTTGATTGTCAGTTCGGCAAATGCTGGTTGACGCTGTGTCGAAAAATCACGCATTCTCACCTCAGACCGGGCAACGTTGTCAGTTTTATCTACGCGTCAGCGGATGTCTGGTCATCTGCCGTGCTTTCTGACGGAAAAAAAACATTAACGGAGACAAGCAATGAAACGAAGCTATTTGAAATTGACAGCGCTCGCTGTCGGCATGCTGGCAGCAACCCAGGTATTGGCGGGGCCGGTCGGTTACGGTGCGGCCACCACGGGCGGCGGTTCCAAGGCGCCGGTATCGGTTGCCACGCTGGCTGACATGCAGGCAAAAATCAATGCCTATTCCGGCAGTGGCGGCCTGGTGCTGTACTACACCGGCAAGTTCAACTTCGCCACGATCACCGACGTGTGCGCCCAGTGGAAAAAGCCGGCACAAACGCTGGAAATCAAAAACAAGAGCGACATCACGATCAAGGGCGCGCCTGATTCCAGCGCCAATTTCGGCATTCACATCGTTGGCAATGCCAACAACGTGATCGTGCAGAACATGATGATCGGTCTGCTCCAGGGCGGCGAAGCAGCCGATTCGATCTCGATCGAAGGCAATTCGACTGGCAAGCCAAGCAAAGTCTGGATCGACCACAACACCATCTTCGCTTCGCTGACCTCATGCTCGGGCGCTGGCGATGCGTCTTTCGATGGCGGCATCGACATGAAGAAGGGCGCCAACCACATCACCGTGTCCTACAACCACGTTTACAACTATCAGAAGGTGGCCCTCAATGGCTACAGCGACAGCGATACGCTCAATGCGGGTTCCCTCACCACCTACCATAACAACCGCTTCGAAAACGTGAAGTCGCGCCTGCCGCTGCTGCGCCGTGGCAAAGCGCACATCTTCAACAATTACTTTGGTAACGTGGAAACCTCGGGCATCAATATCCGCATGGGCGCCACCGCGCTGATCGAATCGAATTATTTCGAGAACGTGAAAAATCCGGTGACCTCGCGCGACAGCGACAGCATTGGCTACTGGGAGCTGCACAATAACTATGTCGGCAACGGCATCACCTGGACCAGCGCGTCGGGCACGTACGTGAATGCGACCAACTGGGCCACCACCAAGGCTTACGGCGCGGTTGGCTATAGCTATACGCCTGCGGTCGCATCGAATGTGAAAACCAGGGCCTTCGCCACGGCTGGCGCGCGCACCAATCTGGCTGAGTAAGCGGGCAGGTCCTCGCCGGACGCGGCGGGGACCATGCTGCTATGCGTGGATGTTTGGCCCCTCGGGGGCCGAATCGAGGGCGTTGCTGCGGGTGAGCCAGTCAGTCAGGCTCGGCATTTCGATCACCAGGATCTCGCTGCCTTGTACGAAGCCGACCTGTTCGACCGCGTTGGCGTCGCAGCTGACCTTGTTAACGGTGGGCGCGCCGTTGACCAGTCTGTCATAGGCCTTGAACACTTTGTTCTGCCATGAATGCAGCGCCGAGTCGTTGAAGCGGTTGTTTTCAAAGTAAATCATCATGCTGCCGTCGGGATTGCGGTAGCCGACCAGGCCCGAGCCATTCTGAAACAGGCTGACCGTGGCCGGGTCGCCATTCGCGCGCGGCACAAAAATAGCGCCGCGTTTGCCTGGGCCGGGGCGTTCCATCGGGGTTTCGAGACCAAACAAGCTCATGTTCACTCTCCTGATAACGATTTGAGAACCAAATCAAAA
>DASWMN010000386.1:0-29952 GCA_036399735.1 Telluria sp. | reverse complement strand
ATTGCCGTTGCGCGCAGATTGTTCTTGAACCAGAAATCCATCACGAAGCCGGGGTAATTGACCTTGCCCGCATCGACATAATTGCCGTTTTGCCCGCCGCTGCCCGCCGGCCAGGCATGGCCCATGCTGGCCACTGAAATTTCCGAGGTGCGCAGCTTGCCGTTGGCGTCGGTGTAAGGCGTATCAGTGCCGCCACCGGCCACCGCTGCGCTGGCCCCCTTGGTGAAGCTGCCGGTATAGGCGCCGCGCATGGCGGCAGCGTCCATCGGCCCGTAAGCCTGGGCCACGGTAAAGTCGCTGGTGCCCCAGATCACGCTCGCAATCTGCGTGGCAAAGTGCGACGCATTCCCGCCCGCCAGCGCCTTGCAGTTGTTGGCCGCCGTGGTGGCCGTATAGCCCGAGGGCACGAAGCCGATCTGCATGGTCGTGGTCCCGGGCGGCGGACCGGCATTGATGCCGACGCCGGCAAAAATGTCGGGCGCCATGCAGCCCAGGGCCATGGTCTCCCCGCCGCCGGACGACAGGCCCGTCACGTACACCTGCTTCGGATCGATCGCATAACTGCTGTTGTTCACGAAGCGGCCGATCAGGTTGAGCAGAATTGCATCATGGCCGCTGCTGCGGTTATGGTTGGTGCTGGTGTAGTCCCAGCAGTGGTTGCCATACACATTGCCGGTGGCGTTGGGCGCCAGGATCACGGCGCCGTAGCGGTCCGCCGCGGCTTTCCAGTTGAAGCCCTGGTCGCTGCCGGAAGCGATCACGTCGCCTGCCGCTGTCTGCGCGCAGCCGTGCAGCACCAGCACCAGCGCACGCTTGCCGCCCAGCGCCGGCTGGGTCGCAGGCCAGTAGAAATAGCCGGTCAGGCTGCCGCCGTTGACGGTGTCGGCGGCCCAGGTCTGGTTCGCGCTCCAGGTGCCGGGCCCTGCGGCCACCTGCGCATTGGCGGCCAGAGGGGAAAGGATAAGTAGCGACGCTGCAAGGCGTCCAAACAGCTGCTTGATGCCAGGTTTCATGTCTCGTCTCCTGATTGTTCTGCTCTTATGTATGGACCGGCCAGCGCCCAATTGGTGCGGACGGCACAAGGCCTCACCGTTCGGATCGGGGTGATCGGTTTTCTGTTTGTAGAGGGATCCCAAAATAAATTCTACAGGGATAAAAATTCAAGATGGTAAGATTACCTGCTCGTGCAGGCACCCTGTTTGTGCGAATTTGCACAAGAAAAAAGGGCGATATGGCAGAGTGCGCGAATCTGGTCTTGCTGGCCTCGTACAACCGCTGGATGAACGGCAAACTGTACGCCGCCGCTGCGGCGCTGCCGCAGCAGGCTCTGGAACAGGAGCGCGGCGCCTTCTTCGGCTCCATCATCGGCACGCTCAATCATCTGGTTGCGGGCGACACCATCTGGCTCAGGCGTTTCGCCACCCTGCCGGCCCACGCGGCGGCGCTGGCACCGGTGCTCGCGCTGCCCGCGCCGTCGGCACTGGCCGCCATCTTCAGTACCGATCTGGCCGTGCTGGGCGCGCACCGGTCCATGCTCGATGGCGTGATCGAAAACTGGATCGCGTCTCTGGATGCGGCCGCGCTGGACGCCAGCCTGCGTTACCAGAACCTGAGCGGCGCGGTGAACGACAAGCCGCTGGGGAGCGTGCTGCTGCACTTCTTCAATCACCAGACCCACCATCGGGGGCAGGCCAGTACCTTGCTGTCGCAAGCCGGGGTCGATATCGGCGTCACCGACCTGCTGATGCTGATACCGAACCGGCTGTGATTTAATGGACCAGCGCTTTCGGATAATCCGGGCTGTCGGAGATGGTGTTGTGGCCCGTCGCGGGGATTTGCACATAGCGTGCCACGCCCGGCTTGAAGCGCGAGAACAGCAGCTCGGAACTGGCGCGCGGGATCAGTTCATCGTTTTCGGCGGCCACGATCGTGGTCGGCGCCGTGATCTGCGGGGCGTCACGCCAGGATTCAAATTTATCGGTCAGCAGATAGCTCACCGGGAAGATCGGAAACTGCTGCGCCGCCAGGCCGGCGATGCTGTCGTACGGCGTCACCAGCACCAGGCGCGCTACCGGCCGCAGGCTGGCCAGATGCACGGCCACGCCGCTGCCCAGGCTGCGCCCGATCACGGTGATATGCGGATGCTCGGCGTGCAGCTTGTCGAACAGCGTCAGCGCATCGGCGAACACGGCTTCCTGGGTCGGCTTGCCGGCGCTGCCGCCATAGCCGCGGTAGTGCAGCAGATACACGGCGCGGTCGGGGAAGGCCGCCGCCACGCCAGGCAGGCTGCCCGAAACGTCTTCGGCGTTGCCGCCAAAGTAAAGCACCGCATCGGGACCGGCCTGCTGCCGGCTCGATACCACCAGCTGGGTGCCGTTCACCTGCACCTTCAGGACACTGCTGTCGCTACCGTAGCGGCGCGGCTGCGGATAAAAGATCAGGGAACGCTGGGCCAGATACAGGCCCAGGCAGGCAAGCGCATACAGTGCGATGGCAGCTGCCGCCATCCCGAACATAATTCGCATGCCCATCCTTATTGCATCAGCTCGCCGATCATCTTGACTGGCGCGCTCCCGTAGCTGAGGAACTGGTCGTGGAAGGCTTTCAGATCGAAACGGGGACCGAGCGCCTGCTTGCGCCGTTCGCGCAGCTCCATGATTTCGCTGTAGCCGCTGAAGTAACTGGTCAGCTGCACCGACGACACCTGGGCGCGGTGCCACTTCTCGGTCGCCTCGCTGCGGGTCTGGAAGGCCTGGCGCATCAGCATGTCCATCGCCTGCGCTTCGGTCAGGCCCTGCACGTGAATGCTGTAGTCGAGGATGGTGTTGGTGACCGTGCGCAGATTCCACTTCGAGTACATCAGCCACATCTCGGGCGTGTTGTCGCCGTAGCCCGATTCGAGCATCATGCGCTCGCCGTACACGGCCCAGCCTTCGACCATGGCGCCGTTACCGAACAGCGACTTGATCAGCGAGGGCGATTTGTTCGCATACACCAGCTGCGCGTAGTGGCCGGGAATGGCTTCGTGAATATTGAGGATCTGCAGAATCCAGTGATTGTATTCGCGCAGCTGGCTCTCGGCCTGCTCCGCCGTCATGCCGTCCATCGGCGTGACGTTGTACCAGGTCCTGTCCTGCGGGCGGTAAGGGCCGGGTGCGTCGATGCTGGCGCCGGCCACGCCACGCTGGTACATCGGCGTTTCGCGCACCACCAGCGGCTTTTTCGGGTCGAGCGTGAGCAGGTTGTTCTTGATAACCCAGTCCTGCAGCACCGGAATCTGGCGCCGGATCTCGGGGAAGAAATTCTCCGGTGCGACGTGGTTGGCCGACAGCTTGTCGATCACCATGCCGATCTTGGCGGTGCGGTCGGCCGGCTTGGCGGCGCCGGCCATGGTCTTGCCCCACAAATCATCAGCCAGCACGTCCATGCGCTGCAGCAGCTGCTCGCGCGCGCTCAGCGCTTTCTGGTACATCTGCTCGGCGCTGACGCCGGCCTGAATGTCGTAATTGAACTTCTGCTCGTACAGCGCGCGGCCGATGCGGAAGGAACGCGCGGTGCCGCTGGCTTGCTGCTGCTTGTCCAGCGCAGTCAGGAAATCGACATAGCCCATCAACGCGGTGCCGGCGGCGGCGATGCGCTGTGCGAACAGTTCTTTTTCCTGCACCGACAGGATCGATTCCTGCGCCGCCTTGCCCAGATCGGCCAGCACGGTCAGGGTGCCTGGCGCCTGGGTCAGTGCCAGCTGCGTATGTTCATGTGTCGGATTGACGATGCTGGCCTGGGCCGCCGTGTAGAAGGCCGGCACATTGGCCAGGCGCTTGAGCAGGGTGCGCAGACGCTGCGGCTTGGCCGCGTATTCGGAACCGAGAATCAGGTCGAGCGGCGCGGCGATGTTGTGCAGCGACGGATTCCACTCGAACTCGCGGAAGGTGGTCAGATACCAGCGGTCCGACTGCAGCTTGTTGACCAGCAGGGCGTGGTCGGTGCGCTGGCGGGTGGACAGCTTGCTGGCGTCGATCTTCTCGAACTTGGTCAGCCAGTCGTTGATGAAGGCCAGCTGCGCGCTGCGCGTTTGCGCGCTTGGAATGGTCAGTGTTGCTGCGCTGTCGTACTTGCCGACGTAAATCGCGCTTTCCGGGTCCATCTTCCACAGGGCCCCCAAAAACTGCATGCTCAGCGTATTGAAACGGCGATCGTTCGACGCTTCCGGCGTGCGCACTTCGGCTGCGACCGGGCGTGCCAGCGGGGCCGCGGCGGCGATGGCCTTGCCTTTGCCGGCTTTGGCGCTGGCGCCTTTTTTCTTGGCGGCGAGCTGCGCCCTGGCTTTGCCCGCCTTGGTCTTGACCGTTTTGCTGGTTTTGGCAGCGCCCGACTTCTTCGGCTTGGCGGCACTGGCAGGCGCCAGCGCGAAGCAGGTAAGCAGGACCGCCAGAGCGATTTTCGTTTTCATCATGATGTTATGACCTTGTAAATATACGGGCGCAAAGCACAGCGGGCGTCAGATTAGCATTAATCGAGCTGCCTGATCGCTTTTGCGACAAGCGGCTGCATCAAGCAACTGGGCGCGGGTGGTGCCGTCCGGCGGACAGGCCGCCATGGCGCCCGTGTGCAGGGCGGCCCCGCTCAGGGCCCAAAGGATGCGCATGCTCGCTCCCTATTCGACATTACCTTCACGGATCATGTTCTGATGGTACGCGTTCAGCTTGGCCACGGCGTCCTTGCCGGCGGCGATATTGGTCAGGCGGATTTCGCTGGCCTTGGTAAAGCGGTGGCCGATGCGGATCGTGTAGGAGCGCGTAATCCAGCTCCAGAAACCCTGTTCGAAGGTCGCTTCGTCCATATCGCGCCATTTCACGCCGGCGATGCCCTTTTTCCAGGGCAGGACGCCGGAATACATCCACACGCCGACATCGTCGTAGTACAGCTGCACGCTGCGTATCAGCAGGAAGCGGTAGACCACTATGATGGCCGAGACCACCATCACTACCGCTGCCACAATCGGATCGACCAGAAACGCCAGCGGCAGCGCGCCGCCGAACAGGATCGCGATCAGAAGCACCACGCCCAGATAGGCGATCCATGACTTGACGCCCACCACGTGGGCATTCGGTCCGCTGCGCGTTGCGTTGTCTTCTTCCATTGCTTGCTCTCTCAGTTTGCGTGTTCTAGCGAAGCCCGTCCTGCAGCATGCGCAGCATGTCGCCGGGCGACATGCGGGCCGACATGTCGCTGCCTTCGAGCAGGCTGTCAGCCAGGTCGCGCTTGTGTTTGTGCAGCTCGACGATGCCTTCTTCAATCGTGTGGCGCGCCACCAGCCGGTAGATTGTAACCGGCCTTTGCTGGCCCATGCGGTGTGCCCGGTCCGAGGCCTGGTCTTCCACTGCCGGGTTCCACCACGGGTCCATATGGATGACATAATCGGCCGCGGTCAGGTTGATCCCGACCCCGCCCGCCTTGAGGCTGATCAGGAATACATCACCCACCCCGGCCTGGAAGGCGTCGACGCGCTTTTTACGCTCCTGCATGGGTGTCGCGCCGTCCAGGTACTGGTAAGCGATGCCCTGCTGGTCCAGGTGTTTGCGGATCAGGGTCAGGTGGTCCACAAACTGGCTGAACACCAGCACCTTGTGGCGGTTCTCGAGCAGCCCCTCGAGCAGGCGCGCGAACACCGTCAGCTTGCTGCTTTGCAGGCGCAGTTCCGGTGCGACCAGATTCGGATTGCAGCAGGCGCGCCGCAGCCGCATCATCTCGGCCAGGATCTGGATCGACTTTTGCGCCTCCGGCGCTTCCAGCGCGGCCAGCTTTTCCAGCGCTTCGCGGCGCAGCGATTCGTACAGCGCGGTTTCTTCCTGGGTCAGTTCGACCGGCAGCACGATCTCGGTGCGCGGCGGCAGTTCGGACAGCACCTGGGCCTTGGTGCGGCGCAAAATAAAGGGCTGAATCAGGCGCCGCAGGCGCAGGCGCGCGCCGGCTTCGGCGCGCTTGTCCTGGGCCCGTTCGATCGGACCGGCGAAGCGCAGGTTGAACTGGTCGCTGGTGCCGAGCAGGCCAGGATTAATAAAGCGGAACAGGTTCCACAACTCGCCCAGGTGGTTTTCCAGCGGTGTGCCGGTGGCCACCATGCGGAAGTCGCCCTGCAGCGCCATCACGGCCTGCGAGCGCTTGGTGGCGTTGTTCTTGATTGCCTGCGCTTCGTCCAGCACGATCGTGGTCCAGCACTGCTTGACAAACGAAGGCGCTTCCAGCTGCAGCAGGCCGTAACTGGCGATCACCAGATCGAACGGCCCGGCTTCGCCCAGCATCGCCGCGCGGTCGCCCGGTCCGAACAGCTTGACGTTCAGGGTGGGCGCAAAGCGCGCCGCCTCGCTGATCCAGTTCATGCATACCGAGGTGGGCGCGATCACCAGCGTCGGTCCCTGCGGCGCGCGGGCCAGGATCAGGGCCAGTGCCTGCAGTGTTTTGCCCAGGCCCATATCGTCGGCCAGGCAGGCGCCCACGCCCCAGTTGGCCAGCCGCGCCAGCCATTCGAAGCCTTCCAGCTGGTAGTCGCGCAACTCGGCCTGCAAGGTGGTGGGCAGCTGCGCCGTGTAGCTGGTGTTGTCGGCCATGCGCGCCAGGTGGGCGCGCCACGCTTTGTCGGCGTCCACGCTGCCGGCGTCACTGGCCAGTTCTTCTAGCGCGAAGCTGGCCAGCGGATGCACGCGTACGCCGTCGCCATGGTCGGTGCCGAAGGCGGACAACTCCATCAGACGCCGGTGCAGCTCGGACGTGAGCGCCATGAACTGGTTGTCGCCCAGCGCCACAAAGCGGCCGCGGCCCGACTTGAGCGATTCGAGCAGGGTGCGCAGATCCATCACGCGGTTTTCGTCGATCTGCAGTTCGGCCTTGGCCGCGAACCAGTCCTTGTCGCGCTTGATCGTCAGGCGTACCGATTTCGAATCGGCCTTTTTCACCACCCGGAACGATTCGCCTTCCGGCCAGGCCATGACCACCTTGTCGGGATCGAGCTCCTGCAGTTCGGTCAGCAGTTCCAGACAGGCGACTGGCTGGCCCAGCAGCCATTCGCCATGGTCGGACTCGGCTTCCTCCAGCGCCTGGCAGCGCGCCACCAGCTGGCGCTCGGCGTCGCGCTCGGCGTTCAGGTCGCGCCGCGCCTCGACCCGGGTGCCGTTGACGTCGGCGATCACGCTTTCGTGGCCGGAACCGGGCGCATAATAGGCGCCCGCGTCCGGCAGCGGGCGCACCAGGACCTGCATCTTCAGGCCGTGCTGATACGGCAGCAGATGCACGTGCAGGCGCGGGTCGGCGGGTACTTGCGCGATGTCGCCCGCGCTGCTGCCAATGTCCGACTGCACCGTCACGATGGATGAAATGGCGCCGATCGCCTTGAGCACCTGCTTTTCGGCGTGCAGCGGCACCACCAGGCCCTCGCCCACGATGGCGCCGATGCGGCGGTGTTCTTCCTTGATACGCACCACGCGCAGCCGGGTCGGCGTTTCGCGCGTGACGGCCACGTCTTCGGTGTCGTCCAGAATCGGCGGGCGCATGCTGATCGTCACATTCACCGGGTCGGCCTTGATCAGCAATTCGGGTTCACCCGGCAGCAGTTCGACCCGCGTTGCCGGCGACTCGATCCAGAACAGCAGCGGATGGCCGATCAGTGACGCCACCGCTTTCTCCAGGTCGAACTCGTAGCGTGCCCCGCTGCTGCTGTAGTACTTGTAGGCCTTGATGGTGGCAATCGCGTTCAGGTCCTGGGCCGTGAGGAACTCCATCGTCGGCGCATCCTCTGCCAGGCGCTTGAGCCCGATCGCGCGGCCGCGGCTCCAGCCGCCCTGCGCGTCGCGCTTCTGTTCGCGTGGCTCCAGTTCCTGCACGCCGTAGTGGGGATCGAACTTGATGCCCCACACCAGGCGCGTTTCCTTGACCACCTCGACATTCACGGCCGGCTGCAGATTGATCAGGGCATTGAGCTGGCGCTGCCAGGGTTCCTCGCGCTCGAACCAGGCGGCAAACTCGGTAAACCGATGCTGCTGGCGCAGCGCAATGGCGCGCTGCTCGAACGGCACCCGGCCCAGGCGTCCCAGCAGCGACGCCAGCTGGGCGCTGAGCAGGTCGAAACCGGCCAGCTCCGACGATGCCAGCATCTGCTCGATGGCTTCCTTGCGCTCGTTCAGCTGGGGCTGCGCCAGCCAGTAGTGCAGCAGTGCGCGGAACAGGAAAGGCTGCGTGGCGCTTTCCCAGTTCCGGGTCGGCAGGACGGCCGCGTCCACGGTCCCGCCGCGGATCTGGCGCAGCATGCTCAGTTGTTGATAGACCGCCGTGTCGTGGCTTTGCACCGCGCGCGTGGCGATATCGAGATAAGCTTCGGCCGCCTTGTGATGCCTGGGATCGGTGCTGCGCAACAGGCCGACCACGTACAGATGGCCCCCGAAGCCGGGAAAACACATCTTGCGCTTGCCGGTTTCGCGCCGCAGCGTCTTGAGCGCGGCCTCGAAGCCGGCCAGCGCCTGATCCAGATCGTCGCGCAGCAGCAGGATCACGCTGCGGTAGAACAGCGCCAGCGAATCGTCCAGGTCGCCGAGCATGCGGGACGCGTCGTCCAGGCGCCCGCACAGGATCATGTGCTCGGCCATTACCGCGCGCAGCGCCATCGACGGCGCGCCCCCGGCCAGATGCTTTTCCGCGTAGCTGCGCAGGAGCGGCGCGCTGGCCGGTTCGCGCTGCGCGTTTTCGACCAGCACCGTCAGTACTTCATCGCGCAGCAGCGGGTGGATGCGGGCGAACAGCTCCGGCTCGAACGGGCGCGCGCAGATGTCCACCAGCGGGTGCAGGTAGCCCGCCTCGTGGCAGGCCATGCATGCCGCCAGCAGCGGGCCGACCTGATCGGGCGAGCCGCCGCCGATCAGGCAGATCCGCAGCAGCGCAATGCCCTGGCGGTAGCTGCGCAGGATGGCCATGCCTTCCCAGTTGCGGCGCAGGGGCGTGAGCTGCTGGTACGCCTCGGCCAGGGCGCCGAATTTGCCGCCGTCGAGGGCGGCCTTGATGGCGGTCCAGGTCAGTTCCGGCGTGACCACCCAGCCGCGCTGGGCCATCTCGCCGACCAGGCCAAGGGCGCGCAGCTTGGCCAGATCGTAGGCCAGCAGATCGTCGTCGTCGCCGATGCCGGCTGCTGAAATGTGCTCCAGAATCCGGGTCCGGCCCATCGGCTCGCCAGCGATGGCCAGCAGCGCCACGATCATCTTTTCGTGAAAATCGAGCGCCTTGAACTGCACTTGTAAATCTTGTACGGTCATGCAGCGCCAGCAAGGTTATCGATGGTGACCGGCGCAACTGCGTCCGGCGCCGTCAGGCCGAACATGCGCAGGTAAAAATACAGTTCCGCTTCCAGTGTGCGCACGATGCTGTCGGCCTTGCGAAAGCCATGGCCTTCGCCTTCGAGCGTCATGTAGGCCACCGGCACGCCGTTCTTGCGCAAGGCTTCCACCATGACTTCCGACTGCTGCGGCGGCACCACCTTGTCATCCAGGCCCTGGAAGAAGATCATCGGCCGCGTCAGGCGCTCGGCGTGGTTGATCGGCGAACGGGCCTGGTACAGCGCATCGGCCTGCGGCGCCGGGGCGATCAGGTATTCGTTGTAGTGCGATTCGAACTTGTGCGAGTCCGCATCCAGGCCCTTCAGGTCGGACACGCCGTAATAACTGGCGCCGGCCTTGAACACATCGTGGAAGGTCAGCGCGCACAGCGTGGTCAGGCCGCCGGCGCTGCCGCCGCGGATCACCAGCCGATCCGCGTCGACCACGCCGCGATGGGCCAGGTAGCGCGCGCCGGCCACGCAGTCGTCCACGTCGATCACGCCCCACTGGCCGCGCAGGGCGTCGCGGTATTCGCGGCCGAAGCCGCTGCTGCCGCCGTAGTTCACGTCCAGTACCGCAAAGCCGCGGCTGGTCCAGAACTGGGTGGCCAGTTTCAGCGTGTTGCTGGCCATGCCGGTCGGGCCGCCGTGGCTGATCACCATGAGCGGCGGGCGCGTGTCCGGCAGCGCCTCGATCGCGGCATTGCAGGGCGGGTAATAGAAGGCGTGCGCGCTGCGGTTGCCGGTGGTGGGGTAGGTGATGCTTTCCGGGACCGACAGATAGCCCGCCGGCGGCAGCGCGGTGATCGACTGGGCCAGGATGTCCTGGTGCGCGCTTGCCAGATCGATGCGCGCCAGCTCCACCGCAATGGTGGGCGCGCCGCCCAGCATGACCGCCACGCCGTTGGCCACGCGCAGGTCGCGGATTTCTTCGTACGGGTTGGGAATCGGCTGCATCTGGCCGGTGGCGGTGGACAGCTGCGCCAGGCGGCTCACGCCATGCTCGATATAGGTGCAGACAATTTCGCCTTCCGCGCGGAAGCCGTACATCGAGCCGCCGAAAGTCCAGTGGGGCAGGCCGAATTCGGCCGCGCGCTCGCACAGCGCTTGTACCGCGTTGTCCACCAGCCGGTACAGATTCCACCAACCGCTGCGGTCCGAAACAAAATGCAGCACGCCGCCAGGCGACCATTCCGGCTGGCAGATCGACTCCTGCGGGCCACCGGCGACCAGTTGCGGCAGGCCGAGCGTGCCATCGTCCAGTACTTCGGCCAGCCACAGTTCCGTGCCCTGCCACGGCATGCGCGGATGGTCCCAGCTCAGCCAGGCGAGCGCTTTTCCATCCGGGGACAGGCGCGGCGCCGCGTAAAAGTCGCTGCCGCTCGCCAGCACTGTTTCGCGATGGTCGGCGCCGATCGCGCAGATTGTATTGACAGGCTGGGCGCTGCCGTTGGTATGGTCTTCGCGCACCGAGATCAGGCGCTGGCGCTGGCGGTCGAGCACAAAATCGGCATGACGCAAGGCGCCGCCTGCGCTGACCGGCACCGGCGCGGCGCCGTCACGGATCATGTAGAGGCGGTGGTCGGCGAAATGCGAGAACCAGACCATGCCGTCGGCCACCAGGCTGGCGCCGCCGCCGTATTCGTGCACGCGCGTGCGCACATTGAACGGCGCCGGGGTCATTTCAGTGATCTCGGCGCCGCGCTGGCGCAGCAGCGTGGTGCGTCCGCCCTCGCTGGCGCGCCCCGCCAGCCAGTACACGGCGTCGCCGTCGAGCTGCGGCTGGGACAGGGGCGAGGCGCCCGCCGCCACCACCGCGGCCGTGATCGGGGAAGGCCAGATGCCGTAAGCGGCGCTGCGTTTGCTGATCGATGCGGTCATGGGAGGTCCGGTGGGGTTAAAAGCGCTAACGCATGATAGATAATCGGCGCCAGCGGCGCAATCGCACCGCGTGCGGCGGCGCGCCGTGGGAATGCGATAATAGCGCCTTTATACAAGCTTTCGATTGTCACCCATGCCACAATTCGCCCCGCTCCAGAACGACACCTTCCTGCGCGCGCTGCTGCGCCAGCCAACCGACTACACGCCTGTATGGCTGATGCGCCAGGCTGGCCGCTACCTGCCGGAGTACCGCGCCACCCGTGAAAAGGCCGGATCGTTCCTGGGCCTGGCCAAAAATCCCGACTACGCCACCGAAGTGACGCTGCAGCCGATCGACCGTTATCCGCTGGACGCCTCGATCCTGTTCTCCGACATTCTGACCGTGCCCGATGCAATGGGTCTGGGCCTGTACTTCGTCGATGGCGAAGGTCCCAAGTTCGAACGCCCGCTGCGCACCGAGGCCGATGTGCTGGCCCTGCGCGAACCGGACCTGGACTCGCTTGATTACGTGTTCAAGGCCGTCACCCAAATCCGCACCGCCCTGAACGGCCGCGTGCCGCTGATCGGCTTCTCGGGCAGCCCGTGGACGCTGGCCTGCTACATGGTGGAAGGCGGCGGCTCGAAGGAATTCCATACGATCAAAAAGATGCTGTACAACCGTCCCGACCTGATGCATCGCATCCTCGAGACCAATGCCAGCGCCGTGGCGGCCTACCTGAACGCCCAGATCGATGCCGGCGCCCAGGCCGTGATGATCTTCGATTCGTGGGGCGGCGCCCTGGCCGACGGTGCTTACCAGACCTTCTCGCTGCAGTACATGCAGAAGGTGATGTCCCAGCTCAAGCGCGAAAAAGACGGCGTGCGCATTCCGGCCGTGGTGTTCACCAAGGGCGGCGGCCTGTGGCTTGACCAGATCGCCGACATCGGCGCCGATGCGGTCGGCCTGGACTGGACCGTGGACCTGGGCCGCGCGCGCGCGCTGGTTGGCCACAAGGTTGCCCTGCAGGGCAACCTGGACCCGGCCATCCTGTTCGCCAGCCCGGACCAGATCCGTGCCGAGGTCGAGCGCACGCTGACCGCCTACGGCACACCGTCGGCCGGCGCCGGCCACGTGTTCAACCTTGGTCACGGGATTTCGCAGTTCACGCCGCCAGAATCGGTCACCGCAATGGTCGACGCTGTCCACAGTTTCAGCCGTCAGCAACGCGCCTGATATGTAGTTTGGGTACAAGCTTGCCTGAAAAGACAAGCTTGGCGGCAACTCAACGGAGCCCGCACAGTCGCTTGAAAATCACACTTATTCACAATTTTTCAAAAACGATACGCGGCTTATTAACATTTTCAAATTCAAAACGCCGTTTTTGCAAGTCGTTGATTCTTAGGATTTTTTTGTTTTTCGCTCGGCCGTCTCGAACGTTTTGCCAGGCCGGCCTCTCATAGGGAAAACGCACTTTTCGGCGCATTGTCCACAAAGTTATCAACAGCCTCTGTGGATAATAATAAAAAGCGCAGCGTTTACCGTGGCTTAGCGAGTTTGATGAGGTTTCACATGAGGTTCGTGCTGCATTGCATGATATTTTGATACCTTGTGTTGCAGTACGATGCCGAGTGGGAAGCAAATATCTCCAACAAGTTCCATCTGGCAATAATCGGGCTGCCGGGGCCGCAAAATCGACTACATCGGCACCCTGCTTCAGCTGGGTTATGCACAGTAGAGGCGCTTTCAGGGGCTGTAAATGCCTCTTTGGGGTGATATTTGTAAGTTCTTGATTTTAAACGGATAAACAAACTTGATTTTTCGTGGATGGGCGACAGCCTTGTGGTAGCGCAAACCTTTTCCCTCCTGGGAATTTGTTTTGTCCACAAAGTTGTCCACATCTTTCACGGGCCTGTGTACAACACACGCGCCAGGGCCAGACTGACCTTTTACGTACTATTTTCGGACTCTGAACGCGCCTGCATGGCCTATTGCATCCTTAACCTCGCGCTGGATACCCCGCTGACCAGCAGTTTCGACTACCGCTGGCCGTGCGCGCCGGGCGAAGAGCCGCAAGTTGGTCAATTGGCATTGGTGAGTTTCGGACGGCGTGAGGTAATTGGACTCATCATTGAAGTCCGTCACCAGACCGAGGTTCCAGCCGACAAGCTCAAGGATGCGCTGGCCGTGCGCAGCCAGCTTGCCCCCCTGTCCGCCCAGTGGCTGGCGCTGGCCGCCTTTGCCGCCGACTACTATCAGCGTCCGCTGGGCGAAGTGGCCCTGCCCGGCCTGCCCAAAAATCTGCGCGTGCTGACCACGGTGGCGCTCGACCGCGCCCTCAAAAAACTCGACAAGCACGCGCAAACGCACGATCACACACCGTTTGACATGCCGGCCCTGAATCCCGCCCAGCAGCAGGCCGCCGATGCGATTGGCGGCGCCGCCGGCTTCAATCCGATTTTGCTGTACGGGGTTACCGGCAGCGGCAAGACCGAGGTCTATCTGCAGGCCTGCGCCCAGGTGCTGGCGCGCGAGAGCGAAGGCCAGATCCTGATCCTGGTCCCCGAAATCAACCTCACCCCCCAGCTGGAAGGGAACATCCGTGCGCGCTTCCCAGGCGTGATGCTGGCCACGCTGCACAGCAGCCTGTCCGAGGGCGAGCGCATGCTGCACTGGCTGGCCGCGCACCAGGGCAAGGCCCGCATCGTGCTGGGCACGCGGCTGGCCATTCTTGCCTCGCTGCCGAATCTGAAAATGATCGTGATCGACGAAGAACACGATCCCTCGTACAAGCAGCAGGAAGGCCTGCGCTATTCGGCGCGCGACCTGGCTGTATGGCGTGCCCGCCAGCTGGCCATTCCGATCGTGCTTGGTTCAGCCACGCCATCGCTGGAAAGCTGGCACCATGCCGGCTCGGGGCGCTATCGCAAACTCGAATTGCGCGAGCGTGCCGTCAGGGATGCGGTGCTGCCGCGCGTGAAGCTGCTCGACATGGAGCGCGACAAGCCGAAAGACGGTCTCACCGCGCAGCTGGTCGGCGCGCTGCGCCAGCGCATGGAACGGGGCGAACAGTCGCTGCTGTTCCTGAACCGGCGCGGCTATGCGCCCGTGATCTGCTGCGAGTCGTGCGGCTGGATCAGCGACTGCACGCGCTGCACGTCCTTCATGGTGCTGCACAAGCCGGAACACCGGCTGCGCTGCCACCACTGCAGCCTGGAGATGCGCATCCCGCGCAATTGCCCGACCTGCGGCAACGTCGACCTGCAGCCGCTCGGCCGCGGCACCCAGCGCGTGGAAGAAGGCTTGCAGCTGATGTTCCCGCAGGCGCGCATTCTGCGCATCGATGCCGATTCCACGCGCCGCAAGGGCAGCGCGCAGGCGGCCTTCGACACCGTGCACCGGGGCGAGGTCGATATCCTGATCGGCACCCAGATGGTCGCCAAGGGACACGACTTCAAGAAGCTGACCCTGGTCGGCATTCTCAATCCCGATACCGCACTGTTCTCGCAGGATTATCGCGCCAGCGAACGCCTGTTCGCGCAGCTGATGCAGGTGGCGGGCCGCGCCGGACGGGCGGCGCGCACGGAAGGCGGCAGTGTCAGCGAAGTGCTGATCCAGACCCGCTACGCGGCGCACCCGCTGTATTCGGCCGTGGTCAATCACGACTACGACCGCTTCGCCGGCGCCCTGCTCGATGAACGGCGCCAGGCCGCCCTGCCGCCTTACATGTTCCAGGCACTGCTGCGGGCGGAGGCGCCCGAACTGGCCACCGCCATCGCTTTCCTGGAAGCGGCGCGCGACTGCATCAACCACGACGGCATCACCATCAACGATCCGATCCCGATGACCATGACGCGCGTGCATAACGTCGACCGCGCCCAGCTGCTGGTGGAAAGCGCCTCGCGCCCGGCGCTGCAGGCCTTCCTCAAGACCTGGCTCGGCGCCGTGCGTGACATGAAAAGCCGTGTCAAATGGTCGCTCGAAGTCGACCCGCTCGACATCTGAGGCAGGCATGAAAAAAGGCGGCCATGGCCGCCTTTTTTCTGTCCGTGCGCTGCTTACTTCTGCAGCTTGCGGCGGGCCGCCAGCGCGATCAGCGCAATGCCGAACAGGGCCAGTGGTGCCGGTTCCGGGACTTGACTGGTGCTGACCGACCCGGCGCTGACGAAACGGCCGAGGAAGCAATCATTGCATTCGAAGCTGCCGGTCAGGTCCTGGTCGTTGATGATCAGGCCCACCGTGCCTGGCGCGGTCAGCGCGCTGACGAAACTCAGGCTGATATAGCGGTCCGCATTGACGCCGGCGCCGGCCAGCACGTAGTTATCGGTGGCGAAAATGCCCTGGCCGTACAGGCTGCTGGAGCCGGCGTCGTAGGTAAAGCCCGGCAGGATGCCTGCGCTGGTGGTAACGTTCCACGACAGCAGGTCGCCGGTGGTCGATTCCACTTCCAAATAGCCCGAAGCGGTGGCGTCGTCGTCAAAGGTCACGCCCTGGAAGTTCCAGATCAGCGGCGTGGCGTGGGCGACCGAGGCGGTCAGCAGGGCAAGGCTCAGGAAAACGCGCGTAACGATGGCAGAAAACTTCAAGATGGACTCCGTATCGGTGGGCAGGGATATGCTTGGGGTAAACGACATTGCTGCTGAATAAGCAATAAATGTGCCCTCCACCTAAACACTTGTTTTAACGGGATAAACATTTGACAGGCGCGCAAACTGTAAAGTTTTCCGACACTTTGCATGCTTGCCAACGGCCTTTTTCATCCCCATATAGAATCGACTACCACCGGATATCTTCCACCTTTACGGGACCAGCATGAACAAGATCACAGTCGACGTCGCCGTCATCGGCACCGGCACCGCCGGCCTGGCCGCCTATCGCGCCGCCCGGGCCCAGGGCAAAACGGCTGTCGTCATCGAAAGCGGCCCGTATGGCACCACCTGCGCGCGGGTCGGCTGCATGCCGAGCAAATTGTTGATCGCAGCTGCCGAAGCGGCGCACATGCTGGCGCTGGCGCCCGGCTTTGGCGTCCACCCGGGCCAGGTCCGGATCGACGGCAAGGCCGTCATGGCGCGCGTGCGCAGTGAGCGCGACCGCTTTGTCGGCTTTGTGCTGGAAGGCGTCGACAGCATTGCCGATGCCGACAAGCTGCGCGGCCACGCGCGCTTTACCGGACCCCACAGCCTGCAGGTGGACCAGCACACGGCGATCGAAGCGGGGCGCGTTGTCATCGCCACCGGTTCGACCCCGATGGTGCCGCCCAAGCTGCGCGATGTGGGCAAAGGCGTCATCATCAGTGACGATGTATTCGAATGGACCGATTTGCCGGCATCGGTAGCCGTGATCGGCACCGGCGTGATTGGCCTGGAACTGGGGCAGGCCCTGAGCCGGCTGGGCGTGCGGGTGAGTTTCTTTGCGCGCGGCGGCAGTATCGCCCAGCTGAGCGACCCGGAAGTGCTGCACGTAGCCTCCAAAACGCTGGGCGCCGAAATCGACCTGCGCTTCCAGCAGACCATTGTGGCGGCGCGCCAGGATGGCGACGAGGTGGAACTGACCACCCACGACGCCGGTGGCGCACAGCGCGTCGAGCGCTTCCAGTACGTGCTCGCTGCCATCGGCCGCAAACCGAATGTGGACAAGATCGGGCTCGAACACACCGGCCTTGCGCTCGACCATCAGGGCATTCCGCTGTACGACAGCACCACCATGCAATGCGGAACCAGCCACATCTTCATCGCCGGCGACGCCAACAACGAGCGGCCGGTGCTGCCCGAGGCGGCCGACCACGGCAAGATCGCCGGGGACAATGCGGGCCGCTATCCGGATGTGCGCCCTGGCTTGCGCCGCACCGCGCTGGCGATCGCGTTTACCGAGCCGCAGATCGCGACCCTGGGCGAGACGTACCGCGAGCTGTGCGCCGAGGGGCGGCCCAAGTTCGCGGTCGGGAAGGTGTCATTCACCAATCAGGGACGCAGCCGCGTGATGCTGCAAAATCACGGGATGCTGCGTGTGTACGGTGAATACACCACCGGGCGTTTCCTGGGCGCCGAAATGATCGGTCCGCGCGCGGAGAACCTGGGCCACCTGCTGTCGTGGGCCGCGCAGTCAAGGCTGACGGTGGCGCAAATGCTGGAGATGCCGTTCTATCATCCGGTGATCGAGGAAGGCGTGCGCACGGCGCTGCGCGACCTGGCGGCGGAGCTGGAAAAAGGCGCGCCGGTGGCGCTCAAGGGACCGGAGTGTCTGCCCGGGGTTTGAGCGTCAGTTCAGGTAAGTCGCATCGAGCCGCCCGGCAGCGGCCAGCTCGCGCACCACGCGAATGGTGTCAATATCGGCTTCCTGATACGCCGACTTGCGGAACTCGTCATACATCGCATTGGCCGCATCGGTGGCCGCATCATGCCCGTCGTCGTACTGGAAACGCACGTACAGCGTGTGCTCGGACGGCGCCTCGATCGTCATCACCAGGCTTGACGCGCTGATCTCGCCCTGCGCCGCCACCTCGTAGCGTACCTGATGCAAAGGCGTCAGAATCACACGGTCGACGATCTCCAGTTCGCCGTAGCGCAGGCGGCGCCGGAAGCTGCCGCTTTCACGTTCATCGATGGTGCACTCGTCCAGATGGGGAATGAACATCTTGGGCGAATCGGCGCGCAGCACCAGGCCGCGCCAGAGCTGGTCGCGGCTGATGGTGTCGATGAGTGGATTGAGGGGATCGTTAATTTCGATCAGGTGTTCGAATTTCATGGTGCTGTACTCGTTGATGGTGACGCGCTTTTGCGCCGATAACGCGATGGTAACGCATGGACAGCGCCCTTGCATTTGTGCGCGCGGGAAACCTTTGAAGGAGTACACTGCCGGCATGAGAAGCCAACGCAGCGATTATCTGGCCCACGTCGAGGCCGTACAAAAGCGCAGTAAAGCGCACGTCGAACAATCGATCGCCGAAAAGAGCACGATCTCGCGCAGCTTGCCCACCATCGAGGACGACGCCAGTTTCGGCCAGCGCGCGGCCGATGCGGTCGCGCGCTTTGGCGGCTCCTGGGCCTTCATCGGGCTGTTCGCGCTGGTGCTGGCCGGCTGGGTCGCACTCAATTCCTGGTTCCTGCTGCGCGATGGCCACAAGCCCTTCGATCCCTTCCCCTACATTCTGCTGAACCTGGTGCTGTCGATGCTGGCCGCGATTCAGGCCCCGGTGATTCTGATGTCGCAAAACCGCCAGGGCGAGAAAGACCGCCTCACCGCGCTGCACGACTACGAAGTCAATCTCAAGGCGGAGCTGGAAATCATGGCGCTGCACAAAAAGATGGACGAGTTCAAGCTGCATCTGGTCGAACTGCAGCAAGAGCAGCTACGCCTGCTCAACGCCCTGTGCACCAAGCACGAGATTGACGCCGAGCTCGAGCCCGGCAAGCCTTCATCCCAGTACGGGGCCGGGCCGAAGCGGGCGGCAAAAAAGTCAATGAAGGCCACCGTCTTCGGCGGCAGGTAGCTGCGGTTCAGGTACTGCGCCGACACCACCGACTGCGGCACGATCGGATAATCCCCCAGCACCCGCACCAGCGCGCCGCTTTTGAGCTGCTCGTACATCGCCCAGGTCGACTGCAGCGCGATACCCAGACCGGCAATGGCCGCGTCGCGCAGCGCCTCGCCGTTATCGCTCTGCATGCGCCCACGCACCCGCATCACCGTCTCGCCATCCTTGTCCCGGAACCGCCATGGATGAAAACCATCGAGCACTAGGCATTCGTGCTGCGCCAGGTCGCCCGGCGTGGCTGGCGTGCCATGGCGTGCCAGATAGGCCGGCGCAGCGCACAGCCACAGGCGGCTGGGCGCCAGCGTGCGTGCCACCAGTGCCGAGTCGCGTAAAGGACCGATCCGCACGGCCACATCAATCCCGTTGGCGGCCAGATCGATCAAGCGGTCCGACAGGCGCAGATCGAGCCGGATGCCCGGGTACAGCGCCAGGAATTGGGCCAGTGCCGGCATCAGGTGCAAGCGCCCGAACGACACCGACGCCGCCACCCGCAGCAGGCCATGCGGCCCCTCGGCGCCGCCGCCCACCGACGATTCGGCCAGTTCCGCCGCTTCCAGCAGCGCCACGGCGCGTTCGAGAAAGGCTTCTCCATCCTGGGTCAGGGCGATCTGGCGCGTGGTCCGGTGCAGCAGGCGCGCGCCGAGCTGGCGCTCGAGCTGCGCCATGCGCGCGCTTGATGCGGCCGGCGAGAGGCCGAACTCGCGCCCGGCGGCAGACAGATTGCGTGTGGCGCACACCCGTACGAACAGGGCGACATCGATCAGGTCCAGGCTCATTATTCTGTTTTGGTGAATAGCTATTTAAGCATTATGCCAATTATCAAACGAATCGGCGCGCCTCACACTGGGCATACACAATCAAACAACAGGAGCCCTACCCATGAAAGCCATCGCCATTCACAACGCCAGCCTGCAAGACATCAAGCTGCCGCTGCCGCAAGCCGGCGCGCGCGACCTGCTCGTCAAAATCGAAGCCGTGTCGGTCAACCCGGTCGATCACAAGGTGCGCGCCGGCCATGCGCCTGACTTGGAGGCGCGCGTGCTGGGCTGGGACGCGGCCGGCACCGTGACCGCGGTCGGACCCGCTGTCACCCTGTTCCAGCCCGGTGACCAGGTGTATTACGCCGGCAGCCTGGTGCGCCCTGGCGCCAACAGCGAGTATCACCTGGTCGACGAACGTATCGCCGCACGCAAACCGGCGACACTTGATTTCGCCCAGGCCGCGGCCCTGCCGCTGACCAGCATCACCGCCTGGGAAGCGCTGTTCAACCGGCTGGGTGTCTCGCGTGGCGGGGCCGACCAGGGCAAGTCGGTCCTGATCGTGGGCGGTGCCGGCGGCGTCGGTTCGATCGCCATCCAGCTGGCCAAAAAGCTGGCCCGCCTGACCGTGGTGGCGACCGCATCGCGCCCGGAATCGGCTGCCTGGTGCCAGCGCCTGGGCGCCGACCACGTGATCGATCACCACGGCGACATCCCGGCGCAGCTGGCCGCGCTGGGCCTGCCGGCGGTGGACTTCATCCTGTGCCTGAACGAGATCGACAAGCATTTCCCGGCGCTGGTGGAAGCGATCGCGCCCCAGGGCCGCATCTGCAGCATCCTGGGCAACCAGGCACCGCTGGCGCTCGATGGCCTGTTCACCAAGAGCGCCGGCCTGGTGTTCGAACTGATGTTCACCCGCTCGATGTTCGAAACTGGCGACATGCTCGAGCAGCACATCCTGCTGACCGAAGTGGCCGGTCTCATCGATGAGCGCGTGCTGGTGAGCACCGTGGGTGAATCGTTCGGCAAGATCAACGCGGCCAATATCGCCCGCGCGCATGCGGCGCTGGAAGGCCGGCGCATGATCGGCAAGATCGTGCTGGCCGGTTTTTAAGGCTTAACTGGACAGCAGGCCGACCCGCTGGCGGCGCTGCAGAAAAGCGATTCCCACCAGGATCCCGAACGAGATCGCCAGCAGCACGATGGCATACGCGTGCGCGGTCGGGTAGTTGAGCTTTTGCGCCTCGTCGTACAGGGCGATGGAGGCGACCCGGGTTTGTCCCGGGATGCTCCCGCCCAGCATCAGCACCACGCCGAATTCACCCATGGTGTGGGCGAAGCTGAGCGAAACGCCGGTCAGCAGGCCGTGCTTCGAGAGCGGCATCACGATCGACCAGAAGGTCTGGCGTGGCGTGAGCCCGAGCGCCAGTGCCGACTGCACCATCGCCGGCTTGACGCTGCGGAAGGCTTGCTGGAACGGCTGCACGGCGAACGGCAAACTGTAAATCACGGAGCCGATCACCAGTCCGGTGAAGGAAAACGGCAGCGGCTGGCCGAATACCGAGGTCCAGGCCGCGCCCAGCGGCTGCTGCGGCGACATCAGCAGCAGAAGGTAAAAGCCGATCACGGTCGGCGGCAGCACAATGGGCAGGCTGACCAGGGTTTCGATCAGGATCACGCCGCGCAGGCGGCTGGTGTTGAGCCAGTGCGCCAGCGGCACGCCAATCACCAGCAGCACCAGCGACGACACTGCCGCCAGGCGCAGCGTGAGGCCGATCGCTTCCCACAAGGAGGGCGGAAACGACCAGTCAAGCATGCTTGGCGCGTGGCAGGGAAAAGCCGTGCCGCAAAAGGATGGCGCGCGCGGCCGGAGACTGCAGGAACTGCAGAAAGCGCGGGGCCAGCGGATTGGCCGCGCCATGGCGCGTAATGATGGCGCCCTGTTCGATCGGCGGGGCGCCGTCGCCAGGAATCAGATAATAGCTGCCCGTGCCCTTGACTGCGGGCGCCAGTACCGTGGCATACGACACAATACCGATCTGCGCGTTGCCGGTCTGGATGAATTGCGCGGTCTGCGCGATGTTTTCGCCCAAGACCAGCTTGGGCTGCACACTCTCCCAGAAACCGAGCGCGGTCAGCGAGGCGCGCGCCGCGCGGCCGTACGGCGCCACATCCGGGTTGGCAATCGCAAAGCGGATCAGGCGCGCGTCGTTCAGAACGCGCATGCCCTGTTTCAGGTCGAAGCGCTTGTCGAATGACCAGAGCACAATCCGGCCAACCGCATAAGGCGTCAGTGTGGCCGCATCGGCCGCGCCATCCTGGGCCAGCTGCCCGGGATACTTCATGTCGGCCGACATGAACACATCGAACGGCGCACCATTCTTGATTTGCGCGACAAAATTGCCGGACGCCCCGAGCGAGGCCTTCACCTCGGCGCCGGGCACGTGTTTGGCAAAGGCCGCCGACAGCTCCTCGATGCTGTATGTCAGATCCGACGCCGCTGCCACGGTGAGCGTTTGCGCGCACACCGGCAAGGCAAGACTGGCCAGCAGGATCGATAGCATTTTCTTCATCCTTCCATTCTACGATAGCTTGACGGCGCATGCGCATGTCGGGGTGCGCTACAATGGCCGGCTGTATTGTCGAAGAATGCCCGCCCGATGTCCTCCGCCCCCAAGTTTGGCCTGAACGTTCCCCAGAGCGAAGCCGTCATGTATCTGGACGGCCCGTGCCTGGTGCTGGCCGGCGCCGGTTCGGGCAAGACGCGCGTGATCACCCAGAAGATCGCGCACCTGATCGAGGACCGCGGCTACGATCCGCGCACCATCGCCGCGCTGACCTTCACCAACAAGGCCGCGCTCGAGATGCAGGAACGGATCGCCAAACTGCTCAAGCAGCCGCGCCAGGCCAAGCAGCTGACAGTATCGACCTTCCATTCGCTGGGCGTGAAGATCCTGCGCCAGGAAGCGGCCGGCGTCGGGCTGAAGGATCGCTTTTCGATCATGGACAGCGACGACTGTTATGGCCTGGTCCAGGATCTGGCGATTACCACCGACAAGCAGCTCATTCGCAGCATCCAGAACTCGATCTCGCTGTGGAAGAACGGCCTGGTCGACCCGGAAGACGCGATCAGGAACGCCAAGGACGAAGACGAAGCCCAGGCCGCGCGCGTGTTCCGCAGCTATGTGGCCACGCTGGCGGCCTACCAGGCGGTCGATTTCGACGACCTCATTCGCCTGCCGGTAGAACTGTTCCGCAACAACGATCCGATCCGCGACAAATGGCAGCGCCGCCTGCGCTACCTGCTGATGGACGAATACCAGGACACCAACACCTGCCAGTACGAACTGGTGAAACTGCTGGTCACCGGCATCGGCAAAAAGCCGATGTTTACCGCCGTGGGCGACGACGACCAGGCGATCTACGCCTGGCGCGGCGCTTCGGTCGAAAACCTCAAGACCCTGGGCGAAGACTTCCCCGACCTGAAGGTCATCAAGCTCGAACAGAACTACCGCTCCACCACCCGCATCCTGCAGGCGGCCAACGCGGTCATCGGCAACAACCCCAAGCTGTTTGAAAAGGCGCTGTGGTCCGAGCACGGCCTGGGTGAACCGATCAAGGTGCTGGGCATGCAGAGCGACGACCAGGAAGCCGAGCAGGTGGCGATCATGATTTCCGCCGACCGTTTCCAGCGCAAGAACAAGTGGTCCGACTACGCGATTCTGTACCGCGGCAATCACCAGGCGCGCGTGATCGAGCAGTCGCTGCGCAAGGAACGCATTCCCTACACGATTTCCGGCGGCCAGAGCTTCTTCGACAAGGCCGAAATCAAGGACATCATCAGCTACCTGCGCCTGATCGCCAATGACGGTGATGATCCGGCTTTCATCCGCGCCGTCACCACGCCCAAGCGCGGCGTCGGCATGGCCACGCTGGAAGTGCTGGGCGAGTTTTCCAAGCAGTGGAACTGCTCGCTGTTCGAAGCGACGTTCAAGGGCGGGATCGAAGCCAAGCTGGCTGACCGCCAGCTGCTGCCGCTGCGCGACTTCTGCAATTTCATCAACCAGCTCGAAGCGCGCGCCAGCCGGCCCGGTCCTTCCGGCAGTGGCGAGAACGCCGCCGCGGTGCTGGACGACATGATGAAAGAGATCGCCTACGAGAGCTATCTGTACGACGTGTTCGAAGAGCGCGCCGCGCAGAGCAAATGGCAGAACGTGCTTGAATTTACCAACTGGCTCAAGGAACGCGGCAACGGCGGCAAGGACAAGTCGGGTGAAGAAAAGAACCTGCTCGAACTGACCCAGATGGTCGCGCTCATGAGCATGCTGGAAGGCCAGGACGAAGAGCCCGATGCGGTGCGCATGTCGACCCTGCACGCGTCCAAGGGGCTGGAGTATCCGCACGTGTTCCTGGTGGGCGTGGAAGAAGGCATCCTGCCGCACAAGGGCGACCCGGATGCGGCGGTTGAAACCATCGCCGCGCGGGTGCAGGAAGAGCGGCGCCTGATGTACGTGGGGATAACGCGCGCCCAGCGCACGCTGCAGATCACCTGGTGCAAGAAGCGCAAGCGCGCCGGCGAGCAGGTGCATTGCGACCCGTCGCGCTTCATCAAGGAGATGGCGCTCGACGTGGGCGACGCCGTGCCGACCGAGGCCGAAACGCTCTCGCCCAAGGACCGCCTGGCCAGCCTGAAGGCGCTGCTGGCCACCCCCAAAACATAACGCAAGGAGTGGCCGCAGTGAGCCAGGAAGAACGCTTCGTCAATATCGAAATCAAGCTCGCGCACCAGGAAGACCTGGTCGATGAACTCAACAAGCTGGTGTACCAGCAAAGCCGCCGCATCGACCAGCTCGAGGCGATGGTAAGCAAACTGGCCGAGCATGTGCGTAACAACGCCCATTCGGGGCCGGGCACGCTGAACGAAAAGCCGCCGCACTACTGATGCACGCGTATTGGCGCAAGCGCAGCTGGACCTGCGGTGCGCTGGTGCTGGTGATCGCGCTTGGCCTGGCCTCGCGCAAGCTGCCGTGGATGTGCCCGCAGGTGCTGGCGCATTATCCGGGTGACGCGCTGTGGGCGGTGGCCGTGTTTTTGTGCATTGCACTTGTCAGGCCGGCGATGCGCTGTTTGCCGCTTGCCCTGCTGGCGCTGGGTGTCGCGTGGATCGATGAATTCGCGCAGATGATCCAGGCGCCATGGCTGCTTGCGCTGCGCCGCACAACGGCGGGACATCTGCTACTCGGTTCCGGTTTCGACTGGATCGATCTGCTTGCATACGCGGTGGGCATTGCCATCGCATTGAGCTTCGACATCGTCCTCGCGAAGGCGGCGCCCGTCAATACTGGCGCGCCTTGTCGCGCACGGCAAACATGCATACACACTCAACCGTGACGCGTCCTGGGCATCCTGCTATTATCTTTGGCTACGTGCTGCCGGCTATCCGCTGGCAGTTTTCTCCTAGCACTCGCGAAAGATGCCATGAACCGTCCCCAGATGCTTATCGTAGCCGCCAGCCTGGCGCTCATCCAATCGGCATACGCCGCTCCTGCCGCCGCGCCGCTGCCGGCATCGAACCCGCTGGCGGCGCCTAGCACGCTGCCGTTCGAGTATCCGGCATTCGACAAGATCAAGAACGAGCACTTCAAGCCTGCCTACCTGGCCGGCATGCGCGAGCAGCTCGCCGAAGTGGCCGCAATCGCCAGCAACAAGGAAGCGCCGACCTTCGAGAACACCATCGTCGCGATGGAAAAAACGGGCCAGCTGCTGACCCGCGTAGCGACCATTTTCTCCAGCCTGCAAGGCGCCAACACCAACGACGCGATGGACGCCATCGACCGTGAAATGTCGCCCAAGCTGGCTGCCCACGCCGACGCGATCTATCTGAACGACAAACTCTACAAGCGCGTCAAGACGCTGTTCGACAAGCGCGCTTCGCTCGGCCTGGACGCCGAATCGACCTTCCTGCTGGAGCGCTACAACAAGGACTTCGTCCTGGCCGGCGCCAACCTGTCCACCGCCAACAAGAAAAAACTGAAAGCCTACAACGGCCAGATGGCGGTCCTGGGCACCACCTTCAGCCAGAACGTTCTGAAGGAAATCAACGCCGACGCGCTGGTCGTCAATACCCGTGAAGAACTGGCGGGCATGACTGACGCGGCGATTGACGCTGCCGCCGCAGAAGGCAAAAAGCGCAAGCTCGATGGCAAGTTCGTGGTCCCGCTGGTGAACACCTCGGGCCAGCCGCCGCTGGCAGTGCTGACCAATCGCACCACGCGCGAACGCCTGATGGCTGCGTCGCTCGCGCGCGGCAGCCATGGCGGCAAATTCGACAACCGTGGTGTCGTGGTCAAGCTGGCCAAGCTGCGCGCGCAAAAAGCCGAACTGCTGGGCTATGCCGACTTTGCCTCGTATTCGCTGGCCGACCAGACCGCCAAGGACACGGGCGCCGTCAACAAGCTGCTGTCGGAACTGGCCAAGCCTGCCGTTGCCAACGCCCGCAAGGAAGCGGCCGACCTGCAAAAGATCGTCGACGCCGACAAGGGCGGTTTCCAGATCGCTTCCTACGACTGGGCCTACTACACCGACAAGGTGCGCGCACAGCGCTACAGCTTCGACGAAAACCAGCTCAAGCCTTACTTTGAACTGGACAGCGTGCTGATCAAGGGCGTCTTCTTCGCGGCTGAAAAACTGTACGGCCTGACCTTCAAGGAACGCAAGGATCTGCCGGTGTATGATCCGGACGTGCGCGTGTTCGACGTGTTCGACGCCGACGGCAAGCAGATCTCGATCTTCATCGCCGACATGTACGCGCGCTCGAACAAGCAGGGCGGCGCCTGGATGAATGCCTACGTATCGCAGTCGGCTCTGATGGGTACCCACCCTGTTGTGGCCAACCACCTCAACATTCCAAAGCCGCCGGCGGGCGAGCCAACGCTGCTGACCGTGGACGAAGTCAAGACTGCCTTCCACGAATTCGGCCACGCCCTGCATGGTCTGCTGTCGGATGTGAAGTACCCGCGCTTCTCGGGCACCAGCGTACCGCGCGACTTCGTCGAATATCCGTCGCAGGTCAATGAAATGTGGATGATCGAGCCGCAGGTGCTGGCCAACTACGCCAAGCACTACAAGACCGGCGAAGCGATGCCGAAGGAACTGCTGGAAAAGGTTGCCGCGTCGAAGAAATTCAACCAGGGCTTCACCACCACTGAATACCTGGCCGCCTCGATTCTCGATCAGCGCTGGCACCAGCTGCCGTCGACGAAAATTCCGACCGACGTGCTGGGCTTCGAAGCGCAGGCACTCAAGGATGCCGGCGTCGACTTCGCACCGGTGCCGCCACGCTATCGCACCACCTACTTCTCGCATAGCTGGGGCGGTTACTCGGCTGGCTACTACGCCTACCTGTGGAGCGAAAAGCTGGACGCGGACACGGTCGAATGGTTCAAGGAGAACGGTGGCCTGCAGCGCAAGAACGGCGACCATTTCCGCAAAACGCTGCTGTCGCGCGGCGGCACGCTGGACGCGATGGAACTGTTCCGCAATTTCCGCGGTCGTGATGCCAAGATCGAGCCATTGCTCGAGCGCCGTGGCCTGACCGGCAACTGATTGGAGAGTCGTCAATGAACCGTCCTCACCTGATGATCATCGCGGCCAGCCTGGCCGCCGCAGGCTTCATGTTCGCGGCGCCGGTGGCTGCCGCCATTGATGCCAGCAATCCGTTTGCACAAGAGAGCAAACTGCCGTTCAACTATCCGCAATTCGACAAGATCGACAATGCGCACTTCAAGCCCGCGTTTGAAGAAGGCATGCGCATCCAGGCCGAAGAAATCGCGGCGATCGCCAACAATCCGAAGCCGGCCACCTTCGACAACACCATCGTTGCGATGGAGCGTTCGGGGCGCCTGCTCAATCGGGTCGGCAGCGTGTTCGGCAACCTTTCGGGCGCCAACACCAATCCGGCCATCCAGGCCCTGGAAACCGAACTGTCGCCCAAGCAGTCCGCCCACAGCGACAGCATTCGTCTGAACGAGAAGCTGTTCGCGCGTATCAAGTCGCTGTATGACAAGCGCGCCAAGCTCAAGCTCGACGCCGAGTCGCGCTTCCTGCTCGAGCGTTATCACACCGACTTCGTGCGCGCCGGCGCCCGCCTGTCGGGCGCGGACAAGGAAAAGCTGCGCGCCTATAACAGCGAACTGGCTTCCCTGACCACCACCTTTGCCCAGAACGTGCTGAAGGAATCGAATGCGGCGGCGCTGGTGGTTGACACCCGCGCCGAACTGGCCGGCATGTCGGATGCGGCGATCGATGCCGCAGCCAGTGCCGCCAGGGCGCGCGGCCTGAAAGGCAAGTTCCTGATCCCGGTGACCAACACCACCGGCCAGGCGCCGCTGTCGACCCTGACCAACCGCAGCACGCGCCAGCGTTTGCTGGAAGCGTCGATGTCGCGCGGCAGCCGCGGCGGCGCCTACGACAACACCGGCGTCGTGCTCAAGATCGCAAAGCTGCGCGCCGAACGCGCCGCCTTGCTCGGCTATCCGAACCACGCCGCGTACGCGCTGGAAGACCAGACCGCGCGCGACGTCGGCACGGTCAACAAGCTGATGTCGGAATTCGCCAAGCCGGCCGTGGCCAACGCGCGCCGTGAAGCGGCCGAAATCCAGCAGGCGATCGACGCTGACAAGGGCGGCTTCGAACTGGCCGCCCACGACTGGGCGTTCTACAGCGACAAGGTGCGTGCCCAGCGATTCAACTTCGACGCGGCGCAGCTCAAGCCTTACTTCGAGTTGAACAATGTGCTGACCAACGGCGTGTTCTTCGCGGCCGGTAAAGTCTATGGTCTGAGTTTCAAGGAGCGCAAGGATCTGCCGGTGTACGACCCGGACGTACGCGTGTTCGACGTGATCGACGCCAATGGCAAGCCGCTGGCGATCTTCATCGCCGACTTCTACGCACGCGGTAACAAGCGTGGCGGCGCATGGGCCAATGCCTATGTATCGCAGGCGCGGCTGACCGGTACCCATCCCGTCATCGGCAACCACCTGAACATTCCGAAGCCGGCCGCAGGCGAGCCGACGCTGCTGACCTTCGACGAAGTACGCACCATGTTCCACGAGTTCGGCCACGCCCTGCATGGCATGTTCTCGGACGTGAAGTACCCGCGTTTTGCGGGCACCCGCGTGCCGCGCGACTTTGTGGAATTCCCATCCCAGGTCAACGAAATGTGGGTGGTCTGGCCTGAAATCCTCAGCAACTACGCCAAGCACTACAAGACCGGCGCGCCAATGCCGACCGAACTGCTGGACAAGGTCATGGCGTCCAAGAAGTTCAACGAGGGCTACCGCATGACCGAGTCGCTCGCGGCCGGCATTCTGGACCAGCGCTGGCACCAGCTCGGCGCCAGCCAGATCCCGACGGATGTTGTCGCATTCGAAGCGCAGGCGCTGAAGGAAGCGGGCGTGGACTTCGCGCCGGTGCCAACGCGCTATCGCACGACCTACTTCTCGCACGTGTTCTCGGGCGGTTATTCGGCCGGCTACTACGGCTACCTGTGGAGTGAGAAGCTGGACGCCGATACGGTGGAGTGGTTCAAGGAAAACGGCGGCCTGTCGCGCAAGAACGGCGACTACTTCCGCAAGATGCTGCTCTCGCGCGGCGGCACCATGGATGCGATGGAAATGTATCGCAATTTCCGGGGGCGCGATGCGACCGTGGATGCCTTGCTTGAAAAGCGCGGCCTGAGCGCCAAGTAAGCACAAAAAAGCCACTCGAAAGAGTGGCTTTTTTTTCGCCGCTGTTCCGTCCGAAAATAGGTTGTCATGTTTTGCCTTTTTTAAGGAGAACGAGATGGCTGTTGAAGGAAAACGTACCCAGGGTGATTACACCGAGGCTTTTAAGCTAGGGGTGGTGGAGTCGGTTGAAAAAGGCGAAATTACCTACAAGCAGGCCCAGCAGAAATTCGGCATTCAAGGACGTAGTACGGTGCTGGTGTGGTTGCGTCGCTACGGACGACAGGATTGGAGCCCGCTTGCCATGCGGCTTGCAAAGCTTCAGACTGGCGGGATGGCGACACCCCTCACCCCGGAACAACGCATCAAACAGCTTGAGACAGAGCTGGAGCAATCGCGTAAGCAATCCTTGCTCTACAAGACAATGCTTGATGTCCTTGCTGAAGAGCGCGGGGTGTCGCTCGTAAAAAAGCCTTCGCCCGATCAATCGAAATCCTCCAAGAAAAGGAAGGCCTGAGCGTTAGCCAGGCATGTCGGTTGGTCGGGATTACCCGGCAGGCGTATTACAAACGTCTGCATTGCGAAATTGGTCGAGCAGCGCGCTACAGCGTCGTTCAAGGTATGGTGCAGCAGATCCGGCTGCGGCAGCCAAAAATTGGGACGCGTAAGTTGCACTACTTGCTACGTGACCAGTTCCCGCAAATGGGACTCAAAATTGGCCG
>DASWMN010000385.1:0-4578 GCA_036399735.1 Telluria sp. | reverse complement strand
CCGGCCTTTTTTTCGTCTGGACAGATGAGGAAGCACTGCTGCCGCGCCCTCCCCGCCATCGGCCGAAACTAGATGTCGGCAGTGGCTGGCGGCGCCGCTTTTTCCTGTACGCCGGGCCCGGTGGCGCCGTCGAAACCGAGACCGTTCAAGGCCTGCAGTTCGGCGCCATCGCTCACCCCTTCGGCAAACACCTGCATGCCCATCTTGTGGGCGATGCTGTTCAAGCCCTTGAGGAAGGTCTGATTGCCCGCGTTGATGTTCAGGTCGCGCACAAAACTGCCATCGACCTTGACGTAATTGAGCGCCATGTCGTGTACCAGGCTGATTTGCTTGAAATGGCGGCCAAAGTGCTCGATGCCCAGTTTGCAGCCGCTCCAGCGCACGGCGTCGCAGAACACGCGGAAGGCATCAAGCTGGGCGAACACGCCGCTCTCGGGTACTTCCAGCCACAGGCGCGAAGCAGCAGCGGGGCGCGCGGCCATCAGGTCCAGCAGCTGGTGCCGGAACTCCTTGTCCTGGATTGAGCGTGCCGACAAATTGACTGCCAGGCCAGGCAGCGCCGGATCCTTCGCCAGTTCTTCCAGGCCGAGCGTAACGGCCACCAGATCGAGCCGCGTGGTCAGGCCGATCCGTTCGGCGATCGGCAGAAAGCGCGCAGCCGGGAACCATTCGCCGCCAAACATCAGTCGCAGCGCCGACTCGCGGTGCACCACCTTGCCGTCCAGGTCCAGCACCGGGAAGCTGGCCATCTTGACCCAGCGCTGTTCCAGGCTGCGCAAGATCAGCTTGGCCCATTCATCGGCTGTACGCGGCGCTTCGGCAATATTGAGCGGCAGCTCTTCGCGCACGGCGCTGACGCCCTGCGCTTCGGCCGTGGCCAGCGCGGCATCGACCTGGGACAGCAGCGCGCCCAGATTCAGGCCGTACTGGATCTTGCCGATTCCGACAAACACGCGCGCTTCCTGGCCACTGCGTTCGTTCACTTGCGCGCTGACGCCGTCGAGCAGCAGCTGGGCTGCCGCATGCGGCTCGGTTCCGCGCAGCACCAGCGCGAAGTCGCTGCCGTTCAGGCGCGCGGCAAACCCGCCGCCATGCAGCTGCGACTGCGACTCGAACAGCGCGCCAATGGCAGCGAGCATGGTGTCGGTGGCCTTGTGGCCCAGCTGCCGATTCAGTTCGGCCAGCTGCGACAAACGCAGCAAAATCAGGCTGCCGTGCGCGCCGTCTTCCACATTCAGGGTCTCACGCATCTGCTCCATGAAGTGGTGGCGGTTGGCCAGCCCGGTCAGGGCATCGGTATTGGCTTCACGGCGGATCGCCTCGAGCCGTTCAGCTTCGTCGGCAAACATTGTCTTGAGCAGCACCGAGGCCGAATTCATGGCCGAGGTCAGCTGACGCAGTTCCGGCACATTCGACTCCGGCGTGGTCACGAAGCGGCGCTCGGCAATGGCCTTGGCCTGTTCCACGACAGCGTCCAGCGGACGCTTGAGCCGGCGCAGGATAAGAGTGGCTAGATAACCGGCGATCAAACCCGAAATCGCCAGCGCGGCGATCATCTGCATCGTCGAATTCCACAGGGCCTGATACGCAAAATGGCTGCGGCTCACAATGGTGACAGTCCCGATCTGCTTCCAGCCGCTGGCGATATGCGCGCTGCCCGGCGCGGGCCGCAGCGGCAGCAAGGTGGCAAACCAGGCCGGCACGCCAGTGTCGGCCGCCGGCGCGCGGCGCGCGACCAGCGTCTTGCCGGTCGGGTCGACCAGGGTGATCGAATCATAGTGGCCGCTGTCGAACAGCGCCGCGATTGCCAGTTCGAGTTCGACCGGATCGGCCGCGCGCTGCCCCAGCGACTGGGCCAGCACATTGGCGTTGTCGATGTTCTTCATCTCCAGCTGGGTCTGGAGATAGGAACGCGCGCTGAGCGTGGTGGCCAGCAGGCCGCCGGTCAGCGCCAGCAAGGTCCCGATGATCAGGGCGATCCAGAGTTGACGGTACATCGACATGAGGCATCCTCACAATGTGGAAAGAAAAAGCATTAATCAAAGCCTTCGCGGCGCGCACGCAACAGCAAGTCCTGCCAGGCCGACAGGCGCTCGGTACCGCCGGCCGCCTGTGCCGTCGCGGCCACGCCGGCAAACACGCCCTGGCGGTTGAAACTGAATACTGGCGCTAGATCGCTGCGTCGCGCGGCCGGCCGAATTTCGCCGAGCAGGTTATCGAGAATCAGCGGATCGGCGTCCGGACTGGGGTAAAACGCGAGCACCATGTGCGCCTGCTGCACCGCGCTCGACGGTCCGCCCAGGCGCGCGCGCACATAGATCAGGCGCAGCTGGCTGTCTGGCACATCCATATCGAGCAGGGAAAAGTATTTCGCAATAACGAAATCCTCGCAGTCGCCTTTCCCTTTTACCATCGTGTCAAACGGCGTGGCCCAATAATCCGATTTGCCCCACACACTCTGGTCATCCGCAAACTCGATGCGCCGGTTAAAAAAGTCGTTCACCTTGCGCAGCTTGGTGTCGATTGCTTGTTGTCGATTATCGTCGAGTAACTTGGCCCAGTCGCGCACGACTGGCGCGGACGAACCAGCTGCCTGTACCCTTGCGGCCAGCCGAGCGGCGTCAAATGCAATTGCCGACCCGGCAAACAAAATGGCAGTCGCCACCCCCAGACGTACTGCCCCATGCCGGAGCCACTGTGGCCTGCGGCGCGCAACATTGCCTGGGACGAAGGGAGATCGCAAGGAAGGAAGTCAGGCTGCCGCCCGATTAGTTAGCAAACGGTAATAACTTTTGTACTTAAGCAAAGGATCTAAAACAAGATTACAATACGTCAAAATCGCAAGAAAAGGGAATTTACGCGCTTTACATAGTTGCGTGCGAACATCCAATTTTCCGGATTCAACGTATAAGCTATGCAGCTGACTGTCCCAACCCTCGACAGGCTGTAAACTATTGCCAGTATGCATTATTTTAACGCAAAAAGAACGATCTGAACGTTCGAAGCCTGCCAAGGAAAATAATTAAATGAAGTTAAAAACGACCTGCGCATTGATTACGCTCGCGCTCGCCGCTGTTGCCGCGCACGCGCAAACCCAGACGCTCAAGGAAGTCACCCAGCAAGCCATCGTCTCGAATCCCGAAGTGCTGGCCCGCTGGCATGCCTTCGAAGCAGCCAACCATGAGCGCTCTGCCGGCGCGGGCGGCTATCTGCCACGCCTGGACCTGACCGCGGGCGCAGGCCGCGACGATCTGAACGATCCACTCAAGACCAGTGATCTGAGCCGCCATTCAAGCTCGCTGACCCTGACCCAGACCCTGTTCGACGGTGCGCTCGTCTACAACGACGTGGCGCGGCTGGACCACCAGCGCATGGCGCGACTGTATGAATTGCGCGACACTTCCGAGACGGTGGTGCTGGACGTGGTGCGTACTTACGCCGACGTGCTGCGCTATCGCCGCCTGGTTGAACTGGCCGAAGAAAACTACATCCGCCACCGCGCGGTATTCATGCAGATCCAGAAAAAGACCCAGGCCGGCGTCAGCCGCCGGGTCGACCTGGAGCAGATCGCCGGGCGTCTGGCGCTGGCCGAATCGAATCTGCTGCAGGAAACGGCCAATCTGCACGATGTGACCGCGCGATTCCAGCGCCTGGTCGGCGTGGTGCCGGCCAATACACTTGAGCCGATGACGGCGCTGACGGCCGCGATGCCACAAAGCCCGAACGCCGCGCTGGGCAGCGCGCTCAAGACCCATCCGGCGTTGCTGGCGGCGGTTGAAAGCGTGCGCGCCAATGACAAGGTAAGCAATATTCGCAAGGCCAGCTACGCGCCGCGGGTGGACCTGCGTCTGCGTTCCGACCGTGGCGGCAATCTGAGCGGGATCACCGGCCGCACCAGCAACGAGGCGGTCGAGATTCAGATGTCATGGAATCTGTTCAATGGCTTCAGCGATATTTCGCGCGTGCGCCAGCAGGCGGACCTGATCAATGTCTCGCGCGACCAGCGCGACAAGGCCTGCCGCGACGTGCGCCAGACCCTCTTGATCGCTTACAACGACACGGTCAAGTTGAGCGAGCAGCTCGGCTACCTGGACCAGCACCAGCTGTCGATCGAAAAGGCGCGCGATGCGTACCGCAAGCAGTTCGATATCGGCCAGCGCTCGCTGCTTGACTTGCTCGATTCGGAAAACGAATTGTTCCAGTCCAAGCGCGCGTACGCCAACGCTGAATACGACCGCTACTTCGCATTCGCCCGCACCCACGCCGGCATGGGCATGCTGCACCAGGCATTGGGATTGTCGCGCCAGGAACCGGGCGAGCTGCCGGATCTGGGCAAGCAGGATGACAAGGAAGACGAAGTGCAGAACTGCCCGGCCGAGGCAGCACCGGTGTACCTGATCGACAAGGCCAAGCTGAACGAACGCGCCAAGGAGTACATCTTCGAGTCGCCAACGCCGACGCCAGCGCCCGATGCGGCGCCACCTGGTCAGCCGGTGGCCCTGCCACCGAAAGCGAAGTAAGACCGGCGTAAAAAAAGGGGCGAGCGCCCCTTTTTTTCATCCGACGAAAAGCCATGCG
>DASWMN010000384.1:0-2866 GCA_036399735.1 Telluria sp. | reverse complement strand
TGCCTCGCAGCACCTTCCCATTGATCAATCCGTATTCGAAGGATCAGTTGTTCGACTTCGACTTCGTCCCTTGAGGCTCGGAAAGCCACGTTCTGCCTCCGTGTGGGCGGTGATGCTTGCCTGATCTGCCCAATCCGCGCTATAATTGCCGGCTTTCCCTTCCCACACTCGTCTTGACGCCGAGGTGGGCTTTTGTTTTAAACGTCCCTAAGGAGTTATGCATGCGTCATTATGAAATCGTCTTTATCGTCCACCCGGACCAAAGCGAGCAAGTCCCGGCGATGATCGAACGTTACAAAGCCAGCGTCACTGCACGCGGCGGTAACATTCATCGCGTCGAAGACTGGGGCCGTCGTCAGATGGCTTACTCGATCCAGAAGCTGCCAAAAGCGCACTACATCTGCCTGAACATCGAATGCGACAACGAGACCCTCGTGGAACTCGAAACCGCGTTCAAATTCAATGATGCCGTGCTGCGTCACCTCACCGTTAAGATGAAGAAGGCTGAAACCGCGCCGTCGCCGATGATGAAATCGGTACAACGTGAAGACGCAGCCAAGAGCCACCGTGCAGAGGCTCCGGCCGCTGCTCCAGCTCCAGCCGCAGCAGCAGCGTAATTTTTGATCCAGAAAACCTGAACCTGAGTCGTCCACTTCGGTGAATCAACTCCAGTTCGTAGCACTGATTTGCGAGCGCGACGTATTGCGCTACACCCCGGCCGGCGTACCGATCGTGTCCGCCACCCTGATGCACAGTTCGCAGCAGGTGGAAGCAGGGGTGCCCAGACTGACCGAGTTTGAAATTGCCGCGCTTGCCGCTGGTGAAATTTCAGGCCGCTTCAGTCAGGCCGAGTTGGGCTCGACCTACCAGTTCACGGGATTTTTGGCCAAGAAGAACCGCAATAGCAAAAGCCTGGTGTTTCACATCATTGATTTCTGTGCCGCCGCTTAAAGCGCGACACATTTTTAGATACAGGAGCCTCAAATGGCATTCGGTAAAAAATTCGACAAGAACAAGCTCAAGCTGAAAGAAAAGCGCAAACAACAGAACCCACTGTTCAAGCGTAAAAAATTCTGCCGCTTCACCGCAGCAAACGTAGAACAGGTTGACTACAAAGACGTAGACACCCTGAAGGACTTCGTCCAGGAAAACGGCAAGATCATGCCAGCACGCCTGACCGGTACCAAAGCGCACTACCAGCGCCAGGTTGACACCGCCATCAAGCGCGCCCGCTACCTCGCGCTGCTGCCATACACCGATCTGCACCACGCTTAATCGCTGGCAGAAAAACTGGAGAATCCTATGCAAATCATTCTGTTGGAAAAAGTTGTTAACGTCGGCAACCTGGGCGACGTGGTCAAAGTCAAAGACGGTTACGCACGTAACTTCCTGATCCCGCAACGCATGGCACGTCGTGCTACCGCGTCGGCAGTGGCTGAATTCGAAGTCAAGCGCGCTGAACTGGAAAAAGCAGCAGCTGCCAAGCTGGCCGCTTCCCAGGCGCAAGGCGAAAAGCTGAACGGCATGACCATTTCGATCGCGCAAAAAGCGGGCGTCGATGGCCGCCTGTTCGGTTCGGTCACCAACTTCGACATCGCTGAAGCCCTGTCGAAAGCTGGTTTCGCTGTAGAAAAAGCGCAAGTGCGCATGCCTACCGGCCCGCTGAAGACGACCGGCGAACACGCTGTTGCCGTTGCTCTGCACACCGACGTTGTTGTTGAAATCACCATCGCTGTTGTTGGCGAAGCTGCTTAAGCAAAACATTGTGCAGTACACAAAAAAGCCGGGTCTTCCCGGCTTTTTTTACGCCCAAATCTCCCCAATTATGTCAGCTGATTGACCTGAAGCAGGTATAATTCGCGCCATGAACGCACCATCCGATCCGCAACTCGACGCCCTCCGTATTCCGCCCCATTCCATCGAAGCAGAACAATCTGTGATCGGTGGTTTGCTGCGCGATAACGCCGCGTTCGACCGTATTGCGGACATGATGCATGCGGACGACTTTTACCGTTACGACCACCGCATCATCTTCGAGCAGATCGTCAAGCTGATTAACGCCTCGCGTCCGGCCGACGTGATCACCGTGTTCGAAGCGCTGACCAACATCGGCAAGGCCGATGATGTGGGCGGCCTGATGTACCTGAATGCGATGGCACAGAACACGCCGTCGGCTGCGAACATCCGCCGCTACGCCGAGATCGTGCGCGACCGCGGCATCCTGCGCAAACTGATTACCGTGGCCGACGAGATCTCGGGCCAGGCCTTCAACCCGCAGGGCAAGGAAGTCAAGCAGATGCTGGACGAAGCCGAGTCCAAGATCTTTGCCATTGCCGAGCAGGGTTCGCGCGGCTCGCAAGGCTGGGTCTCGATCCAGCCCCTGCTCACGCAAGTGGTCGAGCGCATCGATGAACTCTACAGCCGCGACAACCAGAGCGAGATCACCGGCGTGCCAACCGGCTTTATCGACCTCGACCGCATGACCTCCGGTCTGCAGCCTGGCGACTTGGTGATCGTGGCCGGCCGTCCGTCCATGGGCAAGACCGCGTTCTCGGTCAACATCGGCGAGAACGTGGCCATTGAAGCCGGCTTGCCGGTGGCCGTGTTCTCGATGGAGATGGGCGGCGCCCAGCTGGCCATGCGTATGCTCGGTTCGGTCGGCCAGCTCGACCAGCACCGTCTGCGTACCGGCCGCCTGAATGACGAGGACTGGCCGCGCCTGACGCACGCGATCCAGAAGATGAACGACGCCCAGCTCTACATCGACGAGACGCCGGCGCTGAACCCGATCGAGATGCGCGCACGCGCGCGCCGCCTTGCCCGCCAGTGTGGCAAGCTCGGCCTGATTATCGTCGACTACCTGCAG
>DASWMN010000383.1:0-8375 GCA_036399735.1 Telluria sp. | reverse complement strand
CTCGCTGGGATTACGCGCTCTGATCTTGCTGGCATTCGTTGCCGCAAGCACGACCGTGATCGTCGCCCCCGGACTGCTCGGCAGCGCACACGCCGCCGAGGATGACGTGCTCGACTTGATCGTTGCGATCAACCATTCCTGATCCCCACGCACACGGAGCCATGCCACATGGACAAGATTGAATACCTGGAAGCGCTCAAGCGTGCGATGACCGGCCTGGCGCCGGAAGCGCAGGCCAAGACGCTGGCCTTCTACGAACAGCGCTTTGTCGACGGCGTCGCTGCCGGCCGCACCGAAGCGGACATCGCCGCCGAGCAGGACGATCCCAAGAAGATCGCCATGACCCTGCGCGCCAGCAGCCACATGGCGGCATTCGAGCAAAAGAAAAACCCCGCCAACTTCGCGCGCATGGCATTTGCCGCCGTGGGCCTGGCCATCTTCAACCTGTTCATGGTGGTGCCGGCCATGGTCTACGCTGCCATGCTGACGGTGCTGTACGTGTGCGGCCTGAGCTTCTATCTGGCGGGCGCGGTGATTACTGCCAGTGGCTTGTCGGGCTCGGACGAAATCAAGCTCAACGGCCCACTGCGCCACATCATTACCGACAACGTCACCCTGGATGAAGGCGAATCCGCACCAACCCGTGTCACGATCACCGATCAGGGCATCAACATCATCACCGAGCGTGATGGCGACAAGGGCGGCACCAAGGTGGTGGTAGGCAAGGACGAGGACGCGGCAGATACCACCGGCGAGGATGCCAAAGCCGCCCCGGAAGGTTCGGTCGAGTCCGATCCGATCGATGCCATCGCCGAGCGCGCCGCCAAGCGCGCCGAAACGGCTGTCAACGACCGCATCACGATCGCCAGCGAACTCGATGATGAAACCCGGGCCACGCAAGTGTTTATCGGCATCGGCTTGATCCTGGGCGGCATTATCCTGATCCTGCTCAGCCTGGTCATCACGCGCTATACCGTGATTGGCATCAAGCGCTACGTCGAAATGAATTTCTCCCTGCTCAAGGGAAATTGAAACCGGATCGGAATCACGCCATGCGTACCTTAATCAAAATCGGTTTCAGCCTGCTGGCCCTCTCGGTCGTGCTGATTGCCATCATCTTCAGCTTCCTGCGCACCCACGGCAGCACCGGTGGCCGCAACCATGCGGAAGGCCGGGAAGTGGCCAGCGAAAGCCGGACCATCACCGACAGCGTGACCGAAATCGACCTGAGCGGCCCCATCAACATGACCTTGCGCCAGGGCGCCACGCCATCGATGACCGTGCGCGGTGAACAGCGCCTGCTGGGCAACGTTGACACCACCGAGGACGGCCACAAGCTGAGCATCGGCACCAAGGGCATGCTGCTGCACCATCGCCAGCCGCTGCAGGTGGTGCTGACCCTGCCCTCGATCAGCAGCCTGACGGTGCGCGGCAGCGGCGACAGCACCATCAATGGCTTCAGCGGCGACAAGGTCAACGTTCAGCTCTACGGTTCGGGCAACGTCAAGTTCAACGGCCGCTACAAGCATGTCGCTGCCAGCGTGCACGGCAGCGGCGACATGGAAATGAACGGCGGCGCCAGCGACCAGGTGGAAGTGGCGCTGGTCGGCTCCGGCCAGCTGACGGTCGTCGGGCAGTGCAAAGAGTTCAAGGCCGAACAGACCGGCACCGGCGACCTCGATGCCGAGCACCTGGCGGCCGACAGCGCCGAAGTGAGCTTGCGCGGTTCCGGCACCTCGGTGGTGCAGGCCCGTAAAACGGCCGATGTGACCCTGCGCGGCAGTGGTGACGTGAGCGTTCTGGGCAACCCGAACGCCCGCACGGTGAACCGCACCGGCAGCGGCGACGTTATTTTCCGCGACCACTAAGCAGCCAGTCCAGCGCGCCGCGCCCCGCTGCGCGGCCGCTGGCAAAACAGGCGGTCAGCAGATAGCCGCCGGTCGGCGCCTCCCAGTCGATCATTTCTCCCGCCACGAATACGCCCGGCAGCGCATGCAGCATGCCGCTGGCCGGATCGATCGCATCAAAGCGCACCCCGCCCGCACTGCTGATCGCTTCATCGATGGGACGCGCACGGCGCAGCACCAGCGGCAGCATCTTGAGCGCGGCCGCGAGCTGTTCGGTGTCGGCAAACGCGGCTGCAGACAGGCATTCGCGCAGCAGGCCCGATTTGACACCCTTGATCCCCAGCCGGCTTTGCAGATGCGACGACATCGAACGCGCACCGCGCGGGCGCGTCACCTCGTCCCGCACGCGCGCCGCGCTCAGGTCGGGCAGCAGGTCGAGCCAGATGGTGGTGCTGCCGTGCGCGGAGATCTGCTCGCGCAGCGTGGCCGACAGCGCATAAACCAGACTGCCTTCCACACCGCTGGCCGTGACCACAAACTGGCCCTGGCGGCGCTGCAGAGCGCCGTCTGCATCTGTCCAGCTGATCGCCACCGTGGTCAAGGGCTCGCCGGCGTGGCGGCCGCTGAAATGGGCACTCCAGTCCGTGTCGAAACCGCAGTTCGATGGCAGCAGTGGTGCCACCGCCACTGCCTTTTCGGCCAGCAGGGGCACCCAGGCGCCATCCGATCCCAGCCTGGCCCAGCTGCCACCGCCCAGGGCAAGCACCACTGCGTCAGCCATGACACGGACCTCGCCTTCGGGTGTGGCGAAGCGCAGCGCGTCGCCGTCCCAACCGAGCCAGCGATGGCGCATGTGGAAGCGCACGCCCCCTTCACGCAGGCGGTGCAGCCAGGCGCGCAGCAAGGGCGCAGCCTTCATGTCAGTCGGGAAAACGCGGCCGGAACTGCCGATAAAGGTATCCACACCCAGCGCGTGGATCCAGTCGCGCACGGCCTGCGCGTCGAACTGCGTCAGCCATCCGGCCACCGCGTCCTTGCGCGGGCCGTAGTGGCCGATAAAGTCGGCCTGTGGCTCGGAATGGGTGATATTCATGCCGCCCTTGCCAGCCAGGAGGAACTTGCGCCCGACCGAGGGCATGGCGTCATACAGGTCGACCTCGACCCCGCCCTGGCTCAGCACTTCGGCCGCCATCAGACCGGCGGGACCGCCACCGATAATGGCAACGCGCGAAATTGTGGGAGCTGTGGACATGGCGTGGGCAGGCGTGGAATCGACCCGCATTGTAGTCGACTTCGGGCCGCCAAAAGAAGATGTAAAGCGTGCTTGACATCGCTAAATCGCGCCATTAATATGTAAAGCATACTTTACTAAGGAGCAGGATCATGCACGAGAAAACCGTCCGCCAGACCTACAACCGCGAACTGTTCGGCGCGCTCGCCGTGTACAGCGCGATCCTGATGCTGTCGATCAGCTACGGCAAGGGCCTGCCGGCCGGCCTGCTGAAAACGCTGGTGCTGGTCAGCCCCATGATCGGCTTTTTGCTCGCGCTGTGGGTGGTGGTGCGCCAGATGGGCCGGATCGATAAATTCGTGCGCCAGACCACGCTCGAGAACCTGGCGGTGGCGGCCGCCATTACCGCTGGCCTGAGCTTTACTTACGGCTTTCTGGAATCGGCTGGCTACCCCAAGCTGTCAATGTTTTTGGTATGGTGCGTTCTCGGAGGCGCCTGGGCGGCGATAACTTTTGTACGCTGCCGTATCAAGCGTGGATAATTCGATTCGCGCCATGCGCGCGGACCTCGGCTGGAGTCAGGCCCACCTGGCCGACCTGCTCGAGGTTTCGCGCCAGACCATCAACGCCATCGAGACCGGCCGCTACGACCCGAGCCTGCCGCTCGCGTTTGCCATTTCACGGCTGTTCGGCAAACCGATCGAAGCCATTTTTACGCCTCTGGAGGCCCCATGATTGCACGATTAATGCTCGCCCTGACCCTGTGCGCAGCCGCACCGGCCTTTGCACAGGAAGCCAATCGCTTCGCCTTTAACGAAGCCGCCGCCGAACGCTTCGATATCGGCGCCACGCAGGTGCAGCGCTACGGTCAGGGGCGCGTGCCCGTGATCCTGATTCCAGGACTGGCCAGCGGGCCATGGGCCTGGCAGTCCGGCATCCGCGATCTGGCGCGCGACCACAGCGTATATGTGCTGACGCTGCCCGGTTTCGACGGCAAGCCGGCAGTCGCAGGCAAAGGCATGGGCGCGGCGCAGGCATCCATCGGCGAATTGATCGCCGCCCGCAAACTGGAACGGCCGGTACTGGCCGGTCACAGCATGGGCGCAATGCTGGCGCTGGGTTACGCGGCGCAAAACCCGGCGCAGGTGCGCGCCGTGATCTCGCTGGACGGCCTGCCGCTGCTGGCGGGAACGGAAGACTGGGATCTGCCGCAGCGGGGCAAGACGGCTGGCGACATTGGCCGGCGCAAGGCGCTCACGCCTGGGCAATTCGCGGCCGAGCAGCAGGACTACATGCGCGGCACCGGCGTGATGGACATGGCCCGTGCGGACGAACTGGCGAAACTGAGTGCGAAAAGCGATCCGGCCGCGGTGATGCGCTACATGGCCGAGGCGATGACGCTCGACCTGCGGCCGGTGCTGAAACAGATTACGGCGCCAGTGCTGGTGATTTCGCCCTACTTCCAGCTCGACGCAGACCAGCAGCGCATGACCGAGGCGGCCAAAACCGCCTACTACACGGCGCTGTTCGAAGGCACGGCCGATCTCAAGGTGGTATCAGTGGCGCCGGCCCGCCATTTTGCGATGTTTGATCAGCCGGAGCAGGTCAATCAGGCGATCCGGGATTTTTTGAAAACGCTGAAGTAAGCTAACACTGGGCACTGATGGTATCAGCCACCGGTCACCGGCGGGAAGAACGCCACTTCGCCACCATCTGCAATGGCCGTCTCCGGCGCGCACATCACATGATTGAATGCCGTGCGCAGCGGCTTTTCGTCGGCCAGCGCGCTGGCCCACACGCCACCGCGTTTTTGCAGCAGCGCGCGCACCGCGCCTACCGTCTGCACGCCTTCGGGCAGGGCCAGGTTTTCACTCGCTGTTCCCAGCTCCTCGCGCACGCTGGCAAAAAAACGCAATGCTATTTTCATTGGTACCTAGTGAAGTAGTTCGCTGAACGGAATGAAGCGCACGCTATCGCCGGCAGCAATCGTCTTCCCCGGCGGATTGTCGATCAGACCATCGCCCCACACCGTCGACGTCAGCACGCCCGAACCCTGGTTCGGGAACAGTTCGAGCCCGCCTTCCGCATTCGCGCGCACCCGCAGGAACTCGTTGCGGCGGTCGGCCTTGGGCCAGTTGAAATCGGCGCGCATGGCGAAGGAACGCGGCGCATACGGGCCCGTCACGCCCTGCAAATGCAGGATGAAGGGCCGTACGAACAGCAGGAAAGTGATAAAACTCGACACCGGATTGCCCGGCAAGCCGAGGAAGTAGGCCGCACCATCGGCGCGCCGCACTTCGCCAAATGCGAGCGGCTTGCCTGGCTTGACGGCGATCTGCCACATGTTCAGACGCCCTTCCGCCTCCACCGCCGGCTTGATGTGATCTTCTTCGCCGACCGATACGCCGCCGGAGGTGATGATCAGATCGTTGGCACGCGCCGCATCGCGCAGCGTGGCACGGGTGGCGTCAAGCGTGTCCGGCACAATGCCGAAATCGGTCAGCTCGCAGCCCAGGTTTTCAAGCAGTGCGCGCAGGGTGAAACGGTTCGAGTTGTAGAGCGCGCCCGGCGCCAGCGTCCCGCCCGGCGCTTCGCCTGGCATCACCAGTTCGTCACCGGTAAAGAACACGGCCACGCGCAGCTTGCGCAGCACCGGCAAACTGGCCAGGCCGACTGACGCGGCCAGCCCCAGCGCCTGGCTGCGCAGGCGCGTTCCCGCACCCAGAATCAGCGAGCCGGCGGTAATGTCCTCGCCAGCACGGCGTATCCATTCGCCCGCCTTGGGCGCGTGCTTGATGGTGACCAAACCTGCTGTCGATGCCTCGCACTGTTCCTGCATGACGACCGCGTCCGCCCCTTCCGGTATCATCGCGCCGGTAAAAATGCGCGCCGCATTGCCGGGCGCGAGAAACTGCCCGACCTGCCCGGCCGGAATACGCTGGCTCACGCGCAGCGTCGCGCTGCCGCTGACGCAGTCGGCCGCGCGCACGGCGTAGCCATCCATCTGGGTATTGTCCGCCGACGGCACGTTGATGGTCGATACCTGCGCTTCGGCCAGCACCCGGCCGTTCGCGCAGAGCGTCGAGACAATCTCCGTGGCCAGCGGCGCGCGCGGTGCCGCCAGCATGAAATCGAGTGCTTCGCGTACCGACAGCATCGGTGCGCGCTGGGGAGCGTCGCTCATGGTCTACAGTCCCGTATTCGCTGCGATATAGGACTTCATCTTTGCCACGTCGGCGGACATGACGACGAATTTCTGCGGCAGCGATTCGATGTCTTCGAAGCCGGCCGGACGCTCGGCGTCCACGCCCAGCGCGTCAAGGATGGTCTCGTTGAACTTGGCCGCCAGGGCCGTCTCCAGCACGATCATCGGCACGCCTGGCGCCATGTACTGGCGGGCCACCTTGATGCCGTCGGCGGTGTGGGTGTCGATGGTGATCTCGAAATCGTCGGCCACGTCGCGGATGGTATCGAGGCGGTCCTTGTGGGTCGACTTGCCGGATGCGAAACCGTATTCGGCAACCAGCTTGAACTCGTCGCCATCGCTGCCAGGCTTACCGGACAGGTCGAAGCCACCCTCGGTCTCGACCTTGTGGAACAGTTTGCGCACGCGCGCGGCGTCGCGGCCCACCAGGTCAAAAATGAAGCGCTCGAAGTTCGATGCCTTCGAGATGTCCATCGACGGGCTGCTGGTGTGATAGGTTTCGGCCGACTTGCGCACGCGGTAGACGCCGGTGCGGAAGAATTCGTCGAGCACGTCGTTTTCGTTGGTGGCGGCGATCAGGCGGTCGATCGGCAACCCCATCATGCGGGCGATATGGCCGGCGCAGATATTGCCGAAGTTCCCGGACGGGACCGTGAACGACACCTTTTGCGTGTTGTCCGTCGTGGCCGCCAGGTAGCCACGGAAGTAGTACACCACCTGGGCTACCACGCGCGCCCAGTTGATCGAATTGACGGTGCCGATCTTTTGGGCGGCCTTGAACGGCAGATCGTTCGACACCGCCTTGACCATGTCCTGGCAATCGTCGAACACGCCTTCAACGGCGATGTTGAAAATGTTCGGGTCCTGCAGGCTGAACATCTGTGCGCTCTGGAAGGCGCTCATCTTCTTGTGCGGCGAAAGCATGAAGACGCGGATGCCCTTCTTGCCGCGCATGGCGTATTCGGCCGCGCTGCCGGTGTCGCCCGAGGTGGCGCCGAAGATATTGAGTTCGGCATTGTGCTTGGCCAGGGTGTATTCGAACAGATTGCCCAGCAACTGCATCGCCATGTCCTTGAAGGCCAGGGTCGGTCCGTTTGACAGCGCCTGCAGGATCAGGGTTTTGTCGCCGTCTTTTTCCAGCACGCGCAGCGGCGTGATCTCGGCCGCCTTTTCGCCCTTGCGCGCATTGCGGTACACCTCGGCGGTGTAGGTCTTTTTGGTCAGCTTGCGCAGGTCCGCTTCGGCAATGTCGGTCGCGAACTTGCGCAGGATTTCATACGCCAGATCGGCATACGACAGCTTGCGCCATGCGTCGAGCTCGGCGCCGCTCACTTGCGGGTACGCGGCCGGCAGGTACAGGCCGCCGTCCGGCGCCAGGCCGCCCAGCAGGATGTCGGAAAATTGTTGGGGCGCTTGCGATGCGGCGCCCTGATCGGCGCGGGTAGACACGTAGTGCATAAAGGTGGTGGAGGTCCGTTTAGAGGCTGGCAAGGTGAAGCTGAACAAGGCGATCGGACGATTATTATAGTGCGGACCGGATGACCTTGCGTGGAAAGCAGTTTTTCCCGAATTAATTGCGGAAAGCCATCTTAGCATTGGCAAGTTGGCAAGCAATAGCCTGTTCAGGCGAGACGTGCGAGCGCCACAGGCCCTGTGCTACAATCGCGCCGTCATTGGGGAGTAGCCGCTCTTCGTCACGAAGAGGCTTGCGTCAACATACTTGGCCCACAGGCCATGGCGCAAGCGGTTTCCAAGCTTGGCAAGACCTTTGACCACAATGCCTCCGTCTGGGCCGGGGAAGCGTTGTGGTCAATCGTCTTCAGACCGGCCTGGGAATACAACATGGAATCACTTCTCGTCTCGACCGGGGTTGTCGCGCTTGCTGAAATCGGCGACAAAACCCAGCTTCTCGCCTTCATTCTCGCGGCACGCTTCAAGAAACCCGTTCCTATCATCCTTGGCATTTTTGCGGCCACGGTCGTCAATCATGGCCTGGCGGGGGCACTGGGCGCCTGGATTACCGCCAGTGTCAGCCCCGAATTTCTGCGCTGGGCACTGGGACTGTCCTTTATCGGCATGGCCATCTGGACAC
>DASWMN010000382.1:0-8006 GCA_036399735.1 Telluria sp. | reverse complement strand
GCCGGCCGCCGGGGGCGCTGTGGTCAGCCCGATCGCGGCACCGGCGCTGCTGCCTGCGGGCGGCGCTGCAGCCGGCGCCGCGGTGGCCGGCCCGGGCGGCGTTGCCCTGTCGTGGCAGGGCCCGGCCCAGGTCAAGGTGGGCGAGCAGTTCAGCGCCGTGGTGCGCCTGAACAGCCAGCAAGCCTTGCGCGGCCTGCCCGCCTTGCTGGGCTTCGATCCGCAGCTGTTCCAGGTGGTCAATGTGCAGGAGGGCGACTACTTCAAGCAGGCCAATGGCAAGACCAGCTTCAGCGAGCGCGTCGACGCGGCCGCGGGCAAACTGTTCGTGGCCGCCGTGCGCCAGAGCGGCAGCGGCGTCGAACCCGGGGTCAACGGCAGCGGCACCCTGGTGAGCGTCACCTTCAAGGCGATCAAGGCAGCGCCGGCGGCGCGCCTGCAGCTGCTGTCGGCCAGTCCGGAGCCAGCGCCGACGCTGCCGCTGGTGCTGCCGGTCGAGCATCTGATGCGCGTGACCCCATGAAGCAGCGGGCAGCGCGGCCGGGCGCCGGCTTCACCTTCATCGAACTGATGATGACGCTGGCGATCATGGGCGTGCTGGCCAGCGTGGCAGTGCCGCTGGCGCAACTGGCCGTGCAGCGCCAGAAGGAGCACGAGCTGCGCGCCGCGCTGGCCCAGATCCGCGAGGGACTCGACGCCTACAAGCGCGCGGCCGACCAGGGCCGCATCGTGGTGCGCATCGGCGAGTCGGGCTACCCCAAGTCGCTCGACTTGCTGGTGGAAGGGGTCGATGACCAGCGCAGCCCGGCGCGTCAGAAGATGTATTTCTTGCGCCGCCTGCCGCGCGATCCGATGGCGCCCGATGGCGCCGCCGCCGCCGCCGCCAGCTGGGGCCTGCGCAGCTATGCTTCGCCGCCCGAAGCGCCGGCCGAAGGCGAGGATGTGTTCGACGTGTACAGCACCTCGGACAAGACCGGCCTGGACGGCATACCTTACAGGGACTGGTAATGAAAGCGACCATGCGGCGCCGGCCTGCCGGCTTTACCCTGATTGAACTGCTGGTGGTGATGGCAATCGTGGCGCTGCTGCTGACGATCGCGGTGCCGCGCTATTTCGGTTCGCTGGCCCACGCCAAGGATACCGCGCTGCGCGAAAATCTCAAGGTGCTGCGCGTTTCGCTCGACAAGTATGCCAGTGACAAGGGCCATTTCCCGGCCGCGCTGGACGACCTGGTCACGGCAAAATACCTGCGCGCGGTACCGCTCGATCCGCTCACCGAATCGGCCCAGACCTGGGTGCTGGCGCAAGCCGAGGCGGGCGATGAGCACGGCATCGTCGATGTCCACAGCGGTGCCCCCGGGGCCGACCGCGAAGGCCTGGCGTATGCCGATTATTGAGCGGGGGCGGCGCGCACCGGCCCAGCGCGGCTTTGCCTATCTGTGGGTCTTGCTGCTGATTGCAATCATGGGCGTGGGGTTGACTGTGGCAGCCGAGATCGATGCCACCGCGGGCCGGCGCGAGCGCGAAAAGCAGCTCTTGGCCATCGGGCGCCAGTTCCAGACAGCGCTGGCGCGCTACCACCAGATCCCGACCGCGAACGGACTGAAGGAATATCCGAGCACCATCGACGAGTTGCTGCAGGACCCGCGCGCGCCCGGCATCCGGCGCCATTTGCGCAAGCGCTTTGTCGACCCGATGACCGGCAAGGCCGAATGGGGGCTGGTGCTGATGGGCGGGCGCATCGTCGGCATCCATTCGCTGTCGGAGCAGACCCCGATCAAGCAGGATGGCTTCGAGCCTGAACACATGGCCCTGCGGGGCAAGCAGAAATACACTGACTGGCAGTTCGTCTATCCGCCGGACCTGATGCTGGCCCCGTCCGGTGAAACGGCCGCGGCGGATCAAGTCTTGCCCCCTACCGAGGAACCGAAACCATGACCGAGCATTCCATTTCCCGCAGCATGCGCATCGCTGGCGCTGCCGTCCTGTTACTGCTGGCTGCGCCAGGCCAGTGCGCCGACACCCCGCCCAAGGCGGCCGATGACGGCATGCCGGCGATCCTGAAAGGCATTGCCCAGGCAACCGGGGCCTGCCGCGTCGGCGATGGCGGACCGGCCCTGCACAGCGCCCTGGGCGGCGCCAAACCGGACTTCGGCTGCGGCGTGCTGGTGGCCACCGCCCGCCAGGTACTGCAGCGCCCGGAGGCGGTGGCGATCGATCTGCGCCCCGCCGGTGAGTTCGAGCACTACCATGTGGACGGCGCCATCCAGGCCAGCCTGTCCGATCTGACGAGCAAGCCCTACTGGCGTGACAAGACGGTGCTGTTGATGGGCAACGGCAAGTCCGAACGCGAGCTCTACAGTGCCTGCGCGACCCTCAAGAAGACCTATAAAGAGGTGCTGGTGCTGCGCGGCGGCGTGCCGATGTGGTTGTTCTCCGGCGCCAGCGTGGCCGGACGGGCCCCGGCGCCGAGCGCGCTGGTGCGCCTGGCCGCGCCGGAATTGTGGCTGGAAACACAGAACGAGGGCACCCTGGTGGTGCTGAGCAAGAGCCAGAGCGCCCTGGAAGCCGATATCGCCTTCGCGCGCCCCTTGCCCGAGACCAGCGCCGCCGCCATCATCGAGGTGATCGACAAGCGCCGCAAGGCGAACAAGAAGACGCCACTGTCGGCCATCGTGCTGGTGGCCGAGGCCGACTTCTCGGATGACAAGATCGTGGCCTTGCAGCGCAGCTTGCCGGCACCGCTCCTGGTCTACACGGGTGGGCGCGAGGCATACAAGCAGCAGATGAAAACCCAGCTGGCGATCTGGCTGGCCCACAGCAAAGGGCCGAAGCAGCTCGGCTGCGGCCAATAGCACGCCATGCAGCGCAGGCAATTTCTGGCGGGTGGGGCGGTGCTGGGCGCGCTGTGCGTGCTGCCCGCGCCCGCGGCATGCGGCGCGCAGGACGCGCTGGTGCGGCGCATCCGCTTTGTCATGACCTTCAATAACCCCACGCCAGCGCTATTGACCGGGCAAATGTTCTGGGGCTACCTGCCGGCCCAGGCGCTGCCGCGCCAACGCTTGCAGGCGGTCCAGGTATCGATGCCGCACAGCGTGCGCGAGGATGCGCTCGGCCACCGGATTCTGGAACTGGCGTTCGCGCCGTTTCCCGGACTCGGGCAGCAGGTGGTGACGGTCACGGCCGAAGTGCAGCTCGGGGCCGCGCCGGCGGCGCAGGCAGCGGCGGGCCCGGGCAAGGGCTGGCAAGGGGCCGAGCGCTACATTGAATCGGATGCCCCTGCGATCGTCGCGCTGGCCGCCACGCTACGCCGGCCCCAGGCCGTCGACAGTGCGCGCGCCATTTATGACTGGGTGCGCGCCAACTTGCAGTATGCCGGCTATGTGGCGGACGACCATGGCGCACTCGATGCCCTGAGCAGCGGGCGCGGCGACTGTACCGAGTACGCCAACCTGGTGGTGGCGCTGGCCAGGGCAGCCGGGCTGCCGGCGCGCATGGTGGGCGGCTACGTGCTCGACCGCGACAGCGCGCCGCGGCCGAGCGACTATCACAATTGGGCGGAAGTGTATCTGGACGGCGACTGGCGCCTGCTCGACGCGCAAAAGGAACACTGGTTCGAGCCGGCCGAGCAATATCTGGCGTTTCGCTACTATCGCGACCAGTCCATCAATCCGGTCGGCCTGGCGCACCGCTACCGTCTGCAGGGACAGCTGCAGGTGCGGCTGTGAGGTGCGCGGGCGCGCCAAAACAATGTCAATTCAATCATGCCACGGCGCCGCTTTGCTTGAACAAAGTGCAGCAATAGCGGCCTGGCAACTGTCTTGCAAGGCCGCTAATGGCTATTTCAAGCGAGCAAACACGCGCCGCGCAGCAGCGATGGTTTCCGCAATCACGGCGTCGTCATGCTGGGCCGAAACGAAGCCCGCCTCAAAAGCGGCCGGGGCGAAATACACGCCTTCGTCGAGCATGCCGTGGAAGAAGGCATTGAAGCGGGTTTTGTCGCCGGCCATCATCTCGGCATAGCTGGTCGGCACTTGTTCGCTGAAATAGATACCGAACATGCCACCGACCGCGTCGGCGCAGAAGGTCACGCCGGCTTCCCTGGCCGCGGCGGCCAGACCGCTGGCCAGCTTGGCGGTCTGGGCAGTCAGGTTCTCATAGAAGCCCGGCTGCTGAATCAGGCCCAGCGTGGTCATGCCCGCCGCCACCGCCACCGGGTTGCCCGACAGCGTGCCGGCCTGGTAGACAGCGCCGATCGGCGCCATGTTGTGCATCAGCTCGGCGCGGCCGCCGAAGGCTGCCACCGGCATGCCGCCGCCGATGACTTTGCCCAGCGCAGTCAGATCGGGGCTGATGTCGTACAGCGCCTGGGCGCCGCCCAGACCGACCCGGAAGCCGCACATGACTTCGTCGAAAATCAGGATCGCGCCGTGCTTGGTGCACAGCGCCCGCATGGCGCGCAGGAATTCCGGGCTTGCCTTGATCAGGTTCATATTGCCGGCCACCGGTTCCACGATCACGCAGGCGATGGTGTCGCCCATCGAGGCAAACGCGTCTTCCAGCTGGGCCACATTGTTATAGTCGAGCACCAGGGTGTGCTTGACGAAGTCTTCCGGCACGCCAGCCGAGGTCGGGTTGCCGAAGGTCAGCAAGCCACTGCCGGCCTTGACCAGCAGGGAATCCGCATGGCCGTGGTAGCAGCCTTCGAACTTGACGATCTTGTCGCGCCCGGTGGCGCCGCGCGCCAGGCGCAGTGCGCTCATGGTCGCTTCGGTGCCGGACGAGACCAGGCGCACCTGCTCGATGGAGGGCACCAGGCGGCAGATTTCTTCGGCCATCAGCACTTCGCCTTCGGTTGGCGCGCCGAACGACAGACCGCGCGCGGCCGCTTCCTGCACTGCCTTGACCACGGCCGGGTGGGCGTGGCCGACAATGGCCGGGCCCCAGGAACCGATGTAATCAATATAGCGCTTGCCGTCCGCATCCCAGAAGTAGGGGCCTTCGGCGCGGGTGATGAAGCGCGGCGTGCCGCCCACCGATTTGAACGCGCGCACCGGCGAATTGACACCACCCGGGGTGGTGATCTGGGCGCGCGTGAACAGGCTGTCGTTGCGGGAGATTTCAGAATTGCTCATGATGCGGTTCCGTGAAAAGTGTGTCCGAAAAATTTATTGGGGACCAGCTTGCCCATGCCGAAACGCTGGGCGTGGGCCAGGGCGCCGGCCGTGAACGTCTGGGCCTGGGTCACCGCTTCCTCGGGCGTGTGGCCGAGCGCCAGGAAGGCAGCCAGCGCGCCCGACATGGTGCTGCCGGCGCCCACGAAGGGGCCCGGCAGGTGTTGCCAATCGTAGGTGGCGACAATGCCATCTTCGTCATACAGGGTATTGGCGCGGCGCGCGCTGGCGCCGCTGCCGGCCGCGCCGGTACAGGTCAGCAGCACCAGTTCGCAGCCCATGCCGGTCAGTTCGGCCACATCGGCGTCGACCATGTCGCCGCCGCCTTCGCGCCAGGTTTCGGCCATGCGCGCCAGTTCCACCTGCGACAGCAGCAAAACGGTGGCCTGGGGCACCAGTATCTGGCGGATCGCCATCAGCATGTCGTCGTCGGCCAGGCCGGAGTCCGGCAGGCTGGACAAAAACGGGTCGAGGATCAGGGGCACGTCCGGGTAGTCGGAGACGATTTCGGCAATCGCGCTGGCCTGCTCGATGCTGGTCAGGGCGCCCACCTTGAAGGCGGCCACCGGCATGTCTTCGAGCAGCAGGCGGGCCTGGTCGACCATCCAGTCGGCGTCAATCTCCTGGCTGTCCTCGACGCGTGCGCTGTCGCCGATCAGCAAACCGGTGGTCACCGACAGGCCATGGCAGCCCAGGGCGCCAAAGGCGGCCAGGTCGGACTGGATGCCGGACGCGCCGAGCGGATCGGAGACACCGAAGCTAAGAATAAGGGGCGAAACAAGGGGAGAAGTTTGGTTTTGCACGGCCGGTGGATTAAGATACCTGATTCGTCATTTTACTAGATACAAGGATCCCCAACGTGAGCAGCAATGAAACAGGCGGCGCCGCCGAGGCCCCGTTTTTGACCTGGATGTGCCTGATCTGCGGCTGGGTCTATGAAGAAGCGGCCGGTTTGCCCGACGAGGGCATCGCTCCCGGTACCCGCTGGCAAGATGTCCCCATGAACTGGACTTGCCCCGAATGTGGCGCCCGCAAGGATGACTTCGAGATGACAGTTATCTAATTGGAACGCGGCGTTTTTAATACATTAGTTGAACGAATGCAACAGATATCGCACAAGGGGCTTGCCCTATGGTATCGTTCACCCTTACGCCAGGTAAACTGAATATGACAATGACGACCCAACCGACAGTCTTGAAAATCATGGTCATCGATGACAGCAGCACGATCCGCCGCTCCGCCGAGATTTTTCTCACTCAGGCGGGCTACCAGGTGGTGCTGGCGGACGATGGCTTCGACGCCCTTGCCAAGATCAATGACCATCATCCGTCGCTGGTGTTTTGCGACATTTTGATGCCGCGCCTCGATGGTTACCAGACCTGCGCGCTGATCAAGAAGAGTGCCAAGTTTCATACCACGCCGGTGGTGATGCTTTCGTCCAAGGACGGGCTGTTCGACCGGGCGCGGGGAGCCATGGTGGGTTCCTCGGCTTACCTTACCAAACCTTTTAGCAAAGATAGTCTGCTGGCAGCCGTGCGTGAGCACACAGCGGACGCCCTGTCCAAATAATCCAGGAGAGCCACGTGGCCATTACAAAAATTCTTATCGTCGACGACTCCCCTACCGAGCGTTATTACCTGACCGACATCCTGGTGAAGAACGGTTTCACCGTGACCACCGCCGAAAACGGCGAAGAAGCTTTCCTCAAGATCAAGGCGGAAAAGCCGCACCTGATCCTGATGGATGTCGTCATGCCGGGCGCTAACGGCTTCCAGGTCACCCGCGCGATCGCCAAGGACCCGGAACTGGCCGACGTGCCTATCATTATCTGCAGCAGCAAGAACCAGGAAACCGACCGTGTCTGGGGCCTGCGTCAGGGCGCGCGCGATTATCTGGTCAAGCCGGTCGATCCGGAACTGCTGCTGGCGAAAATCGCCGCGCTGAACGTTTGATGCCATGAGCGCCGCTGTCAAATCTGCGCCCGAGACGACGGTCACCTCCGATGGAGCTGGCCGTCGTACCCGTTTGCGCCAATACCAGGTGCAGCTGCTCGAACGCATGCAGGCGGCGCGTAATAACGCCGGGGCACGCGTCAACCAGCTGGGCGTGATGATCGGGGGCGAACGCTTCCTGCTCGATCTGACCCAGGTGGGCGAAATCGTCCCGGTGCCGTCGATCACGGTGGTGCCGCTGACCCAGCCCTGGTACCTGGGGCTGGCCAATATTCGCGGCAATTTGATCAGCGTGATCGATCTGGGCCGCTATTCACTGGCAACCGACACCGCGATCGGGTCGGACAGCCGGATTATCACTTTTGCCAACGGCCTCGGTTTCAACTGCGGTTTGCTGGTCTCGCGCGTGTACGGCTTGCGTCATGCAGCCGGCATGGAGGTTTCTGGTGACCGGCTGCGCGACGCCGACGCCAATGAGTGGGCGCCGCTTGACCTCGCAGCGCTGGTAAGCGATGCACGGTTTTTGCACATCGGATTTTAAACCACAATAAAAGTGGTCATTGATACCTTAGGGATTGGGAGCTGTAATGGGATTTGCTTGGAAAAGTTCGTTGGGCTTCGGCTCAAAGGGCGGTGACGATAGTTTGGGCGTGCTGGCTGCCCCCGACACCGAATTTGGACCGGAGCTGACCGAGGTGATCGGCGAGCCGCCGGCGCACGAGGAAGCGGCGCATGCGCCGTTGCTCGACATTGGCGGACCGGGTACCGAGTCGGCGCCGGAAGACAGCGCCAGCCCCCTGGGCCTGGGCAGTCTGATGGGCGCGGGCAAGGGCGGCAACGTCGTTGCCGACGATGCCGGCAGCGAGATGGAACTGCCGTTCAT
>DASWMN010000381.1:0-19140 GCA_036399735.1 Telluria sp. | reverse complement strand
AAACTTACCACAAAAGTATGCGTGAACGCCAATCGGGGGGTGAATTGCCCCTTTTTTGCTTGATTTGGCGCAAAACGGGCGGGTTCTTCGTACTTGCAATAATGGTGTAAGGAAGCGATGTGGTGGTTGCGGCTAATGCTGATAATGCAAGCGCACGCGCGCCAGGTCTTCCGGCGTATCCACCCCTGCCGCCGGTGCGCTGTCGGTCACGTGCACCGCGATCGGGTAACCATGCCACAGCACGCGCAGCTGTTCCAGCGCTTCGATCGATTCCAGCGGCGCCGCCTCCAGGCCCGGATAGGTCTGCAGGAAGGCATTCGAATACGCGTACAGGCCGATATGGCGCAGCGGCTGATACCCGGCCGGCAGCACATCGCGGGTGGCCGCAAAGCCGTCGCGGTCCCACGGAATGGTCGCACGCGAGAAGTACAGCGCGCGCTGCTGCTTGTCGAGCACCACCTTGACCACGTTTGGATTGAAGGCGTCGGCCGCCTCGGTAATCGGGTGCGCGCAAGTCGCCATCGGCACCCCGGCGCCGATCCGGCTGGCGGTCGCGGCCAGCAGGGCCGGATCGATCAGCGGCTCGTCGCCCTGCAGATTGACGACCACGGCCTCTGGCGCCAGATCGAGCGTGCGCGCCACTTCGGCGATGCGGTCGGTGCCGGACGGGTGATCGGCGCGTGTCATGCACACTTCCACCCCGTGCGCCGTGCAGGCCGCGGCGATATCGGGATGGTCGGTCGCCACAATGATGCGTTCTGCGCCGGAGAGCGCGGCCTGTTCGGCCACCCGCACCACCATCGGTTTCCCGCCCAGATCGGCCAGCGGCTTGTTCGGCAGCCGGGTCGAGGCCAGGCGCGCCGGGATGATGACGATGAAGCCCATCGCTTATACCGGCTCGATCTTGCGCGCCTCGTCGGCCCACATGATGGGAATCCCATCGCGGATCGGGAACGCCAGTCGGTCCGGGCGGCAGGTCAGTTCCTGCGCCTTTTTATCGTAGTCGAGCGGGCCCTTGCACACCGGGCAGACCAGAATATCAAGCAGTCGAGCATCCACGACATTTCTCCACAATGAGTTCGGCCAGCGGCGCATCAAGCGTCGCCGTCACCGGAACGACCCACAGGCGCGGATCGTTTCTTAGTTGTTCAATTTGCCCACATTTTACTGCATCCTTCTCGGTGATCAGGATGATGTCGGCATCCACGCGCGCAAACGGGGCGTCGAGAAAATCGTGATGATCCGGCAGCGCCAGCTCGCCGATCTCCAGACCAGCGGCCCGCAGCATCGCAAAGAAGCGTCCCGGGTTGCCGATGCCGGCCGCCGCCACCAGGCGCTTGCCCGCCAGCGCCGACAGCGCCACGCCCTGGTCAGGCTGCAGGAGGGGCGCCGCCATCACGCCATCGAGCTGCATGCGGAATGCCTCGCCACCGACGACGGCGCGCAAGGCCGGCGTGATGACAGGCGCATTGACGATGGTGAAATCGCGCCGGCGCGACGCGCTCTCGCGCAGCGGGCCGGCCGGCAGCAGCCAGCCGTTGCCGGCGCCGCGGCCGTCGAACAGCACCAGTTCGACGTCGCGCGCCAGCGCGTAATGCTGCAGGCCGTCGTCGGAAATGAGAATATCGACCTGGGGATGGGCGGCCAGCAGCGCGCGCCCGGCGGCGGCGCGATCGCGCCCCACCACCACCGGGCAGCCGCTGCGGCGCGCAATCAGGAGCGGCTCGTCACCGGCGTCCTGGGCGTTCGACGTTGCGCTGACCGCCCGTGGCGCGGCGCCACTGCTGCCGTGGCCGCGCGAGATCACGCCCGGCGTGAACCCGGCCGCGCGCAGCACATCGGCCAGCCAGATCGTCAGCGGCGTCTTGCCGGTGCCGCCAATGAAAATATTACCCACCACGACCACCGGCACCGGCAAGCGCGCCGACTGCTTCAGGCCCGTGCGGTACAGCAGTGCACGCACCCCGGACAGGGCCCGGAACAGCAGCGACAGCGGCCACAGTGCGCAGGCAAGCACACCGCGCGTGAGCCACGCACGGGTCAACGTCGATTCAAGGGAGGACGGGGAAGGCATCAGGAAAAACGGGCGCAGCCTTGCCGCGCCCGCCGCTTACTTCTTGCCGCCGGTCTGGGCGGCGAAGGTCAGCTTGTCGTAGCCGGCAATGCGCGCCGCTTCCAGCACGTTGATCACCATCTGGTGCATCGCAAACTGGTCGGCGTTGACGATCACGACCGGGCTTTGCGCGGCGCCTGCAGGCGCCTGGCCATTGTTGGCGTTGGCGGCGGCCTGCTTGAGGTCTTCGGCCAGATCGCCCACGGTGCGGAACGCGACCGGCACGTTGTTGACCGTGTAGTTACCCTTGGCGTCCACCGTCACATTGATCTCGAGCGGCTTGTCGAGCGCCTTTTCAGCGTCGGCGGTCGGCAGCGTGATCTGCAGTTCAGTGAACTTGCTGTAGGTCGTGGTGACCATCATGAAAATCAGGATCACCAGCAGCACGTCGATGAACGGGATCAGATTGATCTCCGGATCCTCGCGCTTCTGGCCACGGCGGAAGTCCATCATTTGCGCGCACCATGGACGATGTCGACGAACTTGACCGCCTGCAGTTCCATATCGATGATGAAGGAATCCACCAGCGCGCGGAAGTGGCGGTAAGCGATCAGGGCCGGCATTGCGATGGCCAGACCGAAGCCGGTGTTGTACAGCGCGACCGAGATACCGTGCGCCAGCACTGCAGGGTTGGTGCCGGTGGCGTTCTGGGCGCCGAAGATTTCGATCATGCCGACGATGGTGCCGAACAGACCCATGAGCGGTGCCAGCGAAGCGATGGTACCGAGCGTGGTCAGGAAGCGCTCCAGCAGGTGGGCAACGCCACGGCCGGCTTCTTCAATCGATTCCTTCATCACTTCGCGCGGCGCTTCCACATTGCGCAGGGCGGCGGCGAGGACGGTACCGAGCGGCGAATTGTTCTTCAGCTTCTCGATGATGTCCGGAGTGATCTTACCGTTGTGATAGACGCGGATGACTTCGTCGAGCAGTGCGCGCGGCAGCAGCTTCGAACGGCGCAGATAGATACTGCGTTCAATGATCAGCGCGACTGCCACGATCGAGGCAATCAGCAAAAGGTAGATAGGCCAGCCTGCAGCTTGAAAAATGGCGAACAAAACGAACTCCTGAGTAAGGGGAAAAGCGGATCGAAGCGAACCCCGGCAATGTAACGTGTTGCCAGCGAGACGGCAAGTACAGTTCTGCACATCGAATGTGGATAAGATTGTGCGCAAGAATCCCGGAGCTCATCCATGCCGTTGATTCTTAAGGGAAAACACGCTGTGCGCAAAAAGAAGGCAATGAAAAAATTAAAATTGTCCGAAGAGTTCTGAACAGCTTCTGTGGATAAAACTGTGCGCAAGGACGGTGGCATCCCCCGAAGCGCTTGATTCCAAACGAAATTCCACCCCTGCGCACTTTTCGATCATCTTGCCCCAAAACCAGGGTCAGACCACTTTTGCTGAACATAATTGACTCAAACGCGCGCTCAGAAGGCAATTCAGCGACTTATCCCCGCTTCTGCACACTTTTTGTGGACAACATTGTGAGCAAGCTCGGGTGGCATGCGATAAGCACTTGTTTTTAATCGGTAATTTTGTAGTGCGCAAAAGAAAGGCAGCGCAGAATGCCGCGTTTTCTGCACACTTTATGTGGACAACTTTGTGCGCAAGATCGGTGACTTCCCCGCAAGTCATTGATTTTTAAAGGCTTTGTGATTGCGATTAAAAATAGAGCAGCACAGCCGTTCGCTTTTCTGCACAAGTTCTGTGGATAAAACTGTGTGCAAGGACAGTTTACGCAGGACAGCCCTTTGATTTCAAAGGAAAAACACCAAGTGCGTAAAATACGTGCACTACCCGTCGGACGCTTGGACCAGTGCCCGCTGCAAGCAGCGGGGCACGCTTTGCCCTGGCCAAAAAAACAGGCAGGCAGGGCGACGCTTTTGTGCACAGCTTCTGTGGACAAGTTTGTTAACAATGACCCCACAGGGCCGGTAAGCCTCTGATTTGACGTGCTTTGTTGCCAGTGCCTGGTTTTGATGCTTTGGCAGTAAATCAGCGAAACACGACGCCCGCCGATGCCCGACCTGCGGCGACGACGACCGGTTGTGCGGTGCCCCGTTCGCGCCTTGCCAAACCAGGCCGACGTTGAGCGCGCCGGTTTCTGCACAATTTCTGTGGACAAGATTGTTAACAAGGATTGCAGGACCGAGCTAAGCAATTGATTCCAATGGTTTAATTTCCGTTGCTCAACTTTCGTGCGTGCCTTGCACCGTTCCAGTGGGCCGACTTCCCCACACTTTCTGTGGATAACTTTGTGAGCAAGTCGGCGCGCAAGCAGCAAAGTCCTTGATCTGTAAGGCTTTTCGCTACGTGCCACTAAAACACGCATGCCCGTTTTTCTTTTATAATCAGAGACTTACATATAATCCTTGTCGTTTCGCGCGATATGTGACATAAGCATGACCGCCGAAATTTTTTGTGGACAGCTTCCCCATGCCAAGCATGTTTGAACCCGATAGCAGCTATACCGCACCACCCGTCATGACGGTGACCGCGCTCAACGCGCAAGTGGCGCGGCTGCTCGAGCGCACCTTCCCGCTGACCTGGATTGGCGGCGAAATCTCCAATTTCACCCGTGCCAGCTCGGGCCACTGGTATTTCACGCTCAAGGATCACGCCGCCCAGGTACGCGCGGTCATGTTCCGCGGCAAGTCCCAGTACGCCAACTTCATCCCGCGCGAAGGCGACAAGGTGGAAGTGCGCGCCCTGGTCACCCTGTACGGTGCGCGCGGCGACTACCAGATCAATGTCGAATCGATCCGCCGTGCCGGCGTGGGCGCCTTGTACGAAGCGTTCCTGCGCCTGAAGGACAAGCTCGGCGCGCAAGGCTTGTTCGACACCGAACGCAAGCGTCCCCTGCCCTTGTTCACGCGTTCGATCGGCATCGTCACCAGCCCGCAGGCGGCGGCGCTGCGCGACATACTCAGCGCGCTGAAACGGCGCGCACCGCATGTGCGCATCGTGCTGTACCCGGCCCCGGTGCAGGGCCAGGGTGCGGCCGAACGGATTGCCCAGGCCATTCGCACGGCCTCGCAACGGGCCGAGGTCGATGTGCTGCTGGTATGCCGCGGCGGCGGCTCGATCGAAGACTTGTGGAGCTTTAACGAAGAGATCGTGGCCTGGGCGATTGCCGAGTGCAGCATGCCGGTGATTGCCGGCGTCGGCCACGAGACCGACTTCACCATCGCAGACTTCAGCGCCGACGTGCGCGCCGCCACCCCGACCGCCGCCGCCGAGCTGGCGGCCACACCGCACGCGGACTGGCTCGCCTCGCTGGCCGCCGACGCCACCGATTTGCGCCGTGCCATGCAGCGCGCGCTGGGCGAAGCCAGCCAGGAACTGGACAACTGGACGCGCCGTTTGCTCAGCCCGTCTGCCCAGATCGGCCACCAGCGCCTGAAACTGCTGGCCCTGTCGACCGCGCTCACGCATGCCGTGCGCGCGCCCGTCAACCGCCACAGCTATGCGCTGGCGCAGCTGCGTTCGCGCTGGGCAAGTGAACGCCCGGACGTGCGCGCCGCACGGGCTGACCTTGCCTCGCAGCAGCATCGTCTGGGCAGCTGCCTGGGCCACCAGCTGCAGCGGCGCCGTCACGCGCTCGATGCCCTCGCCACCCAGCTCGAACTGCTCAACCCACAGCGCACGCTCGAACGCGGTTACGCCATCGTGCGCGATGCCAGCGGCACGGTGCTGCGCTCGCCGGACCAGATCCAGGTCAACCAGGCGATCCAGGTGCGCCTGGCCGAAGGTAGCGCCCAGGTCGGCGTGGCCAGCGTGCAGGGCTTGCTCGAATAGCCTGCAACGAAAACGCAGACGAATTACAATAAGGGCCGTTTCCGAAGAATTAACGCTTTTCAAAACTAACAAAGGATAAGACATGGAACATACTCTGCCACCACTGCCGTACGCCATGGACGCACTCGCGCCGCACATCTCGAAAGAAACCCTCGAGTACCACTACGGCAAGCACCATCAGACCTATGTGACCAACTTGAACAACCTGATCAAGGGCACCGAGTTCGAAAACCTGTCGCTTGAAGAAATCATCAAAAAATCGTCCGGCGGCATTTTCAACAATGCAGCCCAGGTCTGGAACCACACCTTCTACTGGAACGGCATGAAGCCGGCCGGCGGCGGCACGCCGGCAGGCGCCGCGGCTGACGCGATCAACGCCAAGTGGGGTTCGTTCGACAAGTTCAAGGAAGAGTTCACCAAGTCGTGCGTGGGCAACTTCGGTTCGGGCTGGACCTGGCTGGTGAAAAAGGCCGACGGCAGCGTCGACATCGTCAACACCTCCAACGCCGGCTGCCCGCTGACCGCTGGCGACACCCCGCTGCTGACCTGCGACGTGTGGGAACACGCGTACTACATCGACTACCGCAACCTGCGCGCCAAGTACGTGGAAACGTTCTGGGGCCTGGTCAACTGGGACTTCGTGGCGAAGAACTTCGCTTAAGTCCTGCTGACGCTGTTGTATCATCAAAAGCCCTGGTCAACGACCCGGGCTTTTTTCATTCAGGAGTCACGATGTTCATGCTGGCCCGCCTCACGCGTTTGCTATTGCCATCGATACTGGCAGGCGCCGCCCTGCCCGCGCTCGCCGGCCTGCAACTGAGCGCGCCTGGCGCGCCCTTGTCCCTGTCCGACCAGCCGCAGCAGCTCGCCCTGCCCGCGTGGCTGGACAGCCAGCGCTGGCTGGCGGTATCGCTGCAAGACCAGTCGCTGCATCTGACCCCGGTCACGGCTGTGGAGCCTGCGGCCTGGCTCAGTGTGCAGGGCAAGCAGGCCGACCGCGGGTTGGAAGGCGCCGGCATCCAGCCACCCCGGCGCGAGCAATCACTGCGCCTGGCGCCCGGCAGCCTGTTCGCCATGCGCATGCGCGATGACGACAAGGCAGCGTCGGCACTGGCGGGGACCCATGCCGGCCTGGCCGCGCCCGCCGTACTCACACCGGAATGGAAGGCCAGCGCCAGCATTGGCGGCACCGCATGGTCCTTCTCGGCGCGTGCACAAACGCGGCCGGACGGCAGGCTGCTGGCCGGTTCGCTGGAACTGATCGGCCAGAGCGCGAACGGTCCCGCCAAGTTGCTGCTGCCTGCCGCCGGCATGGCATTCGCGCGCCAGGAACTGCTGTGGCTTGGCGATGTCGACGGCGACGCCCTGCCCGACATGCTGCTGCGCAGGACGCGCCTGACCGGCGACGTCCAGTATGTGTTCGTGCAAGGCGTGGATGTGGCTGTGCTGCGCATCCCCGACGCGAAACGGGCCAGTTATTATTCTTCCGGTGTCGAACCGGACAGCAATGTCTTCACCTGGCCGACGACGCGCAGCGCCCCTGCGCCATTCCGGCTGACGCGCAAAGGCGGCTTTACCATCAGCGGCGAGGCATGGCAGCGTGCGCTTGGCGCGCCAGCGCCTGCCCTGCCGAGGCTGATCGCCGAGCGCCAGTACAAGCTGGACAAGGACGTCATCCGCTTCACGCTGGAATACCTGCCGCGTGCCGAAGGGCCTGGCAGTTCCGCCGGCGACGAAGCATGGGTCGGCCAGGTCGTGGTGCGCGTCTTTTACCGTGGCAAGAGCCAGGTCTTGATGGAAGCGGCAGCGCCCGACGACAGCGACTTCTCGCTGTCGTTCGGCACGCTGGGAACACAGGCGGCAATCAAGGTCGACTACCACCCGCATTACAACAACACCTTGCACTACCACTGGACCTTTGACGGCGCGCGCTTTCAGCAAGTGCTCGACGTCCACGAGCAAGGCTGTTAGGCGGGCGGGCGCGCGGGAATGGTCAGGCCCTTCCGCACCGCCGGGCGCGCGACAAACGCCGCCACCGCGCGCTGGACATTCGCAAAGCTGTCGTAAGCGACCAGCTCGCCCGCGGCATAGAAATTCACCAGGTTGTTCACCCAAGGGAAGATGGCGATGTCGGCGATCGTGTACTCGTCGCCCATCATCCACTGGCGCGTGGCGAGGTGCTTGTCGAGCACTGCGAGCAAGCGTTTCGACTCGGCCGCGTAACGGTCGCGCGGGCGCTTGTCCTCGTACTCCTTGCCGGCAAACTTGTGGAAGAAGCCGAGCTGGCCGAACATCGGGCCGACCCCGCCCATCTGGAACATCACCCACTGCATCGTCTCGTAGCGGCGGGCCGGATCGCGCGGCAGCAGCTGGCCGGTTTTTTCCGCCAGATACAGCAGGATCGCACCCGATTCGAACAGCGCCAGCGGCTTGCCGCCCGGGCCATCCGGGTCAATGATCGCGGGAATTTTATTGTTCGGATTGAGCGAAAGGAATTCCGGACTCATCTGGTCGTTGGTCTCGAAGCTGACCAGGTGCGGCTCGTAAGCGAGGCCGGTTTCTTCCAGCATGATCGAGACCTTGACGCCGTTCGGCGTCGGCAGCGAGTACAGCTGCAGCCGTTCAGGGTGGTGCGCCGGCCATTTGGCGGCGATCGGAAAAGCGGTCATGGCAGTCATCGTGGGTTCCGAAGAAAAGTAAACGAACAACAGTCTACGTCGATACGGAAAAGCGCGCCGGCGATCGCCCGCTCTGCCGATGGCGCGATTTCGCAATCGATGGCGTCAATACGCAATACCTGAACATGCAGCTTGGATAGGCTTCTCCGGCTCCTTCCCGGCTATTGCCAGAAGAAGCTTGCTTTAGGCAACATAAAGTTGAAATAAAAATATAAATACCACCTGAAAACGGAGAACTTATGACTACACGCATTACTTTTGGCACGTTGGTATTACTCTCGAGCATTTCGAGCGCGATGGCAGCAGAGCCTTTGTTCTACCCCGGCAGCGCCCCCAAGGCCACAGCCAATGCGGCCGCCGCCAGTGCCGGCGCCCCGTTCGCGGGCGAACGCATGATCCGCAGCGCGCGCGTCGGCATGCAATTGAACCCGGGCGCCGTCGCCGCCAGCGAACTGGCACTGCCCCTGCCCGATGGCCGCCAGTTCAACGCGCGCCGCTTCAATACCTACAAAACCAAGAGCGGCTCCACGGTCTGGATCGGCAAACACAATAACGCTGAACTGGGTACGGCCGCATCGGCCGAAGAAGAAACCGTGCTCGTCGTTCGCGACGGCAAGGTGACCGGCTCGGTCCACCACGAAGGCAAGCTGTACCGCATTCGCGCCGGTGTCGACGGCACCCACGGCGTGGCTGAAATCGACTTGCGCAAATTCCCGCGCGATCACATCGACAACGAGTACAAGCAGCAGCTGGCGCTGAGCGAAGTCGCCATCGCGCAGGCGCCGGCCACGACCCGCGTTGGCGCCATGGCTGCCGCGCTGGCAGACACGCCGGTGATCCGGGTGCTGGTCAACTACACGCCGGCCGCAAAACGCACCACCAGCGACATCAACGCGCTGATCGACCTGGCCATTGCCGAGACCAACCAGGGCTATGTGAACGCCGGCGTCAACGCGCGCGTTGAACTGGCCCACGCGGCCCAGGTCAACTACACCGAAAGCGGCAGCAACAGCACCGACCGCAGCCGCTACTCGGACGTGGACGACCGTGTGATGGATGAAATCCACGGCCAGCGCAACACCTACGCGGCCGACGTGGGCGTGCTGCTCACCGACGGCAACAGCGCCTGCGGCAATGGCACCATCTACGCCTCGGCCACCTCGGCGTTTGCGGCGGTAACCACCGACTGCGCCACCGGCAACTACTCCTTCGGTCACGAACTGGGCCACCTGTTCGGCGCGCGCCACAATCCGGAAGAAGACAACAGCACCACGCCGTACGCCTACGGGCACGGCTATCTGTCGCCAAACCGAAACTGGCGCACCATCATGGCCTATGATTGCCCGAACGGCTGCAAGCGCCTGAACTACTGGTCGAACCCGGCCAAAACGCGCGATGGCGTGGCCATGGGCACGACGGCCAAAAACAACAACGCGCGCGTGCTCAACGAGCGCGCTGCCGTGCTCGCAAGCTTCCGTGGCGCGCCGGCCAGCACTGCCGTGGTGGTCAGCAATACGGGCGACTACACGATCCCGGACAACAACGCCACCGGCGTTGCCAGTCCGGTCACGGTCAGCGCCAGCGGCAATGCGGGTACGGTGACGGCCGAAGTGAACATCATCCACCCGTACGTGGGTGACCTGGTGGTGGACTTGATCGGGCCGGACAACACCGTGTACAACCTGCAAAACCGTGCCGGCGGCAGCGCCGACAACATCCAGCGCAGCTTCAGCGTGGTGGTGGGCGCGAAACCGCGGGTCGGCACCTGGAAACTGCGCGTCACCGACCGTGCCGCGCAGGACAACGGCCACATCGAAAGCTGGACCTTCAAGTCGCAGTAAGCCTAGCCTGAAACGCCCCGGGATGCACGCAACGTGCCCTCCCGGGGCCCTGCTGTTGCCCCACAACCAGGGTCAGACCGCTTTGCTCCGAAAACCATGGTCAGACCCGCTTTCCCTACCCTGGCAGTCAGGCTCCTCCAGACAGCGCGCCTGCTGCAGCGTCAGCAAACCGAACGACGGGTGTTGTTGTCGCGAAAATGTATCGAATTGTCGCGCGGGGGTGGGATCCGTCCATTGCAGGCCGTGCTCTTATACAATACTGGCGAAGGAGATTGCCATGTATCGTGTATTGCTGGTGGAAGACGATCTGCGCCTGGCGCAGCTGGTGACGGAGTACTTGAGCAGCTATGAATTCTCGGTCGAGCTCGTAACGCGGGGGGATACCGCCCTTGCCAGTTTCAAGGAAACCATGCCCGATGTGGTGGTGCTGGACCTGATGCTGCCCGGCCTCGATGGCATGGTGGTGTGCCGCCAGATCCGCGATCAGAGCGATGTGCCGATCCTGATCGTGACCGCGCGCGATGATACCTATGATGAAGTCTCGCTGCTGGAACAGGGCGCCGACGATTTCCTCAACAAGCCGGTCCAGCCGCGTGTGCTGCTGGCGCGCCTGCGCGCCCTGATGCGGCGCGCGCACGGCAAGCAGGAAGCGGAAGGCGCGCCGCTTACCTTTGGCGCGCTGGTGATCAGCGCCAGCGACCGCACCGTGACCTGGCGCGGCCAGCCTTGCGTGCTGTCCAATACCGAATACAAGCTCTTGCTGGTGCTGGCCGAGTCGGCCGGCCACGTGCTTTCGCGCGATGCCTTGCTGAAAAAGATGCGCGGGATCGAGTTCGATGGCCTGGACCGCAGTATCGACAACTGCATTTCCAAGCTGCGCCGCAAATTCGACGATACCGATTCGGAAAAAATCAAGACGGTGTGGGGCGAAGGCTATCTGTTCTCGCCCTCGGCCTGGCAGGCGCCGGCCCTGGACTGAGCGGCGCTCAGTCGAATTCCGGCGTGATCGCCAGTGGCACGTTTTGCGTGACCACCTGCTCCCTGGCCGCACTGGCGCCAAGTTTGTAGCTCACCACCCGGAACCCTTCATACGCGTCGCCCTGGAACGCCGGCCCCATGGCCGGTGGCAGGGTCGGCGCTTCGCCTTTGCGCAGGCGCACGCCAGGCTCGACCAGATCCTTGTTGAACACGAAACGCACGCCGCTGCATTTGCTGGCCCGCAGCGCGCTGTCGACCAGGCGCTGATACGCAAGCGCCTGCTCGCAGGCGACGCGCAGATCGGCGCCGTCGTACACGCCGTCCGGCCGGATCACGATCGAGACGCGGGCGCGGAACTGGTATTGCCCGGCCGGGCGATTGAGCAGCAGCGATGCATTCTCGTCATAGGCCGCTTTGCGCACCGGGAACAGCGCGCGCCCGGTGGCGTCCAGCGGCAGATTCTGGCGCAAGGTCTTGCCCTGCAGGGTCAGCTGCAAGCCTTCCGGCGTGGCACTCTTGTCGCGCCCCACCACTTGCAGGTGCTGCTGAATCAGGTGCTTCGCCTCGCCGTATTTATCGAAGCGCACCATGGTCCGGTAGGCGTCGCGATAGCTCATCCATTCGACGTCGTTCGACTGGCCCACGGCGCTTCCGGCCGTGAACAGCAGTGCAAACAACAGCGGAGAATGGCGTAAGGGCAACATGTCAGAATCGGTAAGCCAGGCCAGTATGGATGGTAAATCCCGCAGCGCGCTGCACCAGCGGACTATGCCGGGCATCGCCCTTGAGCAGGGTCAGACGTGCACCACTGGCCAGCACCCAGGATGGCGACAATGCCCAGTTCCAGCCGGCGCCTAGCCAGGCGTCGCGCACGCCGCCGCGCGGCGCGTAGACCGGGTAGCCGCTGGCCATGGCATTGTCGTCGTTCACGCCGAAGAAACTGCGGTTGTGCGCCCCGTTGACCAGCGTGACACCGGCAGCAAACGTCAGCTTGTGATGCGGCGCCAGTTCGGCGGCAAGGCGCTGCACGCCCACGGTGGCAATCAGGCCGCGATGGTCGTTGCCGGCGCCGTACAGCAGATTGCTGATCAGGCGCACTTCCGGGGTCAGGTAATAGTTGACGAAGGCGCCGCCCTGCAGGCGCGCCTTGACTTCGCCCAGACCGGCCAGCGGATTGGCAGCCATGTCGATGCGCGCGTCCGGCGCGATCGCGCTGATCGGCCGTACACCGAAGCCGTACACGGTATCGCTGACGCCGCCGGCGCTGTTGTTGCTGCCGCCTGCGTCGCGGCCCGGATCGATGGCCAGCAAGGGACCGAACTCCCAGTCGGCTTGCTGCGACAGGTGCATCCCCGCGCTCATCCCCGCAATGAAGATGCCCTGGCTGGTTTCAAACTGCAGCAGTGGACGCGCCCTCACCCGCCGCTCGGCGGCACCCTGGTACGCCTGGGACGCGACCACGCCAAGCCCGACATAGCTGTCAAAACTACCGTCAGGCATGGGATTGGTGGTCGGCGTCTGGGCCGATGCCAGCGCGCTGGCACAGCTCAGGGAGAGGGCAAGAAACGTTTTCATCTGTATGGTCGGGAGTCAGGATGGCAAGTATTCTACCTTGCCGCCCTGACACCCCTATTCCAGCTCACCCGATGTTACCAAGAATGCTCATGACGCGAGGGGCGCGTGCCAGGCCGGACATCAAGGGCAAAGCTTCCTGCGAATAAAAAAAGCCCACGACACGCAAGCATCGGTGGGCAAACGGAAACCGATACCTGCATCGTATGCGCCCCACATTATTTTTTCCTCCTCGCAATGTCAGGCATTTGTCGCGAATTTGTAATCCCCCCACGTCCAGCTTGCCTCGAATACAATGCGACGCAGGAGGCAACATGGTTTTGACCACAGCGGGTGAGCGACAAACAGCAGGTGCGCGGGCATGAACCGGATCTTTTTCCGTTTCTTCGTGCTCGTCATGCTGTCGATCACGGTCGCCACGTTTGTCATCTATTTCGCCATCAGCCGCCTGTTCGGCGACCCGCTCGACGACATCGCGCGGCGCCAGGCCGAAGCCCAGATCTTCCTGATTGAGCAATACGTCGACAAAGCGCCCACCGATGAATGGCTGGTGCGCCTGAACAAGGTACGCGAGGTGTCCGACATCCACATCGACTTGATTCCGCTGGCCAGCGCCTACGCCGGCCTGCCCGTGGCCCTGCACGAACGGCTCAAGCGCGGCGAAGTCGTGCTGGACGTGGCCAACAAGGCTTTCTACCGCCGCGTCGACCTGTACGGCAACTACTACGTGGGCAGCGCCGATGAAGTCATCCTGGCGCGCGATCTGCCGATCGACATCGGCCTGGCGCTCAAGATCGAGGCGGTGCGCTATGTGATCGTGGCGCTGGCCCTGCTCATCCCCATTGCACTATGGTCGCGCACGCATTGGACCGGGCTGCAACTGCTGGCGCGCGTGGCCGACCAGGTCGGCGCCGGCCAGCTGGCGGCACGCGCCAACATGCCGCCATCGGCCAGCATCTATCCTTTGGCCGAACGCATGAACCACATGGCGGGCCGCATCGAGAGCCTGCTCGAGGCCCAGCGCAACCTGCTCCATTCGGTGTCACATGAGCTGCGCACGCCCATCGCGCGCCTGGAATTCGCGCTCGAACTGCTGCGCGCGGCCGCGGCCGATCCTGCGCTCGAACAGCGCATTGCCGCCATGGAGGGCGATCTGGCAGAATTGAATGGCCTGGTCAACGAGCTGCTGAGCATGACGCGGATGGAAAGCGGCCAGGCCCTGCGCACGGCGCCACTGGACCTGGCGCAAGCTTTGCACCAGTGCGCTGGCGCCTTGCCGCCGGGGGACTGCGCGCTGGTGCTGGACGTACCGGCCGGCATCGGCACGGTCGAAGCCGATGAGCGCCTGCTGGCGCGTGCCATCGGCAACCTGCTGCGCAACGCGCAAAAATACGGGAACAAGCAGATCCGCCTGTCGGCGCGGCGCGCGGCCGCGCTGGAGATCACGGTCGATGATGATGGCCCCGGGATTCCGGAAGCCGAACGCGCACGCGTGTTCGAACCCTTTTACCGGCTCGACCGCAGCCGCGACCGCGCCACGGGCGGGTTCGGGCTGGGTCTGTCGATCGCCAGCAAGGCCATTGCCCTGCACCAGGGATCGATCCGGATCGAAGCGTCCCCGCTGGGCGGGGCGCGCTTCGTGATTACCTTACCGTGAGACTTTTCTGGGCGCGACCGGCGCTTTCGGCGGCGGCTCGGGCGCCAAATGGGCCATGCCGTACCACAGGTGCTGCCACCAGTGCGGGCGCGAGGACGCCACCTGCAGGCAGACCAGATCGACCTCGCCCTTGAACACCGGATCTTCGCACTGGCGCGTCATCAGCGCGTTGCGCTGATTCTCGGCATTGATCAGCGAGATCGACAACCACAGCACCAGCCCTGCCAGCAAGACCACCAAAGTCCAGGCCACCTGATTGACCCGCGTCGTTTCGAACAGGTCCTCTTCCACCGGAAGCGACCCGTCGTAGATCTTCAATAACTTGGCTTCGGCTTCTTCACTCATTTCTTGACGGTCTTTGCTGGCGTGGCCGGCGCCGGCGCTGCGGCAGGCGCTGCCGGGGTCTTGCCTTGCGCTGCCTTGGCGACCAGGAAATCAAGCGTGCTCATGGTTACAGCCACGGCCTGCTCGCCAATGGCGGGATTGGCCGCGCCGACCATGCTTGGCGAGGTCACGTATTTGCCGTCCACCACGAAGGTGGGCGTACCGGTGATGCCGTACAGGTTCACGAAGTTCGGCATCTGCATCAGTTTAGTCGCCACGCTGAAGGAATTCCAGGTCGCGAGGAATTTGGCGTTGTCCAGGCCGCTGCTCTTGGCCACCCACGCCAGAATCGCCTCATCCTTGATCAGGCGCTGGCCCTCGACGTGCATGGCGCGGAACACTTTCGGACTGACTTCTTCCGCCTTGCCCATCGCTTCGAGCGTCAGGAACAAATGGGTTTCCGGATCTTTTTTGCCCTGGAACGGGTACGCGATGCGGCGGAAATTGATGTTATTGCCCTGCTTTTTGGCCCAGGCAGCGGTTTCCGCTTCGATCGAGTAGCAGTGCGGGCAGTGATAGGCAAAGAATTCCAGCACTTCGATCTTGCCGCCGGCAGCCTGGGTCGGCTGCGGCGTGGTCAAGGTCGTGTATTCAGCGCCGTTCTTGGGCGCGGCAGGGCTGGCGTACGCATTGCTGGCAATCAGTGCGGCGGCGGCGAGAGCAAAACGGAGGAAGCGCATACATAATCCTTGTTGATTGATTGAGCGAACGATCGCGAGATTACCACTTTTTTCGACAGCACCTGGGGCAAACTGCCCATTTTTGCATTTGCTTACCCCTGTAACGCAGGGTTACGGGCGCCGTTGACGCGCCAGTTCCAGTTTTTCGCACAGCTCGGCGGCACCGTCGACCATGCGCGGGCCTGCCCTTGCCAGCAAGCCGCCCGACAGCGAAAACAGATTGCCGCGCCGGACCGCCAGCATGCTCTTGTAGGGTTTCCAGATTTGCAAGCCGCTGCCGGCCAGTTCGTCCCCGGCGCCGCCGAAAATCGCTTCCGGGTCGGCGCCGATCACCGCTTCCACGCTCACTTCGGGCGCCTTGACCGGCAGGCTGGCGAACACATTGTCGCCGCCGCACAAGCGCACCGCGTCGCTGACAATCTGCTTGCCGTTCAGGGTATACAGGGGCTTGTCCCAGATCTGATAGAACATGCGCACGGGCGCTCGCTTGCTGTAGCGCGCGGCCAGCGCGGCGACCTTGGCGCGAAATGCCCCTGCGGCCTGGCGCGCCACCGCTTCCGTGCCAAGCAGCTGGCCAAGCCGCTCGACACTGCTGGCAATCTGTTCCATCTGCTGCGGTTCGCTGTAGAACATGGGAATGCCGAGCTGGCGCAGTTGCTCGATCTGGCGCGCAGTGTTACCGCTCTGCCAGACCACCAGCAGATCCGGCTTGAGCGCCGCCAGCCGCTCCATGTCGAGCGACGCATTGCTGCCGACCTGGGCGATCTGCCTGGCCGCTTCGGGGTAGTCGCTGTAGTTCATCACGCCCACCACGCGCGTCCCGCCGCTAGCGGCGAACAGCAGCTCCGTCACATGCGGCGACATGGAAATGACGCGCTGGGCCGGCCGCGCCATCGTGACCCGGTTGCCGCTGTCGTCCAGGACCGTGATGGCCGCCAGGACCGGCGCGCACACTAGCGCCAGCAGCACGGTTGCGAAAGTGCGCCGCATGGCTAGAACGCGTAGCGCACCGACGCCTTGAGCTGGCGTCCGTCGCTCGGGTAGATCGCGCCATTGCAGGCGAAGGCGTTGCTGGTGTACTGGCGATTGGCCAGGTTCAGGCCGGCGAGCGCGAACTCCCAGGCGCCCAGCTGGCGCGCATAACGCGCGTCCAGTGTGGTGTACGCCGCGATCGGCGTCGTGCAGCTGTTGGCAAAGTCGCCGCCATCGCGCTGACGGTCGACCCACTGGGCGCCGATGTCGGCGCTGTGGCCCGCGCCGGGCAGCCATGACAGGCGCAGCGTGGCCACGTTCTTCGGGACCAGCACCATCTCGCGGCCATCGTTCGGGCCGGCCGTGAAGCGCGCCTTCACATGCTGCAGGTGGGCGGCCAGGCGCACGCTCTTGTCGAGCTGGACGTGGCCATCAAGTTCAATCCCGCACCGCTCGGTCGGATCGAGGTTGGTATTGGCGCCATAGGTGTTGATGGTCGGGTCGTAGAAGATTTCGTTGGTCAGCGCGTGGCGGAACACGCGCGCCGTCAGGCCCAGGCTTGCATTGCCCAGGTCCGCGCCCAGTTCCAGGTCGCGCGAGCTCTGGATCTTGAGTACCGCAACGCTGTCGCGGTAACCGTTTTCGTCGGCGTTCGGCACCCGGAAGCTGTTGCCGGTCTTGGCGAACAGCGTCAGGCCGGGTACCGGGTCCAGACTGCCTTGCAGTTCCCAGGCGTTCTGCGACTGGCTGCTGCCTGGCAGGCTGTTTCCCATGGCATCGTGTACTTCTTTATCGATGCGCTCGTGGCGCACGCCTGCCGCCAGGCGCGCATTGCGCGCCGACTGCCATTTCAGTTCGTCGCGCAGGTAGAGGGCGCGCGATTTCTGTGCCACCTGGCTGCCGCTGCCGAATGCGGTCGTCGTGGTCCGGTCCCAGCGCCCCAGGTCGATCCCGGCCACCAGCTCATTGAGCGCGCCGTCCAGCTGCGCCAGATGGCGCAGGCGCGGGGAAAACTGGTCCTGCTCGCTGGTGTAGCGCAGCAGCGATCCCAGGTCTTCGAAGAAGTAGGTCGAGTCGCTCACTTTGCGGCGATGCGCCAGTTCCGCCGCCAGGTCGAGCGAACCGATCCGATGTTCGACAAAGGCGCTGACACGGTCCGAACGCAGTGCGCCAAAGTCCTTCGGCGTGCTGGCCTGGCGCGGATCGGCCGCGAACTGCGCGCCGCTGAGCGAGCCGGCCAGCTGCATGTCCTGGCGCGCGCTGTCGATGCGCAGGCCGGCGCGGCCGCTGTCGCTGTAACGCCAGGCGACGCCACCGCTGAAGGTGCTCTGGTCGAAAGCGCTGTGGGCGCGGTAGTTATCGGTCTGCTGGCGGCTGACAGCCGCGTCGAGCGCAAGAACACCCCAGGCCCTGGCCAGCGACGCCCGCACATCGGCCAGTCCGAACTGGCCCGCCTCGGCGCGCACGCTGCCGCGCAGCGCGGCGTCGGCGGCACGCCGGGTGATGATCTGGATCACGCCGCCGGTGGCGCCATCGCCATACAGCACGCTGGCGCCGCCGCGCACGATCTCGATGCGCAAGATGGTATCGACCGGGATGGTCGACAAGATGGTGCTGCCCAGGTCATTTTCCGACACGCGCACACCGTCGACCATGACCACCATGTTCTGCGTGCTGTTGGCGCCGAAGCCGCGCAGGTCGAGTGCAAATTCGGGGGAACCGTCCAGGCCCTGGCGGCCGTACACGCCGCCGATCTTGCGGATGGCCTGGTTCGCATCGGCGGCGCCGGCGTTGCGGATGTCGTCCGCGCTGATCACGATCGCGCCGATCGGCACCAGCGCCGGATCGCTGGCAAAACGCGCCCCGCTGATGGTCACTTCGGGCAAGGTCTGCTCTTCGGCGCGGGCGCTGAAGGCGCACAGGGCGAGGCAGGCGGCGATGGCGAGCGGCTTGAGCGCGGGGGCGCGGCGGACGGCGGAATACTTCATTGGACTCTTTTCGATGGACTGGCACCGGGCCGGCGTCCCCGCAAGCCCGGTTCAACGGAAGGCGCGTCCGTGCGGACCGCTTCCACCTGTTTTGGCCGGTATCCGGGCTGGCAGGACAAACCGCCTCACCTTCCTGCGCCATGGCACAGTGGTCTGGAGACGGCCGGCCGCCCTGAAGGCGGCGCCTGCGTACCGTTGCGGGGGCAGCACACAATGTGTTTCCCGTTTAACTGCCAGCGTGATCACGCCGGCGGGCACCAAAACGCCGCCATTATAAGCTGCGCCGCGCGCCTTCAGCGCGGCGCCGGGCCATTTCGGCCCCCGCTTCGGCCGTCCTGTCGCATTTATTGGCTTTTTGCCACCCTTGCCGATATAGTACCCCGCACCTATTCACCGCATTCAGGAGTCACGCATGGCCATGAGCCGCACCCGTTCCATCCTCGCCACCGCGCTGCCGGCCGCCGCGCTGCTGGCCGCAGG
>DASWMN010000380.1:0-21430 GCA_036399735.1 Telluria sp. | reverse complement strand
CCACGGCAAAGCCGAACAGCGAGGCGCCGCCCGCGCCAGGGGCGAACCGGGTGGTGTCGACGCCATTATCGATCAACAGCACTTTCGCGCGCGGGATGCCGACCGGGCCCAGTAGCCACTGCTGCAGCTCGTCCGAGACGGCCACATAGCAGTCGATGAAGGGCAGCAGCAAGCGGCGCAGCAGCTGGTGCTTGGGGTTCTTGCCTTGCGGGTCGCCGGCATCGCGGCCATGCTCGGCATGCACGCGGACCGGCACGCCGGCCAGCGTGGCCGTGAACGCATACTCGGCGCAGGCCAGGTTATAGGTATGCAGGATGGTCGGGCGCAAGCGCCGCAGCAGGCGCCACAAGGTGACATGCGTGCCCAGCCCCAGGCCCGGTTGCTTGTCGAGCGCGATCACTTCCACCTCCGGCCGTGTGATGCGGTGGCGGAAGTCGGTGAACCGTGTCAGGCACACGATCGCATGCCGGTACTGGTCGACCGGCATCTTGTTGATGGCTTCGACGATCAGGGTCTCGAGGCCGCCAACGTCCAGGGCGTAGGTCAGGTGGACGATCAGTGGACGTTCGCTCATGGTGTCTTGCCCCATCCGCGCAGGCGCGTCCGCGGCGTGGTCAGGCCGAAGCAGGCCTGCGGAAAACCTTCGGCCGGGGTGACGATACCCCGGCGCAGGTTGCAATCGAGCTTGGCCGTGAAAATAATAGTGTGCATGGAATTAATTCGCGGCGGTCGTCTCGAGCGCGGCGTCGATCGCATTCAAATGCGTTGTTAGGAAGGCGCGCAGGGCGATCCGCGCTGCCTCCTGGTCATCGCTGTAAGGGGAAGAGAGCATGATGGCGGCGCCGTCATCGCCGCGCAGCATCAGCTTGGCGGCTGCCTGGCGTAGCTTGCCCACGTACGGGTTGGTCACTGCGTGGCCGTCCACGTTCAGCCAGTGCCATACCAGGAAGGTGCCGTCGGCGCCGCGCATGCGCGTTTCGCGCACAGTGAGCGTACGCCCTGCCACCTGCTCGGCGCGCAGCGCGCCGCCCAGCTCATGATAGGCATCCTTTTCGCCGGCAAGCCGGTTGACGGAACTGATCAGGACCTTGTCGCGGTTCTGGTTGCGATAGTAGAGGACCGTCAGCGCGACCGGCTTGCCGCCGTCCGCCTGGTACACACCGCTAAAACCTGCATCGGCCGGCATGAAGCTCGGCACCCAGGTCGAGAACGGGGCGGCCTGGTTCCAGCTGACCGGAATGCTGGTCAACGCGACCGGTTTCGGATTGTGGGTGGCGCGGTCGCTGAAATAGGCGAAAGCAGGCCACAGGGCGCAGGCCGCCAGCACCGCGACCATCATTTTGGCGATGGCGCCCGGCGCGGCGGCGTCGGCGGCGCTGGCCACTGGCAGCGCGGCGCTTTCCGCGTCGGTATCCTGGCGCCAGTAGCTGCCGACCCAGAACATGATGAACATGACGATGCCGAAGAAGATCCAGCCGTAGATCAGGTGGTCGACGCCGGTGGCCAGCGCCATATTGCTGGTGTGGCCGATCATCACGATCATGTAGGCGCGCAGACCGTTGGCAATCACCGGCACCACGATGGCGGCGACGATGAAGACGGCGCGGCGCAGGGTCGAGCGGTACGTCAGATAGGCATACAGGCAGCCGATGGTGACCGAGGAAATCAGGTAGCGCACACCGCTGCAGGCTTCCACCACCGACCAGTTGCCGGTCGGGAGTTCGAAATGGGTACCGTTGCGCAGCACCGGGATGCCGGTGGCCTGTACCGCCCAGATGGTGAAGTCGGCGGTAAATTCGATCAGCGGGCCGATGAAAATTTCGCCGAACGGCACGGCAAACAGCAGGAACAGCAGGGGGAAGGCAAGCGACCAGGCCAGGCGGCGGCCCAGCATGGCCAGCGCGATCACCGGGAACATGGCGACAAAGGCGTACTGCTGGACCACCTGCACTTCGCCCATGCGCGCCACCAGCCAGCCGGCGCCAAGCGCCAGCAGAAGCAGCAGCGCCGGCCAGCACGGACCGGGCGGCAGCGCGCGGAAATTGGCGCGCCGGCGCCAGATCAGCCACAGGCTGATGGGCGCGATGATGTAGCCGTGGGCGAAGGTTTCGGAGCTGTTCCAGACCTCGACGATCGAGCGCGCCGTGCCGAAGTAGAACAGGAACGGCGCCAGCAGGGCCAGCACGATCATGGCAATGGTCGCCGCCGAGAGGGCGGGGGCCGGCAGCGGCGCGGCGCCGGCCAGCGCCGGATTGTCGTTCAGTTGCATTCGAGTCTCGCTTCGATGCGGGCCAGGTTGCTCGGCCAGCTGTACTGGCGTTCAACCTTGCTGCGGGCGGCGCCGCCAAGGGCGGCGTTGGGTGTGGCCACCAGGGCCGACAGGGTGGCGATGAAGGCTTGCGCGCCATCGGCCAGCAGCAGTTCGCTGCCGGGGGTGGCGTCAATGCCTTCCAGCGCCTGCGGCGACACCACCATCGGACGCGCCATGGCCATCGCTTCGAGCACCTTGTTCTGGATGCCGCGCGCGATGCGCAGGGGCGCCACCGTTACTTCGGCGTGGTGGATATACGGGCGCACATCCGGCACCGTGCCGGTCACGGTCACGCCCGGCAGCTGGCCCAGGGCGCTGACGGCGGCCGTGGGGCGCGCGCCCACAATATAGAAGCGCAGTGCCGGGGTGGCCTTGAACAGCTGCGGGAAGATCTCGGTGGCGAACCACTGCACCGCGTCGATGTTGGGCCAGTAGTCCATGGCGCCGGTAAACACCAGCGCCCGTTCGTCGGGACCGTACGGCCGTTCATAGGTGCGCTCGGGCGAAAAATAGTCGGTGTCGACGCCGTTGTTGAAGTAGCCGATCTTGGCCGCGCTTTCGGGCGCCAGCTTGCGGAACAGTTCCGCCTCCGGGTCGGACACGAACAGCGAGGCGTCGCAGGTGGCGGCCACATGGCGTTCGTAAGCGAGCAGGGTATTGGCTTCGCGCCGGTACAGCCAGCTCATGGGCCAGGGCTTCTGGTCGGCGTACTGGCGCCATTTGTCGGAATCGACATCGCAGAAGTCGACCACGCGCCGCGCCTGCGGGTAAGCTTCGGCGTATTGCGCCATCGGCGAAGAAAACACCAGCACCCGTTCGATCTTGTGGGCGGCCATGGTCTGGTCGACCCAGGCCTGCATTTCGCCGCTGCGGTAGTAGTCGAACGAGAGCGAGCGTTTCGAGCCCAGCGCGGCCAGGCTGCGCAGCTTGCCGCTGACCGGATTGAGCTTGCCGAAATGGCTGCTGGCGCACAGCGCCTGCACGGTCGGCACATGCTGCCAGTCGTCTTCGTCATCGACAAAGGTGGCCAGGTGCACGCGGTAGTGCTGCGCCAGGTGCTTGAGCAGATGGTAGGAGCGGATCTTGTCGCCCTTGTTGGGCGGGTAAGGCATCCGGTGGATCAGCAGGAGCAGGTTTTCCACGATCAGCCCAGGCTCCGGACGATAAACGGCCCGAGGAAATTGGCCAGTCCGATCGGCATCTTTTTCCACATCTTGATGAACAGCTGGTACTTCGGATTGAGCGGATTGTTGTCCGGTAGCTCAGTGGCCTGGTACAGGCGGTATTCGTACTCGAGCGGGGTCGGCTCGAAGCCCCAGTTCTTCTTGAAGTCGAAGGCGCCCGTGCCCAGCTTGCTGCGGCCGAAATCGAAGACGCGGGCGCCACGCGCGGCGGCGGCCTGCATCAGGTTCCAGTACATGAAATCGTTGCCGGCGGTTTCGCGCGCGGCCGGCATGCCGCCGCCGTAGTAGGGCAGGACTTCGTCGCGGAAATAGAAGCTCATCACGCCAGCGATCAGCTCGCCTTCGCGCACGATCACCCGGATTTCGCAGGCTTCGCCGAAGACTTCCTTGATGACCTTGAAGTAGGACTTCGGAAACACCGGCGTTCCCAGCCGGTGCACGCTGGTGGCGTAGCAGGTGAAGAAGCGGTCCACGGTCTGGTCGATCTCGCCGCTCAGGCCCAGCTTGATGCCTTTGCGCACCATGGCGCGCTGCTTGCGCGGGATGGCGTTGAGGTTTTCTTCATCGTCGGCCGATATGGCCTTGCGGAAGGTGACGTACAGTTCCTTGGTGTGCCAGTTGGGGTCGCCCGCGTGGGCGCGCACCAGCTGGCGGTATTCCAGATGGCCCACCTGCAGCTGCCGCGCCAGCTGGTCGGCGGCCGCGTCGAGCGCGCTGCGGGCAGCATCACTGGTGGCCACGGCGCCGCCCAGCACGCAGAATGGCAGCGAACCGAGCCAGTGGCCGAACAGGCGGCTTTTCATTTGCGCCAGCGGCAGGATGCCGGTGATGCGGCCATCCTGCTCCACATAATAGAACCAGGTCTTGTGGCCGTACACCCGTTCGATCACGGTTTGCCAGCCGGCCTTGTGGAAGAAGGTGGCGTCCGGCTGGGCGTCGACAAAGGCGTCCCAGCGTGCGTACTCGGCAGGGCTGAGCAGCTTGAGAACGGGCGTGGCGGTGCTGCTGCTGGCGCTGATCTGGTCCAGCACGGCGTCGGTCGGGGCGTTCATGCGCGATCCAGGAAAATGTGGTCCATGCGGTCCCAGGCGAAATCGCGGGTCAGGGCCTTGATGCGGCCTTCCATGCGGTCCAGATTCACGTAGTGGCGGAAGCGCGACTTGAGGTCGACGCCTTCAGGGCGTGGCTGGCCCGGATCGATTTCCCAGGGATGAAAGTAGAAGATGGCCGATTCGCGGTCATCCGCGTTGACCTTGGCCATCATCCAGCGCGACAGGGCGTAGGGCAGCAGGCGGAAATAGCCGCCGCCGCCGGCCGGCAGATTGCGCTGGCCCAGGCGCACGGTGGTAATCGGCACTTCCAGCAGGCCGTCGCTGCCGTTCGGGTAGAAGGCGAAGCGGGGCGCGTCCGGCATGCCGTAATGGTCATGCTTGATCGGGTAGATGCTCGAGCTGTAGCGGTAGCCGGCGGCCAGCAGGGCGTCCAGCGCCCACAGATTGGCCGAGCCGATCGAAAAACTGGGGGCGCGGTAGCCACGCACCGCCTGGCCGCCTATGTCTTCGAGCATCTTCTTGCTGCTGCTGATGTCTTCGGTGAATTCCGCCAGATCCTGGTCGGAAGCGCGCAGGTGGCTGTAGCCGTGGCTGGCCAGCTCGTGGCCGCCGTCGACAATGCGGCGCACCATGGCCGGATAGCGTTCGGCAATCCAGCCCAGGGTGAAGAAGGTGGCTTTGACGTTCCCGTCGGCCATCAGCGCCAGGATGCGGTCGATGTTCGCTTCCACCCGGCATTCGCGCGTGGGCCAGCTGGCGCGGTCGATATGGGGCGCAAAGGCGGATACCTGGAAGTAATCTTCCACGTCGCAGGTCATGGCGTTCGGAATCGGCGCGCCGGGGGCGCGGGATCGTGCAGGTGCGAGAATCATTAGTCGTTGTTATGGTTAAGGGGCGAATTCGCCCCGGCCGGCGTGGCCACGATTTTCTTGAGGATATTCAGGACCGAGACCACCGACTTTTCCAGGCGCATCATGCGCTCGTCCAGCAGGGGGCTGGTTTCCGACAGCGGCGCCTGCAGCAGGGCATCGCCATCGGCCTCGGGCGCGGCCCGGCGCGGCGCTGCCGCCTGGGGCGTCGGGGTCGGCTGCGGAACTTCGAATTCTTCGGCGATATCGCCGATCACATTGGCCACGTCGCTTTCTTCGAAGCCATGCATCTCTTCCAGGAAACCCATCAGCAGAATGCGGTCGCACAGGGTGTTGACCTTGCGCGGAATCCCGCCGGTGTAGGCAAAGATGGCATCGTGGGCGCCGTCCGAGAAGCTGGGGTCGCCTTTCCAGCCGACCGTGCCGAGCCGGTGTTCAATATACAGCTTGGTTTCCTCGGCATCCATCGGGCCCAGGTGGTAGCTGGCAATCACGCGCTGGCGCAACTGCTGCATGCCGGGGCTGTGCAGGGTGCCGCGAAATTCCGGCTGGCCGATCAGGAAGGTTTGCAGCAGGCACTTGTCGTCGGTCTGGAAATTCGACAGCATGCGCAGTTCTTCGACCGTGCCCGGCTTCAGGTTCTGGGCTTCGTCCACCACCAGCAGGGCGCGCCGGCCTTGCTGGTCGGAGCTGCGCAAAAATTGCTCGAGACGGGTCAGCAGGTCGGCCTTGCTGACGTTTTCGTAGGGCAGGCCGAAGGCCGACACTACCATCCGCAGCGTGTCTTCCGGATCGAGGTGGGTGTTGACGATGTGGGCGGCGACGATTTGCTCGGACGACAACTTGTTGAACAGGTTGCGTACCAGCGTGGTCTTGCCGGCCCCGACTTCGCCGGTAATGACGATAAAGCCTTCGCCCTGCGCCAGGCCGTACTCGAGGTAGGCCATGGCGCGCTTGTGTCCCTTGCTTCCGAAGAAGAAGTGCGGATCGGGGCGCAGCCGGAACGGTTTGGCGCTGAGCCCGTAAAATGATTCATACATCGCGATTCGACTCCGCTATAGCTGCATTGAAATGGATGCCGCCACCGCGTTTTCGGTGTACGGGTTGTCGACCTGCACCGAGGCGTTGCCGCGGATGTGGCGTAGTTCGACCGTGCCGACCATGCGCGCGCCCAGCTGGTGATTGGCATTCAGGCGCAAGGTGTGGTTGCGCGTCTGCAAGGCGGTGGTCAGCGATTCGTTGTTGGTCACATTCGCCACCAGGTTCAGGTTGGTGCGACCGCTCAGACGATAGCTGAGCTGAGTTTCGATCCCGGCCTGCTTGACGTTGTCATTGATCGTGTTGAGCGAGCTGCCCAGCAGCTCGCTGTCGGTGGCGCGCACCGACAGCGCGTCGCGCCGCAGATGGAACAGGCTGACCACCGCGCCGCTGCGCGCGCCCCGAAACGCCATGGTAGCGCGCAATTGTTTCTGCAGCATGTAACGGTTGCTGAAGAAATTGATATTGTCGGCAATCGCGGGCGGCAGGCCGGCCGCGCGGATGTACGCTTCCACCGCGCGCGCGCGTTCGGCCGGATCCGGGAAGGTGCTCAGGAACAGGCTGTCGAGCAGGACCGCGGTATCGACCGCGCTCGGGATCAGGAAGTTGGCGCGGGTGGTGCTGACCGAATCATCGTACTTGATGCTCCACACCGTGCGGCGGCTGCGGTGGGTCGCGTCCAGGGTGCGGCTGGGGCCGTAGTAACGGTGGCCCAGCGTGGCCTGGATGCTGGTGCGCCGGCTTGGCGTCCAGCCCAGGCCGACATTCCAGGCGCGCCCGGCGGTGGCGCCGCCCAAGGCCTGGTAATCGTAGTCGTCGTAGCCGACGCCGGCCAGCAGATTGAAGGTGTGGCCGAGCTGATAGCCGAGGCCGAGGTTGGCCGTCTTGATGGTCGAATCGTTGCGGACCGTGTCCTTGATTTCCTGCTGGCTGGCACTCAGGTTCCAGCTCAGCTTCTGGTAGCGCGGGCCGCTGTTGATGCGCATCGACAGGCTGTCGCCATCGGTGTTGCCCAGGCCGCTGTTACCGGAATCGACGGCGTCGCGCGCATAGCGTAGCTCGGCCGAGGCGGTGCTGCCGAAGCGGTGCACCAGGTAGGGACTGATGCGCCAGCTGCGCACTTCGGTCTGGTTGGCGGTGGTGTACGGGCTGCCGCTGCGGGTCTGGGCAAAGGCCGAGATCGACTGGTTCTGGATGCCGGCCGTGGCATCCATATACAGCAGCTGATCGACCAGGGCCGCCTTGCTGTCGGCGCGCAAGAGGCGCGAGGAACGGCGCGTGCCGGGAATGTCGCTGTCCGACATCTTGTAGTAATGGAACTCGTACACGCCATTGAGCGACAGGCGCGGACCCTTGTGCCGGACCCGGAAACCGGGCGCAATTTCGCTCACGAAACTGCCGCGCTCCAAGCCGTCCGGGCGCAGGGCGACGTTGTCGGAGTAACTCTGGCGCAGGTCCAGCGTGGGCGTGAAGAAATGCGGGATGCGGGGCGGCGGCGCGGCCAGCGGAAAGCTGGCGGTCGGTACCGCGCGCCCGCTCTGCGGGGCCCACGTCTCCAGGCCGGTGTCAGTCGCGCCCGGCAGCGGTGTGGCCGGGGTCAGTGGCGGGACCGGGGCGGCAGTCGGCAGCTCGGCTGCACGGCCGGCCTGAGCCAGCAGCAGCGCACTGAGCGCCAGCGGCACGGCCAGCGGGCGGGCATAGGCGTGCGCGACTGCCTGCGCCAGCTTAGCCGTAGTGATAGTCATAAGTCTCTTCGACACCTGGGAATTCGCGCGTCTTGTTGTAGATGAGGTTGACGTTGCTGCAGCCTTCGAGCTGGCGCAGCGATTCCTTGACCGCGTGCTGGGTCGTGGTTTCGGATTCGACCACCACCACGATCTGGCCCATATGGCTGGCCAGCACGTGCGCTTCGCTGGTGAGCAGCAGCGGCGGCGAATCGAAAATGACGATCCGGTCCGGATAGCGGTTCGCGATTTCGGTGACGAAATGGCTCATGGTCTGGCTGGCCAGCAGCTCGGTCGCGCGCGGGTTGCTGGTACCGGCCGGCAGCAGGCTCAGGGTATCGACGTTGGTGCGCAGCATGACGTCCGCCATGTCGATCTTGTCGTCCAGCAGGATATCCATCAGACCGCGCTGGGCCGGCAGGCCGAGCACGCGCAGCACCGACGGGCGCGCCACGTCGGCGTCGACCAGCAGCACCGTGTGGTCCAGTTCCATGGCAATGCTCATGGCCAGGTTGATGGCGCAATAGGTCTTGCCTTCACCGGGCAGCGAGCTGGTGATCATGATCAGGTTGCCCGGCTTGTCGCCCGGGGTGCGGGCGGCGAAGGCGCGCTTGATCAGGGGCCGCTTGATGATGCGGAAATCTTCGACCAGGGTGGTGCGCCCGCCGGCGGCGGTCACCATGCCCGAATCGCGCATGTGGTTCAGGTCCAGTTCGACGCGCTTGGGCGCGGGCCGCGCGCGCGGCGCTTCGGCCTGGGCCGGTGCGGCGGCCGGGCTGGCGGCGCTGAAGGCGGCCGCCGCTGGCGCTGGTGCCGGGGCGGGCGCTGCCGCTGCCTGGACCACTGCCTCGGCAGGGTGCTGCAGCGCGGCGGCGTCGCGCTTTTCATCCATCCGTTTTGCTGCTTTTTCGATGATGCTCACAATATCTCCCGTGATCGTCGGTCAGACCGTCGGCCTGATCAGTATGGCCGCCATCACGGCGCCGTATGTACCAAATAACATGAATACCGAAGCCGCCAGCCCGTACAGGCGCTTCTTGTGGCGCGACTGCTGTTCCGGCGTCCAGTTCATGCTGATGCTGCCCAGAATCGGCACGCCGGTCACTTCGCGCAGCGATGCCTGGCTCAGGAAGGTCGGACGGAACTGGCTCATCAGCAGGGCCACGCCCAGGCCGCAGGCCAGCGCCACCACGAACACGACCGAGAACAGGCGCGGACGGTTGGGACCGGCCGGGGTGATCGGCGCGGTCGGCGGATCGATCACGCGGAAGGTCAGCATGTCCGTGGCGGAACTGATGTCGCCCGACAGCTTGGCCGATTCGCGGCGCTCCACCAGCTTCTGGTAGTTTTCCTTGTTTACCGCGTAGTCACGGTTGAGCTGCGACAATTGTGCTTCAATCTCCGGCGCGGTCGTGCTTTGCAGCTTCAGGCGCGCGGCGCGCGAGGAAAACTCGTCGACCCGGGCGCGCAAGGCCGCTACCCGCGATTCGGCTTCCGACAGCGAGACCTTCATCTGTTGCAGCATCGGGCTGTAGTTGACGCCAGGATCGTTGCCGGGCACGCGGGTGCGGGCATCTTCCTTTTTCTTTTCTTCAAGCTGGGTCAGCAGACGCTTGGCGCCGACGATGTCCGGGTGCTCTTCGGTAAATTGCATGCGCAGGGCGTCGAGCTGCTTGTTGACCTGGGTGATGCGGGCATCGAGTTCCGGATTGGGCACCGCGCCCGGCTTGCCGGAACCGCTGTCGCCGATCTGGCGCCTGATGGCATTGCGGCTCTGCTCGGCTTCGACCAGCTCCAGACGTGCCTGGTTCAGCTTGTCGGTGATCTCGACCATGCTGGCGCTGTAGTCGGTGTTTCCACGCGGCAGCATGCCCAGGTTCTTGATCTTGAAGTCCTTCAGCTCGTTTTCGGCCGCGGTCAGCTTTTCCTCATAGGACTTGATCTGGTCATCGATGAACTGGATGGCCTTGTCGGAGTCCTGCTTCTTGCCGCCGAAGCTGCCTTCCACAAAGATGGTCAGCAGCGACTGCACGACATCCTTGCCCAGTTTCGGGTTCGGGTTGTTGTAGGAGATCGTGTAGATGTCGTCGCGCTCGGTGCCGGTGATCTTGATTTTCTCGATCAGATCGTCAACTTGCTTTTCATGCTGCTTGGGCGTGGTCGACTTGACGTCCAGATCGACCATGCGCATGACGCGCTCGACATTGGGGCGGCTGATCAGGGTGCGCCGCATGAACATCACCTGCTGGTCCAGATTGGGCAGGGTGGCCATGTTCGACAGCAGCGGCTTGAGCACGCTCTGGGTATCGACGTACACACGGGCCGAGGCCTGGTAGTCGTTGGGCAGGGAATACACCACGAACCAGCCGATCATGGCCACGGTCCAGGAAATCACCACGGCGTACCAGCGGTACTTGCCGATCGCCTTTAAGAAAGTAAGTAATACGGCTGTCAGTTCTGCCATCTCGTCGATCTCGCCATCATAAGAATCTGTAGGAGCGCTGGGTGCTCAAAAAGTGGTGCCGGCCTGGCTATCATCGCTTGCAAACATTGCAATTGCAATTGCATTATGGAAAAGTGTGACAAGCCAGCCACGGGGTCCTGCGCGGTGCTGTACCGCAATCCTGCACAACGCAGTGACGTTGTTTAATTAACAGCATAAATGTCGCATGATACACATTTTTCGCGTAACTCATGCATTCAAATGAATCGTGCCCAGGGCCGGGTCGGACGGCCGCGCGGGCCGGTTTCGGATCCATGCACATTGTATTGTTGCTTAAGTAAAAACGCTATATATAATGTGAAAATTACAAAACTTTCCAACCGGACCAGCAGGAGACCTTGATGCCATTTCGACCCGCGCTAGTGTTGCTTTTTTGCTCAATCTGGGCAGCATTGCCCGTGCGGGCCGCCGATCTTCCCCAGACCATTGCCCAGGTCAAGCAGTCGGTGGTCGGGGTCGGCAGTTTCCAGAAGACGCGCAGCCCGGCGGTCAGGTTTTCCGGCACCGGCTTCGTGGTGGGCGACGGCTTGCAGATCATCACCAATGCGCATGTGGTGCCGGCCCTGCTCGACACCAACAATATGGAAACGCTGGGTATTTCCATCGGCCACGGCGTCAATTTCGAGTTCCGCCAGGCGGTGGTGGTCAGCATCGACCGCGAACATGACCTGGCCCATCTGGCCATCAGCGGCAAGCCGCTGCCGGCCCTGCAGCTGGGCGACTCGGCCCAGATGCAGGAAGGGCGCGAGCTGGTGTTTACCGGCTACCCGCTGGGCATGATGCTCGGCCTGCACCCGGTGACCCACCGCGCGCTGCTGTCGGCAATCACGCCGGTGGTGATGCCTTCGCTCAGCTCCGGCAAGCTCAATCCGGGCGCCATCGCGGCGCTGCAGCGCGACGGCTTTCCCATCTTCCAGCTCGACGCTACTGCCTATCCCGGCAACAGCGGCAGTCCCGTGTACGACCCGGCCACCGGCACCGTGTACGGCATCATCAACATGGTGTTCGTGAAGGGCTTGAAGGAAACCGCCATCACGGCGCCAAGCGGGATTACCTATGCCGTACCGGCCAGGCACGCGCGCGATTTATTGCAACGCAAAGATGCGCGCGCAAAATAATTGTGCATGGCAGCCCCGTGCGCCTGGTTTTCTTGGTTTACAATGGCGCTTTTAGTATTTAAAAGACAATTATTAATTTGTAAGATATTTGTCTTGAAAACAACCCAGACAGGGCGGCGTGGGCCGCGGTCGCATAGAGGAATCCGAACCATGAAGAACAAGATGACACAGATGTTGCAACGCTTTGCCTGCTGCGCCCTGGCCCTGTCTGCGCTGACGCTGGGCGGCTGCGCCAGCAAGGCCGAGATGGTGGCGGCCGACACCACGGCGGCACCCTTGCACGATTACCTGATCGGCCCTGGTGACAATGTCAATATCATCGTCTGGCGCAATCCGGAAGTTTCGATGTCGGTTCCTGTGCGTCCGGATGGCAAGATCACGACACCCCTGGTCGAAGACCTGCAAGCGTCCGGCAAAACCTCGACCGAACTGGCGCGCGACATCGAAAAGGCGCTGGCCAAGTTCATCCAGCAACCGGTGGTCACCGTGATCGTGACCGGCTTTACCGGCACCTACGGCGAGCAGATCCGTGTGATCGGCCAGGCCGCCCGTCCGCAAGCGCTGCCATACCGGCGCGACATGTCGCTGATGGACGTGCTGATTGCCGTCGGCGGCGTCACCGAGTTTGCATCTGGCAATAACGCGAGTATCATTCGCAAAGTTGATGGCAAATTGCAAAAAATGCCAGTGCGCCTGAATGATCTGATCAAGGACGGCGATATCTCCGCCAATACCGCGATGCGTCCGGGTGACGTGCTAGTGATTCCGGAAAGTTTCTTCTAAGCTAGTCGCGTTGTCGGCGGACTTTACAGGCCGGGTTCCTTGTCATTCGAATAAGCTCACCCGGTTTCGCGGCAGCGCGCCATAAGTGTTTGATTTATATCAAATGCATTTTGGAATGAAGTCGAGTGGAATGAAATTTGCTTCCCTGTTGGAAAATGTATGGTCGGCCCGCGGGTCGATTTGTAACTCCCTGCCACCCTGACGGGTGGCATTATTTAGGAACCAGCGCCATGGTCAACCAAGAACAGCAAGACGGAAATGCCGTCGCCCCCGCGGCGCCAGCAGCGATTCCGCCATTGTCGCCTGCAGGCGCATCCCGCCGCCGCCTGGCCGGATTGGGGGTGTCGGGTGTAGTCATGACCGTCGCCAGCAATCACGCGCTGGCCGGCCTGGTCTGCAAGTCGCCGTCGGGCGCGCTCTCGGGCGACCTGAACAGCCAGCGTCCGAACGTGGTCTGCAATGGCGTCTCGCCCGGCTACTGGAAAAATCATCCCCATGCCTGGCCTGCCCAGGTCAAGACCAGCGACAAGTTTTCCCAGCATTTCTATTGCGCCGGGCCACTCAGCACCCTGAGCTGCATGCAGATCCTGAGCAAGCAGAAGGACGACAAGAACAATGTCGCCATGCACATCGTGGCCACCTATCTGAACGTGCTGTCGGGCCGCATTACCTTCCTGACGTCGCAAGCGGTGCTCGATATCTGGGCCCAGTACAACACTTATGGCAGTTACACCCCGGCCGGCGCCAGCAAGGCGTGGAGCGGCAGCGAGCTGGTCGACTATCTGTCTTCCACCATGTCCTGAGTTGCAGGGCATGTGGCGGCTGATGCCGGGCCAGGCCTTGCGCTTCCGGCAGTTCGACGACCAGTTCGTCGTGTATAACGATCTTTCCGGCGACACCCATCTGCTTGGCGACAGCGCCGCCCATCTGCTCAGCTTGCTGCAGCAGGGGCCGGCCACGGCCGCCAGCCTGCTCGATGACCTTGCCAGTGTCCACCAGAGCGAACGCGACGCCGCCTTCGACGAACAGGCTGCGGCCGTGCTGCGCCAGCTCGCCAGCCTGTTTCTGATCGAGCCGCTCGCATGCTGAACGTGGCCGCGCTGGCCCCGGCCGAACTGCGCGCGCGCCTGGCCGGCCCCGGCATCTGCCTGCGCACCGGCGCTTTTGTGACGCGCCTGCGCTCCGACATCGGCCACGTGGCCGACGGTATCGCCCTGCTGTATGCCGACTACCCGCTGCTGGAACAGGCGCCCTTCACGGATTTTCAGGTGAACATGATGCACTCGACCGGCCTGCGCCGCTTCGCCAGGCGCCAGGTCCTGTTTGACCATGATGGCCACACCCCGTTCAAGCCGCTGCCGGTGGACCAGGCTTTTCCCATGTTCGAATGGGCCATGAACTGGTGCGTGTCGAGCCGCGCCCACGATTACCTGATCATCCATGCGGCCGTGGTCGAACGCAATGGCCTGGCCGCGATCCTGCCGGCCCCGCCCGGCTCCGGCAAGAGCACCCTGTGCGCGGCGCTGGTCAGCCGCGGCTGGCGCCTGCTGTCGGACGAACTGACCATGGTGCGCCTGGCCGACGGTCTGATCGAGCCGCTGCCGCGTCCGATCAGCCTGAAAAACGCTTCGATCGAGGTGATCCGCGGCTATGCGCCGCAGTCCGTGTTCAGCCGTTCGGTGGCCGACACCAACAAGGGCACGGTGGCCCACGTCAAGCCGCCCGCCGCCAGCGTGACGCGCGCCCACGAGGCAGTGCGCGCGGCCTGGATCGTGTTCCCGCAATATGTGGCCGGCGCGGCGCCGCTGCTCACGCCGATTCCCCAGGGCCAGGCCATGCTGGAAGTGGCGCAGAATGCCTTCAACTACAGTCTGCTGGCCGAGCAGGGTTTCACGGCGCTGGGGCAGCTGATTGAAGGCAGCCGCAGTTATCGTTTCTGCTACAGTGCACTCGATGATGCGATCGCGACCTTTGCGCGCCTGGCGCCACCGACCCCCTGACTGCTCCCGTGACTGCTCCCGTGACTGATGCCCTGACCGACGCCCTGACCGAGCCCTTGCTGCTGGAAGTGCTGCGCGAGCCGCAGCGCATGGGCGCGCTGAGCCTGGCCGAATGGGACCTGCTGCTGCGCCAGGCCCTGGCCGCGAACCTGACCGCGACCCTGCACGGCCTGGCCGAACAATACCGCGTCCTGCACGCGGTCCCGGCGGCGCCGCGGCGCCACCTGGAATGGGCCGCCTCGCTGCTGCGCCGCCATGGCGCCGGGGTGCAGTGGGAAGTGGCGCGCATCCGCGCCGCCCTGGCGCAGCTCGATGTGCCGCTGATCCTGCTGAAAGGCGCGGCGTACGCCGTCAGCGGCCTGGCCGCCAGCCGCGGCCGCCTGTTTTCCGATATTGATATTCTGGTGCCGAAAGCGCGCCTGGGCGAGGTCGAGCCTGCCCTGATGCTGGCCGGCTGGATGTCGCACCACCACGATGCCTACGACCAGCGCTATTACCGGGTCTGGATGCACGAGATCCCGCCCATGCAGCACGTCCAGCGCGGCAGCGTGATCGATGTGCACCATGCGATCCTGCCGCTGACCGCGCGCGCCCGGCCCGACCCCGACAAACTGCGTGCCAGTGCGGTTGAGGTGCCGGGCCACGCGGGCGTGCAGGTGCTGGCGCCGGCCGATATGGTGATCCACAGCGCCACCCACCTGTTCTATGACGGCGAGTTCGACAAGGGCTTGCGCGACCTGCTCGACCTGCACCGGCTGCTCACCGAGTTCGGCGCCCGGCCCGGCTTCTGGGATGGCTTGCCGGCACGGGCGCGCGAGCTGCAGCTGGGGCGCCCGCTGTTCTATGCCTTGCGCTACGCGGCGCGCCTGCTGGGCACGGCTGTGCCACCGGCCGTCATGGCGGCGCTGGCCTGGGCCGGTCCGCCCCAGCCTCTGCTGGCGCTGATGGACGCGCTGTTCCTGCGTGCCCTGCTGCCCATGCATGCCAGCTGCGCGCGCCGCTTCGACGGCGCCGCGCGCAAGGCGCTTTACATCCGCGGCAACTGGCTGCGCATGCCGCCGCTGCTGCTGGCCCGCCATCTGTTCCACAAAGCCTTCATCTCGCCGCCGAAACCCTGAGCATGAAAAAAGCCGCCGGGTTCGCACCCGGCGGCTCTCAAGTCTGACGCTAGCGGGAATTACTTCGCGCTTTTGCGGCGACGCAGGCCTGCCAGACCTGCCAGGCCGAGGCCGAACAGTGCCAGCGATGCAGGCTCAGGAACTTTTGCGCCGAGGATCGGATCGTTGATCAGACCAGCGAAGCAGGTCGCGTTCAGGACCTGGGCTTGGGTGCAGTTGTTGTTGTTGCCTGGACCGAAGTTAGGACGCAGCGTGAAGTTGCCGCTCATGTCGTGACCCAGCGGCTGGCCGTTGGTGTTCCACTGGGCAGCAGCGGTACCGCCGACCACGTCCAGGAAGAACTTGCCGTCGCCGGAAGTTGGCAGGGTCTGCGAATTGGCGTTCTGGACCATGGTGGCCAGCGATTCGTCGATGCCGACGGTTTCCAGACGGTCAACCGACTGGATGCCCTGGCCGAAGGTCAGCTTCAGGTAAGCGCCGCCCAGGCCGGAGAAGGCCGAGTACGAATCGAAACCGGTACGGTCGCCTGGCTTGGCGTTCTTGAACTGGTCGATCGAAGCGATCTGGGTTGCCGAGTAGTAGATGTCGAGGTGGATCAGGCCATCCGCAACGCCGCCAGTGGCGCCGATGTTGTAGATGTCGAAGCCCGAACCGTCAGCGATGATCGACTGATCGGCGATGCCGTAGATCATGTAGTACAGGTAGCCGTCGCCGGTGCCTGCGAACCATTTGCTCAGGTTGCTGCCCGACTTGACCGATTCCAGGTAGCCAACGCCCCAGGTCGATTCGTTGGTGCCTGCGGTCAGGTTGCTCTCGGTGGTCAGGCCACCCAGTTTGACTTCGACGTCGCCGGTGACGCTGCTGATTGGCGCTGCTGCTGCTGCGTAGGAAGCCAGACCCAGCGTTACTGCCATTGCGATTTTCTTGATATTCATATTATTACTCTCCGATTCGTTGAAGGCGCTGAGGTATTTATGTAGCGTTCCCACCATGTAAGCAAACCCCGTGCCAGTTCCATTATGCGGGTCGCATATTGCGCTATCTCATAGGGAGCGTGGATAAACCCGGGGTTTTTTGGCCGATGCTATTTTGCAATAAAGACAAGCCCTGTAAGAAAAATCGACATTGCTTTATGTGCAGCACGGGTTAACTTGCAATATGTAAATAAATGCAATGAAAATGGCAAGTCACTCTGCCATTTATTTTCCTTGTAGAATCGAATATTGTTGAAATTCCCTATTGCGTGGGACTATGCCTACATTCTCTTCCCTTGTTTCGGGTAGGAGGTGTAAGAAACACCGACAGGCAAAAGTGATGACAAGTTTGCAATCGCGCGGGCGGGGATTTTGCACTACTATTCTGAGGCAGGCACAGCTGGCAAACCCTTCCACCACGCGAGGACCAACATGAGTGCAGCTTTCAATTACGATCAGTTTGTCACCCGTAACACCGGCTATGTCGAGGCCGCCACCCAGGACAAGATCCGCAACACCCGGCTCCTGATCGCCGGCTGTGGCCTGGGCGCCTCGACCGCGATTGCCGCCACGCGCATGGGCTTCCAGCATTTTGTGCTGATCGATGGCGATACCGTCGACGCCCACAATCTGAACCGCCAGTTCTATGATTTTGACGATATCGGCACGCCCAAGGTCGCCGCGCTCAGGAAGCACATCCTGCGCATCAACCCGGAAGCGAAGGTGGAAGCGGTCCAGGCCAACCTCGACCAGACCAATGCCGCGGCGCTGGTGACCCAGGTCGACATCATTTTCGACACCATCGATTTTCTGGACCTGGAAGCGATCCTGGCGCTGCACACCACCGCCCAGGCCCAGGGCAAGCCGGTGTTTACGGCGCTGTCGATCGGCTTCGGCGCGGGCGTGCTGTATTTCCCGGCCGACTCCAAGGCCTCGCTGGCCCAGATCATCCAGAACGATATCGCCAGCGCCACCAGCGAAGGCGATGCCAGTTACGCGGCCGTGTTCAGCAAGATCATGGGCCGCATCGGTGCCCATCTCGACCGCCAGGTGGTGGAACAGGTGGCCAAGGCGCTGACCATCATGGAAGACGGCCGGCCGTGTCCGGCATCACAGATTTCCGTCGGCAGTTTCACGGTGGCCGCGCTGGCGGTCTCGATGATGCACGACCTGCTGGCGGGCATGCCGGTACCGGCTTCGCCGCAGATGGTCGCGCACAGCTTCCGCAACCATGTGACCAAGCTAATCGATATCAGCAAGTAAGTCCGGGGCCGCCTGGCCGCCGGCGGGCGCACCGCGGACCCGCACATGCTTGCTGCGCGGTTCGGCGAACACCAGCGGCTTTTCTTCCATCCAGGCACCCAGCGGCGGGTTGCTGGCGGCCAGTTCCGGCGCCAGCGCCCCCAGGTCCAGCAGATAGGGCGTGACTTCGCCGTAGTAGTCCGAGACCGGGCCGATGGCGCGGAAACGAAAGCCCATCTTTTCGAGCGAATACGCAAGCGAACGTTCCATTGCCGCGAACCAGTAGCGGATCCCCTTGGCGCGGCTGTGGCGGTACATTTCCCGATACATCCCCAGCAGCAGCATCGGCGAATTATTGCTGCGCCGTTCCAGATCGGGCGTGAGCACCAGCGCTTGCGCGCGCATCGGCGAAAAGCCCGGAATCCCGCGCACACTGTCGGCGCGCCGGCGGCGGTGGGTGCGCTTGACCGCCAGGCGCGAGATTTCGCCGCACTGGTGATGGGTCGGCATGCGGAAGTCGGGGAAGGTGCTGCAATGGAGCTGGAACGGGAACGGCTGCAAGGGGCGCGGGGTGACCAGGCGCACCGTGCCGATCAGGGTCTCGTCCATTGTATAGGCGGCAAAATGGGTCGAACGATCGTCGAAATCGTCGAACTCCATGCCGTCTATCGCCTCGTCGGCCTTGAGGAAGGCACGCTCGATGCAATACACGTCATAGCGCAGCTTGAACAGTTCATTCGGCACCTCGCCCGGCTTCTGTCCCTGATAGGAGCGGAAGATCTGGCGGTTGACGTGATCGACGGTTTCTTCATGGGAGCCGAATTCGGCTCGGGATAAAAACGCTTTGTAGTCAAGGGCAGGAAATACGTATTCCATTCATACACTCTTCGTCCAATGCACACCTCACTTCTTGCGTTTGGTGTGCTTGACAAGCATGTTGCCAACCAGGGTACGCAGCAGTACCCAGATCGGAATCGGCTCGTCGTTGAACCACGCGGCCAGGAATTTGTTGTCCTTCTGAAGTCGTTCGTTGAGATCGTTGAGGTCCACCATGTGCGGCGTGACCGGTCCGTAATAATCGACTTGCGGACCAATCGGCAGGAACTTGAACCCCATCTTCTCGAGCGAACGCGCCAGTGACCGCTCCATCGCCGCGTACCAGAATCGAATTCCGTTGGCGCGGCTGTGGCGGTACATTTCCCGGTACATACCCAGCAATAACAGCGGACTGTTGCCGCGCTTATCGTGCGACGCCGCTGGCGGTTTGATGCTGGCTGTGGTGCCTTTTTCCACAAAGTCTTTGGAAATGCCTTCCATCGAATCGCCGCGCCGGCGGCGGAAGGTTTTCCTGACGACCAGACGGGAAATTTCTCCCGCAATGGCGTGGGGCGGAAACACGAATTCGTCGAATACCTTGCAATGACCCTGGAAGGGATAATCCTGTCCTTCCGCCGGCATCACCAGCCTGACCGTGCCGACGATGTCGCGCTCGAGCGTATAGGCGGCGAAGTGGATCGAGCAATCGTCGAATTCGTCCGTTTCCAGACCTTCGTCGAAATCCTTCGCTTCCAGATAGGCGCATTCGAGGCAATACACCTCGTAGCGCAGTCGATAGATTTCCTTCAGGATGAAGGACTCCATATTACCGCGCAGCACCTTGCTGAAATCGAAGTAGGGGATGAGGATGTCGCGCTTGCCGAAAAGCCTGTCAAATAACAGCATGATGTTATTCCAGTGCATCCGAGTTTAAGGGCGGGTCTGTGTCCAGTTCGCATCCAAAACGTAGCATTTTGCAAAGAATAACCTACTTCTTGGCGAAAAGCACGGCGTGTCGGCGCGGCCTTAAAATTGATGCATCAATGAAATATCAACGGCCGCGCAGGGTCGTCTCCGCGCGGCGCCGTTCAGATTTTTCTACAGTTGCTTCAACAGGGCACGCGCGTCATCGGCCAGCGGGAAAGCTTTTCCGTTGGCCAAAGCCTGTTCGATTTCCTTGCGTGCCTTGGCCTTATCCCCTGCTTTGTGTAAACCAAATGCCAAATGGTAACGAAGATCGTTGGCATCTGGCGCACGGGACAATGCTTGTTCCAAAACAGGGATGGCGCGCTTGGTGTCGCCCTTTTCGATCAGGATCCAGGCCAGGGTGTCGGCCACGGCCGGATTTTGCGGTGCCAGCTTGAAGGCTTGCTCGGCCGTGGCCAGGGCGCGCGCATCTTTTTCCTGCTGGTATGCAAATGCCAGATTGTTCAGCGCCACCACATTTTGCGGATTGTTTTTCAGAATCGCTTCGAACTGGGCGATGGCCGGCTTGTACTGCTTCGACGTCATCAGGGTTTCAGCCGAATACATGGCCGCCAGCGGTTCGTTCGGATTGTCCTTCAGGAAGGCGGCCAGACGGGCGTCCGCTTCCTTGGTTTTGCCCAGCATGCGCTGGGTGGCGGTGTACTTCACCAGCAGCTGGGCCGACTTGCCCAGGGTATAGGCTTGCTCGTAGGCTTGCACGGCCAGTTCCGGCTTCTTCTGGCTCAGCAGAATATCGCCTTCGATCAGGAAGGCCACCGGCGACTTCGGCTGATCCTTCTGCAGCTTGCGCGCCGCGCTCAGCGCCTCGTCATTATTGCCCTTGCGCAGAGACAGATCGATGGCTGCCAGGCGCGCCTGCACACTGTTCGGATCGAGCGCCAGTGCGCGCTTGATCGATTCGGCGGCCGCGGTTTCGTTCTTGAGCAGGGTCTGGACCGAGGCCAGGCGCAGGTGGGCTTTGGCCGACTTCGGCACCAGCGCCACCAGCTTGCTGTACGACTCCAGGGCACCAGTGGCGTCGTTGTTGGCCACTTGGGCCTGACCCATATGGTCGATCAGGTCGGGATTGGTCGGGTTCGCGGTCTGCAGCTTGCGCACCAGGGTCAGGGCCTTGGCCTTGTCCCCCGTGCGCAGGTACTGCGTGACCAGGCGCATGGCCGGTTCCAGCACTTCCGGATTGTCATTGCTGGCCCGTTCCAGCCAGCCGGTGGCCTCGGCTTTCTCGCCCTGCATCATGGCCAGTTCGGCCAGCGCGGTCATGGCGCCGATATGTTTCTTGTCGACCTGGAGGAAGGCTTCCAGGCGCTTCTTGGCCTCGGCCGGCTTGCGCTCGGACAGGTCAAGCTGGGCCAGGTTGGCGATCGAGGGGAAATAGTTCGGCTGCAGCTGGGACGACTTCATGAAGGCGGCGCGGGCGCTGGCCGGGTCGCTCTTGGCCAGGTACACGCCACCCTTGAGGTTCTGTACGATGGCATTCTCGGGTTGCTGTTTTTCCAGATCCTGGACAGCCTTGAGGGCCTTGTCGTACTGCTTCAGGCCCAGCGCCGTGCGCACCAGCGCGATGCCGGCCTGCTGCGATTTCGGATCGAGCGCGGCGGCCTGTTCCATGTCGGCCAGCGCCTCATCCTTGTCGCCCTGGCCGAGTTTGCTCAGGCCGAGCGAGGTGCGCAGCGATGCCGTTTTGGGCGACAGCTCGGCCGCCTTTTCGAAG
>DASWMN010000379.1:0-3003 GCA_036399735.1 Telluria sp. | reverse complement strand
CAAAAAAATCCCCATCTTTCTGTCGCTGCCGCCGGATGCGCAAATCAGCACAGCAACGCTGATCCATGGCGAACGGCGCCGCGCGCTCACGCTCGACGAGTTTCACAACGGCTTTGAATCACCGTTGGTGGACCCGGCCTGGCCCGACGACAGCCTGATCGAACTGGAACTGGTTGTGCACGATCCCGCACCGGCAACGTCGCCGTAGCGTCAGCCCTGGCGCGCAAGCGGCGTGAAGCGCCGCTTGCCATATGTCCACAACTGGGCCACGCTGACCAGCACAACGGCCACCCAGCAAGCGCAGGCCAGCCAGCCACCCGGCATGGGGTGGCCGATCAAGAAAACCCAGACCGCCAGGGCGTACCACGCCAGCACCGCACCGGCCAGGCAGAACAGCGGTTCCCAGAGGGGACGCATCGCAAGCGTACACAGGGGACCGAAAAACACGGCCAGTACCGCCAGCATGCCGCGCACCGCATCAAACGGTCGCAGCTCGAACCCGCGCGCAAACTCCACCAGCAGCGAAAAACCATAGTTGACGGTGTCGGCCGACTGCACCAGCGTATCGGGATCGACCCGGCCCGTGCACTTTGACAGCGGCAGCACAAATGCCAGCAGCAAAAGCCAGGACGCAATGCGCTTGACCTGTGAAAGGCGCGCGTGCGGCAGCGTCATTCGAACTGCTTCTTGAATTCGTCGAATTGCGCCTTGAGCGACTCGACCTCGCTACGCAAGGCCGCCACTTCCTGCTCCAGCTGCCCGACCCGGCTACCCTGCGCCGATGGCGAGGCGGTACCGAACGAGGATTCCTGCTGCGCCAGCGCGGCATCCCCACCGAGCAATTGGCCGTAGCGCGGCTCCTTGGTGCCCGGCGCCAGCGCCAGGCGTGCCACGATGGGCGGATATTTATCGATCAGAAATTGCAGGCAAGCTTCAACATCGGCCACGGACTTGAATTCGTGCAAGCGCCCGCTGCGGGTGCGGATTTCGCCGGCGGTCTGCAGGCCGCGCAGCATCAGGATGGTGAGCACGGCCAGCTTGTCCTGCTCCAGCGACCATTTCACGCGCATGCGGTGCTCGTACTTGGTCACGCGCGCGCCAGCCTGGGTGATGCCGTTCACGTACTTGCGCTGCATCAGGCTTTGCAAGACTTCCTGCACCGTGTCGTCCGACAGCTGCATCACCGGGTCGCGGCTGGAGAGTTGATTGCAGCCGTTGGTGATCGCGTTCAGCGACATCGGATAGTTGTCCGGCGTGAGCGCTTCTTTTTCAGCCAGTACGGCCAGCACGCGGATCTCGAACGGATCGAGTACGGCGGCGCCGTCTGTGGTGTCGTTGCTCATGCGGGGGGTTCCTTACTCGACGAGTTTGTTCAGCTCTACCGAGTTCAATTTATCACAATCAGGCATGCTCGAGCAGGCGATGCCGGAGGCCTTCATCAGCGCCGTCAGGCGTTCGATCTGTTCGTCCTGGCGGGCGGCGTGGTTGATCAGGCCGTGCAGTGCCTTGGACAGCGGATCGTCGCCGTTGGGCGTGACGCCATAGGCCGAAAACAAGTGGGCACTGCGTCCATCGACGTCTTTCTGCACGATGTGGGCCGGGTTGCCGACCGCGGTTGCACCGGCCGGCACTGGCTTGATGACCACCGCGTTCGAGCCGACCTTGGCATATTCGCCCACCGTGAACGAGCCGAGCACCTTGGCCCCGGCGCCGATGATCACACCGCGCTCCAGGGTGGGATGGCGTTTGGTGCCGCTGTTGAGCGAGGTGCCGCCCAGGGTGACGCCCTGGTAGATGGTGCAGTCGTCGCCCACGTTGGCCGTTTCGCCAATGACCACGCCGAAACCATGGTCAATGAAGACGCGCCGGCCGATGGTGGCGCCGGGATGGATTTCGATGCCGGTGATGATGCGGGCAAGATAAGAAATGAAGCGGCCAATCCATTTCAGTCGGGCAAGCCAGCAGGCATGCGCCCAGCGATGCATCATGATCGCCTGAAAGCCTGGATAACAAGTGAACACTTCCCATCCATTACGTGCCGCAGGGTCGCGTTCAATGATGCTCTTGATATCTTCGCGCAGGTTGGAAAACATAGAATGGCGGGGTAAAAGCTGTTGCAATACGAACATGGTAGCGCATTCGCTCCATGCTTGCTTGGCTGGTCGCAAGGGCCGTTAGGCCACGCGCAGAGCATACATCCCTTGCGAACCAAGGACATCGCCCTCGCGAAGGCGATGCTGGGCGGATCAGCCTTCTTTGGCCAGACGCTGGCGGCGTGCTTCGTACAGGCAGACGCCTGACGCCACGGAGACGTTCAGGCTCTCGACCGAACCGAACATCGGAATCCCCACCAGCAGATCGCAGGTCTCGCGCGTCAGGCGGCGCATGCCCTCGCCTTCCGAACCCATGACGAGCGCGGTCGGGCCGGTAAAGTCGGCTTCGTACAGGCCTTTGTCAGCATCATCACTGGTGCCGATCAGCCAGATCCCGCGGTCCTTCAGGTCACGCATGGTGCGCGCCAGATTGGTCACGGTGATATACGGAACGGTTTCTGCAGCACCGCTGGCGACCTTGGCTGCCGTGGCGTTCAGCCCCACCGCACGGTCTTTCGGCACGATGACCGCATGCGCGCCCACGCCGTCGGCCACACGCAGGCAAGCGCCCAGATTGTGCGGATCGGTAATGCCATCAAGAATCAGCAGCATGGGCGGACCTTCAATTGCATCGAGCAATTCATCCAGGTTGCGGGCCAGCGACAACTGGCTGGCGAACGCGATCACGCCCTGGTGGCGGCGGGTACCGACGATCTTGTCCAGACGCGCCGATTCCACCGGCATCACGCGCACGCCGGCTGCCTTGGCGCCCGCAATCAGGTCGCTCATGCGGCGGTCGTTACGGGTGGCATCGACAAAGATCTCTTCCACAGAAGCGGCCTCATGACGCAAACGCGAGGTCACCGCGTGGAACCCGAAAATCATTGTATTCTTCATTACTTCTTATCGC
>DASWMN010000378.1:0-9762 GCA_036399735.1 Telluria sp. | reverse complement strand
CACTGCCAGCGGTCCAGCCGGCGCCGCAGGTGACGCCCATCCCCGCGCCCGATACCGCACCGGTCAAAGAGCAGCAATGATGCGCGCCCGGGCCCCAGGAAGCGGCTTCACGCTGATCGAACTGCTGGTCACGCTGTCGATCCTGGCCTTGCTCGCGACCCTGGTGGTGCCGGTCACCCAGGTCAGCGTGCAGCGCAAGCAGGAGCAGGAGCTGCGCCGCGCGCTGCGCGACATCCGCACCGGGATCGACGCTTACAAGAAGGCCTACGACGAAGGACGGATAGCCCGTTCCCTCAACAGCAATGGCTATCCCAAGTCGCTCGAAGAGCTGGTGGAGGGCGCGCCCGACCTGCGCAATCCCAAGCGTGCCAAGCTGTTCTTCCTGCGCCGCGTGCCGCGCGACCCGTTCAATGGCGACAGCGCGCTGACCGACGCCCAGACCTGGGGCAAGCGCAGCTACGCCAGCGAGGCCAGCGATCCGCAGGAAGGCGAGGACGTCTATGATGTGTATTCGAAGTCCGAGCGCAGCGGCCTGAACGAGATTCCGTACAAAAAATGGTAACCATGAACCGACGCGGCTTTACGCTGATCGAATTGCTGGTGGTGCTGGCGATCGTGGCCTTGCTGCTGACGCTGGCCGTGCCGCGCTACTTCCCCAGCATCGACAGCGCCAAGGAAACCATCCTGCACGAAAATTTGCGCAATACACGCGACGTGATCGACCAGTTCTATTCCGACCGCGGCCGTTATCCCGATTCGCTGCAGCAGCTGGTGGACAAGCACTACCTGCGCGCGCTGCCGGTCGATCCGCTCACCGAGAGTACCGAAACCTGGATCCTGACAGCGCCCGAAGACGCGAGCAAGGGCAGTGTGGCGGGCATCCGCAGTGGCGCGCCCGGCAACGACAAGCACGGGAAGCCGTTCGCCGAATGGTAGTGCCGATGCCACGCGCGGGCCAGCAGGGATTTACTTATCTGGGCCTGATCATCCTGCTGGCGATCCTGGGCCTGGTGGGGGCGGCTGGCCTGAAAATGGGCACGCTGTTCGAACGCGCCGCAGCGGAAGAAGAGCTGCTTGAGATCGGCGCCCAGTTCAGCGAAGCGCTGCGCAGTTATGCCGCAGCCACCCCGGCAGGGCAGCTCAAGCAGCCGCCTACCCTGCAGGACCTGGTGCGCGACCCGCGCTTTCCCAATCCGCGCCGCCATCTGCGCAAGATTTTTGTCGACCCGATCACTGGCAAGGCCGAATGGGGCATTGTCTACCTGGGCGAGAAGGTGGGCATCGTGGGCGTGTACAGCCTGTCGAACCGGCGCCCGCTGAAAGTGGCCAATTTCGACATTCGCTTCCAGAACATGGAAAACCGTCAGCGTATTTCGGACTGGAAGTTCATGGTGGCCGGCGGCGAGGGCGTGCCTGGCACCTTGTTCACGCCACCAAATTCGCCCCAGGCCGCGGCCGCGCCGTCGCTGTTTAACGACCCGGCCCAGGCCGCAAGTGCAGCATCGGCATCGGCAGCGACGCCGGCTGCGGCCCCGGACGTGCCGCCGGAGCCGCAGCCGGAAGGGCCGGCCCGCGAAGAAGTGGAAGCCGAGAGCGCGGCCGCCCAGGAACGGGCCGCCGACGCCATGGCCGAGGCACAGCGCCAGGCAGCCGAGGAAGCCGAGCGGCGCGCCGAGGAAGCCCTGCGTCAGGCCGAGCAGGGCGCTTCCAGCAGCGGGGCTGCGTCGGGTCCGGACCCGTTCGCGCCGCCCCCGCCAGGAAAACGCTAGCGGCCGGTACGGCGGAAGTCGCGCACCCGGAATCCCAGCACGAACAGCACCGAGAAATACACGATCACGCTCAGCGCGACAATGGCGCCCAGCTCGAGCGCGCGCATCAGACCATGCACGCCCGGACCGGTCCAGGTGAACAACTGGCGCGCATACCAGGCCAGCGCGCCCATCGCCACCACCGCAACGCCCAGTTTGGCAAAGAACAGGGGCCAGCCTGGCTGCGGCGAAAAGATGTCGCGCTTGCGCAGCAGGAAAAACATGCAGCCGGCGTTGATGCAGGCGCCCAGACCGATCGACAGGGCCAGGCCGGCCACGCCCAGCGGTGGCACCAGCACGAAATTGAGCAGCTGGACCGCGACCACCGTGCCAATGGCGATTCGTACCGGCGTGCGGAAATCCTGGCGCGCGTAGAAGGCGGGCGTGAGGATCTTGACCACGATAATGCCCAGCAGGCCGGCGCTGTAGGCCACCAGCGGCGCCGCCGAGGCGCGCGTGGCAGCCGCGTCGAACTGGCCGTAATTGAAGAGGGTGGCGATCAGTGGTTCGGCCAGCACCGCCAGACCGACCGCGGCAGGCAGGGACAGCAGGAAGGTCAGGCGCAGGCCCCAGTTGAGCAGGCCCGAATATTCTTTCGGGTCGTCGTTGGCGATCGCCTTCGACAAACCCGGCAGCAAGATCGTGCCCAGTGCCACGCCCAGCATCGCGGTAGGGAACTCCATCAGGCGGTCGGCCCAGCTCAGGGCGGAGACACTGCCCGGCCCCAGGTGGCCGGCAATGGTGGTATTGATCAACAGGCTGATTTGTGCGGCCGACACGCCCAGCAGCGCCGGCCCCATTTTTTGCAGGATGCGGCGCACGCCCGGATCGCGCAGGGCGCGCATCGGGTTCAGGTGGATGCGCGGCAGCATGCCGATCTTGATCAGCGATGGGATCTGCAGGCCGACCTGGAGCAGGCCGCCCACCATGACCGCGATGGCCATCGCGTAGATCGGCGTTTCCAGGTACTTGGGCAGGAACAGCGAGGCAAGGATGAAGGACATGTTCAACATCACCGGCGTGAACGCGGGAATCTTGAACTGGCGCCAGGTGTTGAGCACGCCGCCAGCCAGGGCCACGAAGGACATGCAGGCGATGTAGGGGAACATGAAGCGCGTCATCCACACCGCGGCGCGGTTGCTGTCCGGCGTCTGGCTGGCCGGGTCCACGATCCAGTAGATCAGCAGCGGGGCGGCCAGCATGCCGGCCAGGCTGATCAGGACCGTGCTCCAGAGCAGGAAGGTGGCGGCCTGGTCGATCAGTTCCTTGGTCTCCGGCTCGCCGTTCTTGTTTTTATATTCCGACAACAAAGGCACGAATGCTTGCGAGAAGGCACCCTCGGCAAACAGGCGGCGCAGCAGGTTGGGCAGGCGGAAGGCGACAATGAAGGCGTCGGTATAAATGCCGGAACCGAAAGCGCGGGCCATCAGGCTCTCGCGCAGCAATCCGGTGACGCGGGACAGCATGGTCATGCTGGAAATGGCGGCGAGGGTCTTGAGCAAGTTCATGGGGGCGGATTATAGCCCGGCAGGGGCGCGCGGATCGATTGTCGATTTAAGAATTGCCCTTGACGGAATAATTCGCTATAATCGAAGGCTGTACAGAATTCTGTTACGCAGACACTAATGTTTAGCAGACGCTAATGTTTGCAAACGCAACTTGACCCGATCTAGGAAATTCCATGGCAAATACCGCACAAGCGCGCAAACGCGCTCGTCAAGCAGTTAAGCAAAACGCTCACAATTCGTCGCAGCGTTCGACCCTGCGTACCGCAATCAAAGCTGTTCGCAAGGCCATCCAGGCTGGCGACAAAGCGGCTGCAACCACGATCTTCCAGACCTCCGTGTCGAAGATCGACAGCATCGCTGACAAGAAAATCATTCACAAGAACAAGGCAGCTCGCCACAAGAGCCGTCTGGCTGCAGCTCTGAAAGCACTGGCCGCTTAATAGCCCGGTGTGAAGGCGGACTGGTTCCGCCGAGCAGCTTGTGATTGGTAAAAAACCCGCCTGACCTGGTCACGGCGGGTTTTTTCGCTTGTGTCTGCCGCTTCATTGCCCCCGCGGGGCAATGTGCGTGATTCTTGCTCGGGCCTTACTTCAGGCCCGGCAAGCCACCAATGGTCATGCCCGGCTTGATATTCTTTTGCTTGAACCAGCCCAGGTTCATTTCCAGTGCGTAGCGCACCGGCTTGGTCGAGCAGTGGCTCTCCAGGGTCTGCGGCTGCATGTCTTCGATATTGACGATCTTGCCTTTCTCGTCGATGAAGGCCACCGACAGCGGCAGCGGGGTATTTTTCATCCACATGCACTGGCCGTTCGTCCCTTCGAAGACGAAGACCATGCCGTGATTGGCATCCATTTTTTCGCGGAACATCAGCCCTTGCTGGCGCTGCGGATCGTTGGCGGCCACTTCGGCCTTGATCAGGTGCATCCCCGCTGACAGCTGGGCGCTGCCGAAGGGCGTCTGCTGGGCGAGGGCGCTGCCGGCGGCGAGCAGGAGCAGGGCGCTAGACGTGGTGGCCAAAAGTTTTTTCATTGTCAGCAATTCTGGGTGGCGGAAAACACTATTTTAACGCGGCGCACGTCCCGGCCGTTGACTGCCTCATGCGCGGCGCACGCCATCGGCCGGCACTTCCATCGATTCGCCCGGCATCAAGGGATGGGTGGCCAGTGAAAATGGCCCGATACTGCTGCGCACCAGGCGCAGCGTCGGCAAGCCGACCGCCGCTGTCATGCGCCGCACCTGGCGGTTTTTGCCTTCCTGCAGGGTGATGGCAATCCAGCTGGTGGGCTTGTCGGCGCGCACCCGGATAGGCGGATTGCGCGGCCACAGCCAGGCCGGTTCGGCAATCAGTACCGCGCGGCAGGGCTTGGTGACAAAGTCGCCCAGGTCCAGCGGGCCCTGCAGGCGGGCCAGTGCGCCGGCGTCGGGTTCGCCATCGACTTGCACCAGGTAGGTCTTGGCTTCCTTGTGGTCGGGGTGGGCAATTGCGTGCTGCAGCTTGCCGTCGTCGGTCAGCAGCATCAGGCCTTCCGATTCGGCGTCCAGGCGTCCGGCCGGGTAGACATTGGCCGTCTTGATATAGTCGGCCAGACTGGCGCGTCCATCCTGCGGGGAGAACTGGCACAGGACCTGGAACGGCTTGTTAAACAAAATGAGGGGCATAATAAGCAGCAGTCGGAAAATGTTAAGCTTGCGGACATCTTGCCAGTGTCGCAAAGCCGTAGCGCCCAGTAAAATACTGGTGCATAATAAGAAACGCGCGTCTTGTGTCTTATAGAAGACTAGCATTTTCGCGATAGTTTTTCATCCAATCGGAGATCACGATGTATCAACATATCAAAGTACCTGCTGACGGCCAAAAAATTGCCGTCAATGCCGATTTTTCGCTGAATGTACCAGATAACCCAGTCATTCCCTATATCGAAGGCGACGGTACCGGCGTTGACATCAGCCCGGTCATGATCAAAGTGGTCGACGCGGCCGTGGCCAAGGCCTACGGCGGCAAGCGCAAGATCAGCTGGATGGAAATCTACGCAGGCGAAAAATCGACCACCGTGTACGGCCCCGACGTGTGGCTGCCGGAAGAAACCCTGGCGGTTCTGAAGGACTATGTGGTCTCGATCAAGGGCCCGCTCACCACGCCTGTGGGCGGCGGCATCCGTTCGCTCAACGTCGCCCTGCGCCAGCAGCTCGACCTGTACGTCTGCCTGCGCCCGGTGCGCTACTTCACCGGCGTGCCTTCGCCAGTGCGCGAGCCGGAAAAGACCGACATGGTGATCTTCCGCGAGAACTCGGAAGACATCTACGCCGGCATCGAATACCAGCAAGGCTCCGAAGGCGCCAAAAAGCTGATGGACTTCCTGATCAAGGAAATGGGCGTATCGAAGATCCGCTTCCCGAACACCTCGGGTCTGGGCATCAAGCCGGTCTCGATCGAAGGCACCGAACGCCTGGTGCGCAAGGCGCTGCAGTACGCCATCGACAACGACAAGCCATCGGTCACGATCGTCCACAAGGGCAACATCATGAAGTACACCGAAGGGGGCTTCCGCGACTGGGCGTACGCGCTGGCGCAAAAGGAATTCGGCGCCGAGCTGATCGATGGCGGCCCATGGTGCAAATTCAAGAATCCGAAGACCGGGCGCGACATCACTGTCAAGGATTCGATCGCCGACGCCTTCCTGCAGCAGATCCTGCTGCGCCCGGCAGAGTACAGCGTCATTGCGACCCTGAACCTGAACGGCGACTACATCTCCGACGCGCTGGCAGCACAAGTGGGCGGCATCGGCATCGCGCCGGGCGCCAACCTGTCGGACTCGGTGGCCATGTTCGAAGCGACCCACGGCACCGCGCCAAAGTACGCAGGCAAAGATTATGTGAACCCCGGTTCGCTGATCCTGTCGGCTGAAATGATGCTGCGGCACATGGGCTGGGTGGAAGCGGCCGACCTGATCATCAGTTCGATGCAGAAATCGATCGCCAGCAAGAAAGTCACCTACGACTTCGCGCGCCTGATGGAAGGTGCGACACAAGTATCGTGCTCGGGCTTTGGCGATGTCATGATCGAGCAGATGTAATACGCGCGATCGCAGCACATGGCCCGCATTCCGAGAGGCATGCGGGCTTTTCTTTTTCCAATGGGGCGGCATGGAGACATTGGTGTTCGTGATAACCTTGTTCGTCATGGGCCTGGCTGCTCTGGGTTTGCCGTGACCAGGTCCTCGCTCTGGTGGGCGCCGGGGTCGCTTGTTTTTTTCGTGGCCGGTGTGTATGCCAGGCGGCAGCTGGTGCGGGAGATCAGCTAGCCGGTCGAGCAGGATGAACGTTCTTTCATGCGCTTCGTGGGCTTGGGCATTGTCCTGATGGTGCTGGGGGTGGCGGGCAGCATGTGGATGTACCACTGAGTCCGACGGCGTCCTGCAGTTTTTTATTTTGAATATTTTTTAGATTGGCAGAGCGTGTCAGCAAATGTCGGGCGCATCGTCGCGCTGCTCGCGGCCTTGCTACTGGCCGGTGCCGGCTTGTTTTTGTTGTTGCAGGCAGGCCGTCCTGGCGCGATCCTGTTGCTGGACTTGAGCGTCCAGCATCGGCTGGTGCTGCGGGCGCTGACCTGGGTGTTTCTTGCTGCCGCCTTTGGCAGTCTGGTGCTGGCGGTGCGCCGCAAAAGCGGAGCACGCATCTGACCGGTGTGCCGGGCCGTGGCAGCTTCTGCCTGGACGGCGACCGTCTTTGCATCTAGTTGCGTCCCAGGCAGCAAGCACTGCTCCACGTCTTGACGGGGCGCCGCTTCGAGCGCCGGGTGCTGGACGCGGTGCGCATGCCCGTTCAGGCCTTGCCGCCACAAGCTCTGTGCTTGCCATCTTTTGAATTTTGGCAGTGGGCCGCGCCGCCGCCGCAGGCCACTGCACTGCCGTCTGCCGACACCAGGCAATGGCTGGCATTCGCGCCGCACGCCACCGCTTTGCCGTTTGCCGATGCCTGGCACTGGCTGGCCTTGCCGCCGCAGGCAACCGCGCCGCCCGATTCCGCTTCCTGGCAATAGCTGGCAGCGCCACCGCACGCGACGGCGCTGCCATCGTTCGAGCGGACGCAGTAGCTGGCGGCGATGCCGCAGGCGACTGCCTTGCCGTCGGGCGAACTCTGACATAACTCGGCCTTGCCGCCGCACGCAATCGCGCTGCCGTCGTAAGAATGCTCGCAATACGCCGCCTGGCCGCCGCAGGCAACCGCCTTGCCCGATGAGGCGCTCTGGCAGTGCGCCGCCAGGCCGCCACAGGCCATGGCCTTGCCGTCGGTCGATTGCTGGCAGTGGCTCGCTTGCGCCCCGCATGCGACGGCCGTGCCATCAGGCGAGCTGATGCAGGATGTCAGTGGTGCGACCAGCGGCGCCGCGGCAGCAGGGGCGCCCGCCCGGGTGGCGCAGGCGCTCAAGCCCAGCGCCAGCAGGAGGGCGAGCGTTACGTTCTTGAACATGGATTCCTCGAATGGTCAGTGGCAGCCTGGGTGCAAGCGCAAGTGCCGATTGTACCCATTTGCTAACATGCAGCGAGGATATTTACAGTGCTTACCGGGCGATCCGGCGCCGTTCGACGAATTGCTCGCCCTTGAGGCGGAACAGGAAGCGGGTGGCATCGGCGCTCGAATCGACTGCCATCTCGCCGCCATGCGAACGGGCGATCTCGGAGACGATGAACAGGCCCAGTCCCAGACCCTCGTTCGAGGCTTGCGTTGAAGCGCGCCAGAAGGGCTTGAACAGCTGATCGATGGTGGCGGCCGAGATGGCCGGACCATGGTTGGTGATCGCCAGTTCGAAGATGCCATTCCTGGTCGTGCAATGCACGCGGACCGGCTTGCTCTGGTCGCCATACACCAGCGCGTTCTTGAGCAGATTCGACAGCAGTTGCTGGATCCGCTGCACGTCGCACAGCACGCTTTGATCGAATTGCAGATCGACCTCGATCACGCGTTCGGGATAGGCGCCACGCAGCTCTTCCACCACCTGCATGAGCGGCGCCTGCAGCGACCTTTCCAGGCTCAGGTTGAGCGCGATGCCGCCGCCCATTTTGCCGCGTGTGAAGTCGACCACATCATTAACCAGGCCAGCCATGCGCTGGACGCTGCGGCGCATGCGCTCAAGCACGCTGAGCGCGCGCGGCGACAGGCCTTCATTCTGCAGCAGTTCGGTCCCCAGCAGCACCGAGCCGAGCGGGGTGCGCAGATCGTGGCCGAGGACGGCGATGAACTGTTCGCGCAGTTCCGATGTCTCACGTTCGGTGAGCAGGGCGGTCTGCGATTCGCTGAGCTTGCGCTCGGTTTCCAGGTGCTTGGTAATGAGCTGGGCAAACAGCGTCATGCTGGAAATGGTGGCCTTGTTCGACAGGTCGGCCGGGTTCGGGTCGAGCGCGCACAGGGTACCGAAATAGTCACCGTCGGGGCGGAACACGGGGATGGAAATATAGCTCTGGAAGCCGTAGATGCGGGGCGTGTGATGGTCGCGGTATTTGGGGTCTTCGCTCACATGGTCGATAACCACGGGCTGGTGCGTGTCGCGTACTTCCTCGCACAGTGTGGTGGCAACATCGAGCTCGTCGCCCACTTTCAGGCCAAAGCCCAGCAGGTCGAGCACGGCGCAGGTGTGCCAGCTGTCGTGGGTTACGCGCGCGATGCACACGAAGCGCAGGCCGGTGAGGGCGGCCACGGCTTCCAGAATGGTCGGTACCGACGAGATCGACTGTACCGAGGCGATGTCCGTGGCCAGGTCGCTTGATGTCACTAGCGGATTCCCATACATACAAATAGTGGCGAATCGTATCATGCGACGTGCAAGGGCACGATTCGGCGGGCGTAAAAAAACCCCGCCTTGCAGCGGGGTTTTTCACATTCGGGTAGCTTAAGCAGCCTGGATGTTGGAAGCTTGCTTGCCTTTAGGGCCTTGCGTGACTTCGAATTGAACTTTTTGACCTTCTTTGAGGGTCTTGAAACCGTTCATGTTGATTGCGGAGAAGTGCGCGAACAGATCCTCGCCGCCGTCATCTGGAGTGATGAAGCCAAAGCCTTTGGAATCATTGAACCACTTAACTGTACCTGTTGCCATAAAAGAACTTTCAAAATAGAACCAATCACACGAGCTATAAAAGCAAGAAGCGTCTGCCCCCTCCTCAGCCTGCTCACTTCTTATTAACAATGTACATAAGTACAAGTCAATAAACGCATTGTTGGTGGAAAAAATAACGAAGTCAAGCGGTTTTGATCGGTTATTGCCAATTTCTCCACACTCTGCGAAAAAGCAACTCTTGATTTTCCGGTTCGGGACGCCATCTGCGCATTAATCGGAAAACGCGTAAGATGGAAAACAAATGTAAATGCCCTGATATTTACGTAATGCATCAACATTGAAAGCATTAGAATAAGCGTATGGCAACCAAGCAAGATAAAGAGCAATTGCTGGA